>NZ_JAOCQD020000002.1:1607965-1929558 GCF_025290835.2 Aquabacterium sp. OR-4 | reverse complement strand
AGCACATTGAAGCTGGCCAGCTTCACGTTGCCGCCCACCGCCGGTGCCGTGGCCAGGCGCGGATGGCTGTTGCTGTAGGTCAGCGTGCTGTTGTTCAGCGGCAGGATGCGGTAGTCGCCAATGCCGCTGGCGGTGGCGGTGGAGGGGCCGTAGTCGATCACGCCGGTGATCGCGCTGAAGCTGTCGCCGCCGCGCGGCGCCGCGGCGATGCCGTTGAAGCTGGTGAAGGCGGTGGGGTTGACGTTCTGCAGCGAGCTGCCGTCGTCCAGCACCACGCGGCGCGCCGCGTTGTCGGCCATCAGGGCCTGGGCCTGGGCGCCCGGGCGGTGGCGGTTGGTGGGCACCTCGAGGCGGCCGCCGGCCGACAGCGTGAGCTGGCCGTAGCGCGCCTGGAAGTAGTTCTGGTTCACCGTCAGCGGGCCGCTCAGCGTGACCAGCATGCCTTCGAAACGCTCGAGGCCGCCGGCCACCGGCAGCGTCACCGCCGTCGGCGCAATGGTGTAGCCGTCGCCCTGCACGACGACGCTGGGGCTGGTGAGTTCGGTGACGGTGCTGCTGCCGGTGGCGAATTCGGTCACCGTGGCCGTCACCTGCACCAGCTGGCCCGGGCTGACCGTGGGCGCGCTGCTGGTGAACACCAGGATGCCGTCGGAGGTGGCATCGTTGCCATCGCCGGTGAGCGATTGCATGAAGAAGCCGGTGTTGGTGAGCTTGGTCACCACGCCCGAGCTGCGGACCAGCTTGCCCACATGCGGGCTGGTGCCCGATTCGCCCTGGATGGCGCCGATCGTCAGGTCAACCGGCGTGGTGCCGGTGCCGCCGCCACCCGAGCCGCCACCCGAGCCACTGCAGGCCGTGGCCGTGGTGGCGCTGTTGCGCGCGGCGGGCGTGCCGGTGCTGAAGTCGGCCGAGTTGCTGCCGGTGTCGGTGCAGCCGGCGTTGCTGCGCAGCGCGGCCAGCATGTTGGTCAGCGCCGGCGTGGCCGTGCCTTCGGCGCAGTTGGCGCTGCCGTAGCCCACCAGGTCGAGCACATTGGCGGTGGGGCAGGCGCCCGACAGCGCGGAGGTGCCGTTCACCAGCGCCACCTTGCCGTTGCTGGCGCTGAGGTTCAGGCCGTTGGTGGCCGACAGGTCCGGCGTGGGCAGGTCGGCGCCCAGCGTGCCGGTGGTGTTGGTGCGCACCAGGAAGAAACCATGGGCCGGGATCGTGCCCGACAGGCTCAGCGAGCTCCAGCTGCCCGTGCCGGTGGACGAGCCGTACTGCAGCGACAGGCCGCTCAGCGACACCGCCTCGGCGCCCGTGTTGCGCAACTCGATGTAGTCGTGCTTGTACGACGGGCTGCCGGAGGTGGCAGCGCCGCCGCCATAGACCTGGCTGATCAGCACCGCGGCCGAGGCGGTATCGGCCAGCATGACCAGCGGCAGGGCCAGCGACAAGCTGGCCAGCAGACGGCGGGGCGACGAAGGCGGGAGTTGGCGTGAGCTCATGGGGAGGTGGGGTGGATCAGGTGAAGGGATCGCCTTGGCGCGCAGGCGCTTCAGCGGCGGCTGCGGCGGCGGGCCAGCAGGCCGATGGCGGCCAGGCCGCCGAGCAGCAGGGCGTAGGAGGCGGGTTCGGGCACCGGGGCCATGGCCACGGTGACATTGTCGATACGGCTGGTGCCGCCAGCGCCGACCACACCGCCGCTGGTCGAGGTCGTGGCGGTGTCGACCAGGCGGATGACGACCAGGCCCTGGTTGTCGAGTGCCGACACGGCCGACAGGTCGAAGCTGAACGAGTACACGCTCGAGACGGAGGACGCGCTCCACACCGGGTTGGGCGAGCTGTTGATCAGCACCACGTAGCTGCCGAAGGTGCTGAAGCTCACCCCGTCGGTGCTGTAGGCCAGCGCGAAGCTGCGCGGGCCGGTGCCGCTGCCGGTCTGGTCAAAGCTCAGCAGCATGTCGGCGTGGCCGGTGGTGGCAAAGCTGAACTGGTAGTAGTCGCCCACCGCCCAGGTGTTGCTGCTCATGGCGTTGGCCGAGCCATTGCCGACCGGCGTCGTCCAGTCGGTGGCGGCAGAGGCGTGGTAGCCGCTGGCCGTGCCGCTGCCGGTGGAGGCGGCCACCGCGGGCGACGCGGTGGCGTTGTTGAGGTCGGCGAACGGCGTCTCGAAATCCCATTGCACCAGCGTCAGCGCCTGGGCGGGCAGGGACAGCGAGGCGGCGGCAAACAGCGCAGCGGTGACGGGCAGCAACTTCTTCATGCAATGCACTCCGGTGGTGTGTGGAAAAACGCGATGCGGTGCCGGGAGGCGCGCCTTCGTGGGGCGCCGTCACCCGATCACCGCATCGTCGCTTCCGTCATGCAGAAGCCGCGCCACGCGGGCCCCTTGAACCCGGGGCGTGCATGCCCGAAATTGACCGTTTGGTCAGGCTAGAGTAGGGCGGTTTGCCCGCCACTCAGCCGCGGCGGCGGCGGGCGATGAAGCCCAGGCCCACCAGGCCGGCCAGCATCAGCGCATGGCTTTCGGGCTCGGGCACCGGGGCGAACACGGTGGTGTCGGGCACCACGCCAACGCCATTGCCACCCACGTTGATGGCCCAGTTGGCGGCGTTGTTCACCAGCGGCTGGTAGGCCGCAAAGCTGGCGGCGCCGGTGCGGGCGCCGGTGTAGCCGGCGAAGTCGGCACTGCTGGTCAGCTTGACGGCGTTGGTGCCGGCGGTCAGGCCCACGGCGGTCAGCGCGTTGGCATTGGCTTCCGACGACACGGCCGTCAGCATGGTGCCCACCGAGGTGGCGCTGCTGCCCAGAAAGGCGTAGACCGTCTCGGCCGTGGCGCTCAGGCCGAGGTTGCTGCCGTGGATGACGCTGAAGCTGCCCACCGAGGCCGCGCGGGTGGTCGCGTCGATGGCCGAGAAGCGCACCACCGTGCCGGCCGAGATCACGCTGGCGCCGGTGTTCCAGCTGAACGAGGACTCGCCGGTGCCGATGGTGGTGGCACTGGTCGCGGTGCTGTCCGAGAAGAAGATCTGAGTGCCGGCCGCGATGTCCACGAAGGTCACCAGGCTCCAGCCGTCTTCATCGGCGTTGAAGGCGGTGAAGGCGATGTCGCCGGTATTCAGGGCGGCCTGAGCCGGAAGTGCCACGGCGGCCGCGGCGGCCAGGGCGAGAAGGTGCTTGAACATGGGGCTGACTCCAGCGGCGTTGATCGATCCGGGTGCTTCGAGTCCCGGTGCCCCGACGGTAGGCAGTGCCGATGAATATCCAGTGACACCCGGCCCGGCGGGCGCGTTGCCGAGCCGGCAAACCCCGTGAATGCAGGGGAGAAGGGCCAGGTTCAAGTTGGCCGCGGACGGGCCGATACACAGGGCCACCAGTCAGATGCGAATCGCCCGGGGCAGTTGCGGGCCAGCCATGCCATGCCCCCGAGCCTGCCCCACCATGCCCCGAGCCACGCCCGGCCGACCCAGCGGTCGAGCGGCCGCGTGGCGGCGCCTGGCGCGGCCATCCAGGCCGGCGCGGGCGCAGGGGCCCGGGCCTGGCGCGCCGCCGGTCGGGTGGTGGCCTGCCTGCTGTGCTGGCTGGGCCTGATCGGCGCCGTGGTGGCGGCCGAGGGGCACGCCGCGCCCGCATGGGCCGGCCTGGGCTCTCCAGCGCCCGCATGGGCCGGCAGCGCACCCGCGCTGGTGCTCGACGACCGGCGCCCCGACATCGCCGCCTGGCCCGCCGTGCGCCTGCTGTCCGACCCCGAGCACCGGCTGAGCCGTGACCAGGCGCTGCAGCGCCGGCCCGACTTTCGCCCGCCCGGCGGCCCCGCCGGCAACCTGGGCGTGCGCCGCGACACGGTGTGGCTGCTGCTGCCGCTGCAGGTGGCCCAGGGCGATGGCCAGTGGCTGCTCAACATTGACTACCCGCCGCTGAACGATCTGCGCGTCACGCTGCTGCGCGACGGCATGCCGGTGCTGGAGCGCCAGCTGGGCAACCTGCTGCCCTATGCCGAGCGTCCGGTGCGGGCCCGCCCGCATGCGCTGCGCCTGGCGCTGGAGCCCGGCGTGCGCTACGAGCTGCTGCTGCGGGTGCAGACCACCAGCTCGATGGTGCTGCCGATCTCGCTGGTCAAGCCCGATGCCTTCCAGGACCATGAAAGCAGCATGCAGCTGCAGCAGGGCCTGCTGATCGGCGTGGCGGTGGCGCTGCTGCTGTACAGCCTGTCGCACTGGGTGAGCCTGCGCGAGGCGCTGTTTCTGTACTACGCCGTGCTGCTGGTGGGCGTGACCACCTTCTTCATCGCCTACTTCGGCATCGGCCAGCAGCACCTGTGGAGCGAGCAATCCGGGGCGCTGGACAAGATCGCGCCGCAGGCCATCTTGCTGGCGCTGGCGGGCGGCGGCCTGTTCGTGGCCGGGGCGCTGCGCACACGCGAGCGCAACCCCTGGACGCACCGCGGGCTGCTGGCCGTGGCCGCGCTGTCGGCACTGGGCCTGGTGGCTTCGCTGGCCGGTGCGCTGGACTACCGGCTCACCCAGGCCACGGCCACGCTGCTGGGCCCGCTGCCGATGCTGATCGCCATCCCGGCGGCCTACCGCCTGGCCCGCAGCGGCGACCGCGGGGCGCTGTTCCTGCTGCTGGGCTGGAGCGCCTACATGGCCGGCGCGCTGTGCATCGCCGGCCTGCTGCGCGGCCTGCTGCCGGTGACCTACTGGACGCAGCACCTGTTCCAGCTGGCCTCGGTGGTCGAGATGGTGGTGTGGACGCGCATCCTGGCGCTGCGCATCGAAGGGGTGCGTCGCGATGCCGAGCGCACCGAGGTGGAACGCCAGGCGCTCGAGTCGCTGGCCTACACCGATGCCTTGACCGGCCTGCCCAACCGGCGCGGGCTCAACCAGGCGCTGGCCGCCGCGCTGGCCGCCAGCCGGGCCGATGCGCGTGCCGGCAGCGAGCGGGTGCTGGCGGTGTTTCTGCTCGATCTGGACGGCTTCAAACCGGTGAACGACCGGCTGGGCCACGATGCCGGCGACGAGCTGCTGGTGCAGGTGGGCCAGCGCCTGAAGCGCAACCTGCGCCACAGCGACCTGGTGGCACGCCTGGGCGGCGACGAGTTCGTGATCGTGGCCTCGGGCCTGGCCGGCGAGGCCGAGGCGCAACTCATCGGCCGCAAGCTGCTGGACGCCTTTCGCCAGCCCTTTGCCGTGGCCGGCCAGTCTTGCCACGTGGGCCTGACCATCGGCTTTGCGCTGGCGCCGCACGACGGCCACGAGGCCGACGACCTGCTCAAGCGCGCCGATGCCGCGATGTACGCCGGCAAGCAGGCCGGGCGCCACACGCTTCGGCGCGGCCAGGCCTCGCAAGGCCTGACCTAGCCCGCGGCCGCCCAGCCAGGTGTGAAGGAACCGCCGCGCAGGGCCGCCATGTGCCCGCGCTGCAGGTTCATCCACACCGTGTCAGTTCAGAAAGCCCATCGCCCCGCGCTTGCCGCCGCTGCCGGGCAGGTCGGCGGCCTGGATCTCGTCGCGGCCGGCCAGGCGGGCATTGCCGAAGGCGGTCATCCAGGCACGGCGCATCTCGCGCGGGGCCAGCTCGGCCAGGCGCTCCAGCACGGCCTCGGCCGGCTCGGGCTGGAAGCGCTGGCCCCAGTCGTGCTCGGCACGAATGCCCTGGTACAGGCGCCGCGCGATGGCCCTGGCCGCGTCGCGGCCGGGCATCTCGATCTGGTAGACGTTCACCCGGTTGAGGATGGGCTCGGGAATGGCGCGCTCGTCGTTGGCCGTGGCCACCCAGATCACCTGGCTGGCATCCACCGGCACCTCGGCGAACTCGTCGATGAACTGGCCGGCGGTGTCGTGCTCGAGCAGGCTGTACAGCGCGCCCAGCGGGTCGTAGGCGTGCTCGCCGCGGGCCTTGTCGATCTCGTCGACCACCATCACCGGGTTGGCGTACTGGCCGTCCACCAGGGTTTCGAACACCTTGCCCGGGCGGGCCCCTTTCCACTGGCTGCTGGCACCGCTGAGCACCCAGCCGGCGGTCAGCGAGCTCATCGACACAAAGCCCATGCCGGTGCCCAGCAGCTGCGCCACCTCGCGCGCAAAGTGGGTCTTGCCCACGCCCGGCGGGCCCAGCAGCAGCATCGGCGTGATCTCGAGCGCGTCGCGGCTGTCGTGGCACAGCGCCAGCTGGCGGCGGATGTCGTCGAGCACCTCGTGGAAGTTGGGCAGCTCGTCGTACAGGTGGGCCATGGCCGGCAGGCCCGAGGGCTTGACCTGAAACCGCTCGGCGCCTTTTTCGAGCATGCGCTCGTAGGTGCTGCGCAGGGTCTCGTGCTCCTTGGGCGGCAGCTTGTGCAGGCGCTTCTGCACATCGGCGCAGCGGTACACCGGGCGCATCTGGGCGATCGGGATGCCGGGTTGCGACGCAATGGCGACCAACTCGGTCGATGACGACGACATGCGGGCCATGCACACCTCCACGAACGATGAATGCACCTTGCCAGCCCGCCGCGCCGTCGATCCCGCGATCAACCCGGCTTCGGCCTGGCAATTGACTCGGTTCAAGCGTAGCAAGACCCGCGCCGCGCCGCACGCCCACCCCGTCCCCAGGGGGACAGGCCGCGCAGCCGCATCGGGGGGGGGGGGGACTACCTGACCCAGCTGTTGAGCTGGATGATCGGCAGCATCACCGCCAGCACGATCAGCATCACGATGCCGCCCATGGCCACGATGAGCAGCGGCTCCAGCAGCGTGGCCAGGGCCATGGCGCGGCGCTGCACCTCGCCGGCCAGCTGGCGCGCGGCGCGGTCGAGCATCTGCGGCAGCTGGCCGGTCTGTTCGCCCAGGCGGGCAAACATGGCCAGCAGGCCCGGAAAGCGCTTCTTGGCCGCCAGCGCCGCGGCCAGCGGCGCGCCTTCGCGCACCTGGGCCAGCGCATCCAGCGCATCGGCGCGCAAGGCGCGGTTGCCCAGGGTTTCGGCCGCCGCCTGCAAGGCCTTCAGGATCGGTACACCGGCGTTCGCCAGCATGGCCAGCGTGCCGGCAAAACGCGCCGCGTTGTAGCCGCGCGCCAGCCGGCCCAGCAGCGGCAGGCGCAGCCAGGCGGCGTCAAAGCGCTGGCGGAAGGCCTCCGAGCGCAAGGCCATGGCCAGCGCCACGCCGCCACCGGCCAGCGCCAGCACCACCAGCCAGCCCCACTGGCGCACGAAGGCGCTGATGGCCAGCATGGCCACGGTGATGGTGGGCAGCGCCTGCTTGGTGCTGCTGAACACGCCGGCCACCTGCGGCACCACGTAGGTGACCAGGATGATCACGATGCCCAGCGCCACCAGCGACACGATGGCCGGGTACAGCGCCGCGCCCAGCAGCTTGGCGCTGAGCGCCTGGCGCTCTTCCAGGTCGTCGGCCAGGCGTTCGAGCACCGGGCCGAGCGCGCCGCTCTGCTCGCCGGCGGCCACCACGGCGCGGTAGACCTCGTCAAACTCGCGCGGCGAGCCGCCCAGCGCGCGGGCAAAGGCCGAGCCGCCGTTGACCTCGGCGCGCAGGTGGGCCACCAGCTCGCGCTGGCCGGGGTCTTCGGCCTCGTCGGACAAGGCGGTGAGCGCGCGCTCGAGCGGCAGGCCGGCCGCCACCAGGCCGGCGAGCTGGCGGGTCCATACCGCCAGGCCGCTGCGGTTGAACACCCGGCGCTGGAACAGCGGGCGCGGCGCACCCTCGGCGCGCTGCTGGCCGGCGGCCACCAGCGCCACGCCCATCGGCACCAGGCCCTGGCCGCGCAGCTGGCCGCGCGCGGCCTTGGCGTTCTCGGCCTCGACGATGCCCTTGCGGGCCTTGCCGTCGGCATCGAGCGCTTCGTAGGTGTAGGCGGGCATAGGAGCGGAAGTATCCGGGAGTTTGCAGACAGAGAGGATGACGGGTGGGGTGCTGGCTCAGCGCGGGCGCGCCTGGGCGCGCAGCCGGCTCAGGCTGACCGGCGTGATGCCCAGATAGCTGGCGATGTGGCGGTGCGCAATGCGCTCTTCCAGTCCCGGAAACTGACTGCGGAACTGTGCCAGCCGCTGCGCTGCCGGCAGGGCTGCCAGCGCCCACTCGCGGTCGGCGCGGCGCAGCAGCTCGGCGCGCAGCACGCCATCACCCCAGCGCTGGATGGCCGGGTGGCGCAGCATGCAGTCCAGCAGCGTGGCGGCTGGAAACTCGGCCACGCGCGCGGGCGTGAGCGCCTGGCAGTGCACGCGCGAGCACTGCTGCGCCACGCGGCCCACCGCCGGGGGCAGCGCGGTGGGCCCCTCGTGCAGCGCCAGCGTCACCGCACGGCCCTGGGCATCGCCAACCCAGGTGCTGATGATGCCGTGCAGCACGAAGAACTCGCGCTCACCCGGCTCGCCCATGTGCAGCAGTGCCTCGCCGGCGGCCAGGCTGCGAAAGCGCAAGGCCTGCAGCACCGGCGCGAAGGCGGCGTGGTCGTCTGCGGTCAGCGGCGCCAGGCTGGCGGCGATGTGCAGCACGGCCTGGTGCTCGTCGGTGGCGGCCGTGGCGTCCGGCCGAGCCGCGTTATCCGATGTTGTCGCGGGCGGCGGCGCCATCACGAAGCATGGGGGCATGTTGTCCACCGCACGCGCCTGACATGTCTTTTCTCGCCCGCATCCTTGCCCTGTGGCTGACCCTGGCGGCCTGTGCCCACGCCGACGGTGTGCCGCGCACGACCGAGCACGATCCATCGCTGCCCGCCGTGACGCTGCGTGGCTACCGCTTCCATGCCGAGGCACATGGCGACCCGGCGCGGCCGGTGCTGATCGTGCTGCACGGCGGCCCCGGTGCCGACTACCGCTACCTGCAGGGCCTTGCGGAACTGGCCGACCAGTACCGCGTGGTGTTTTATGACCAGCGCGGCAGCGGCCTGTCGCCACGCGTGCCGGCCGAGGGCATCACGGTAGCGGCCTACCTGGCCGACCTGGACGCCTTTGTCGATCACTTCGGCCAGGGGCGCCGGGTGCACCTGCTTGGCCACTCCTGGGGCGCCATGCTGGCCTCGGCCTATGCCGGTGCGCACCCGGTCAAGGTGGGGCGTCTGGTGCTGGCCGAGCCGGGCTTTCTGGATGCCGACGCGCTGGCCGACTTCGGCGCCAGCGGCGGGGGTTGGCCGGGCTGGCGCGTGGTGTGGGGCTTTGCCCGTGCCTGGGTGGCCAAGTGGTTCGTGCGCAGCGACGGCGACGCCTGGGCGCGCGACGACTGGTTTTTGCAGCAGGCGCTGCTGCTGATGCAGGGCCCCGACGCGCTGTGCGACGGCCGACTGCCACCGCTGCAGGCCTGGCGTGGCGGTTCGCCGGCCTTCCAGGCCACGCTGGGCCGCATGCTGGACGATCCGGCCTGGGCCGCAAGCTTGGATTTCCGCCCGGGCGACCAGCCCTGGCCCGGCCCCACGCTGTTCGTCACCGGGGCCTGCAACCGGCTGCACGGCGCGGCCTATCAGCGGCGGCACCTGCGGCACTTCAGCCAGGTGCGGCTGGTGGAAATTGCGCAGGCCGGTCACTTCATGTTCAACGACCGGCCCGAGCGCAGCGTGGCGGTGGTGCGCGCCTTCCTGGCCGAGTGAGCGGCGCGCCGGGTGCGCAGGCCGCATGCGGGTGCCTGCCAGCAGCATCGGCAGCGCTCAGTCCCGCGTCACGCGGATCACCTCTTCGGCCGAGGTGATGCCCTCGGCCACCAGGCGCTCGCCGTCCTCGCGCATCGTGAGGTAGCCGTTGGCCCGCGCGGCGGCGGCCACCTCGGCATCCGAGGCGCGGTTGTGGATCAGCTCGCGCAGCGCATCGTCCACCACCATCAGCTCGTACACGCCGGTGCGGCCCTTGTAGCCGCTGTGGCCGCAGGCCGGGCAGCCCACCGGGTGCCAGCGGCCCTGCGCATCCTGGCGCTTGCAGGCGCCGCACAGCTTGCGCACCAGGCGCTGCGCCTGCGCGCCGAGCAGGCTGCTGGACAGCAGGTAGGGCTCCACGCCCATGTCGATCAGGCGCGTCACGGCGCTGGGCGCATCGTTGGTGTGCAGCGTGGCCAGCACCAGGTGGCCGGTGAGGCTGGCCTGGATGGCGATCTGCGCGGTCTCGAAGTCGCGGATCTCGCCGATCATGATCACGTCGGGGTCTTGCCGCAGGATGGCGCGCAGGGCCTTGGCGAAGGTCAGGTCGATCTTGGCGTTGACCTGGGTCTGGCCGATGTTGGGCAGCTCGTATTCGACCGGGTCTTCCACCGTCAGCACATTGGTGCTGGCGGTGTCGATGCGGCCCAGGCTGGCGTACAGCGTGGTGGTCTTGCCCGAGCCGGTGGGGCCGGTGACCAGCACGATGCCGTGCGGCTGGTGCACCAGGCGGTCGAACTCGCCCAGCACCTGGCCGCTCATGCCCAGGGCCTCGAGGGTGAATTTCGATTCGGTCTTGTCCAGCAGGCGCAGTACCGCCCGCTCACCGTGCGCGCTGGGCAGGGTGGACACGCGCACGTCGATGGCGCGGCCGCCAATGCGCAGCGAGATGCGGCCGTCCTGCGGCAGGCGCTTCTCGGCAATGTCGAGCTCGGCCATGATCTTCAGCCGGCTGATCAGCGCGGCGTGCAGCGCGCGGTTGAGCTGCACCACCTCGCGCAGCGTGCCGTCGACCCGAAAGCGCACCGAGCTGCTGCGCTCGTAGGCCTCGATGTGGATGTCGCTGGCGCCATCCTTCGCGGCCTGCGTCAGCAAGGCGTTGAGCATGCGGATGATGGGCGCGTCGTCGGCGGCCTCGAGCAGGTCTTCCACCGCCGGCAGGTCTTGCAGCAGGCGGCCCAGGTCGACCGCGCTCTCGACCTCGCCCACCACCGCGGCGGCGCTCGATTCGGCGCCGGCATAGGCCGCGGCAATGCGTTCGGCCAGGGCCGGCGTGGGCACGCGCTCGACGCGGTGCACGGTGTGCAGGCGCAGCACCTCGGCAATGGCCGCGCCTGGGCTGGACTCGGCCGACCACAGCACGCGCTCGGGGCCGCCGTCTTCCAGCAGCACGGTATTCGCCTTGGCAAAGGCGTAGGGCAGGGGGTGGCGGGTGGCCATCGGGGTGCGTCTCGGGTCGCCGCTCAGGGCGTGGTCGGGGCTGCCGGCCTGGCCGGGACCGACTTGGCGGGCAGCTCGGGCAGCACGCCGCCGTCTTCCACCGGCAGCATCGGGTTGGGCTTGGGCTGGGCCTCGAGCTGGCGGGCGCGGATGGCCTCGTAGCGGTCGATGCTGAGCGCCTGCGCGGTGGCCGCGTCGCGGATCACCACCGGGCGCAAGAACACCAGCAGCATGGTCTTCTTGCGTTCGCGGCTCTCGCTGCGGAACATCGCGCCCACGTAGGGCAGGTCACCCAGCAGCGGTACCTTGCTCTGGCTGCCGGTGTACTCCTCCTTCATCTGGCCGCCCAGCACCATGATGCTGCCGTCGTCGACCACCACGGTGGTCTCGAGCGCGTTCTTGTTGGTGGTGGGGCCGTTGGTGTTGGTGGTGGAGGTGCCCACCACGCTGGAGTTCTCCTGGTACACGTTCATGCGCACCACGCCGCCCTCGCCGATCTGCGGCTTGATCTTCAGCGTCAGGCCCACGTCCTTGCGCTCCACCGTGGTGAAGGGGCTCACGCTGGTGCTGCTGCTGCCGGTGTTGGTGAAGCTGCCGGTGACGAAGGGCACGTTCTGGCCGACGACGATCTTGGCCTCCTCGTTGTCCAGCGCCACCAGGTTGGGTGTGCTGAGGATGTTGGTGCCGTCCACGCCTTCCAGAAAGCGCGCCAGTGCGCCCAGCGTGTAGACGCCGTTCACCTTCTGCAACAGGCCCAGGTTGAGGCCGTTGACGGCGGCGGTGGCCGTCACCGAGCTGGCGCTGGCCAGGCCCGACAGGTTGATGATGTTGGTGGTGGTGCCGAAGTTGGTGCCGGCCACCAGGCCGTAGCGGTCGCCGTTGCTGCCCAGCAGGCCCTGCCACTGGAAGCCGAACTCGGCCGCCTTCTTGGCGTCCATCTCGACGATCATCGACTCCACGTACACCTGCGCGCGGCGGCCGTCGAGCTGGTCGATCACCGCACGGATCTGCTTGTACAGCGGCTCGGGCGCGGTGATCACCAGCGAGTTGGTGGCCGGGTCGGCCTGGATGAAGCCGCCGGTGGACGGCTGGGCCGAGGCCGACAGCGGCGTGGTGGCCACGGCGCTGCCGCTGCCCGACTGGCCGGCGGTGGCCAGGCTGCCGGCGCTGATGCCGCCGCTGGTGGCCGCGCCCAGGCCGCTGAGGCTGCTGCCCCCGCCGCTGCTGCTGCTGCCGCCGCCGCCCGAGCCGCCGCCGAAGGCCGCGCGCAGCACGGTGGCCAGCTTGGCGGCATCGGCGTTCTTCAGGTACACCACATGGATCAGGCCGGCCGGGCCGCCCACGCCGGGTGTGTCGAGCCGCTCGATCAGCGCGCGCAGCGCGGCCAGGCGCGCCGGGTTGGCAGCGCGCACGATCAGCGCATTGCTGCGCGAGTCGGCCGTCACCGACACCCCGCCGCCGGTGGCCGGTGCGCCCGGCACCGCGGCGGTGCCGGCATCGCCCAGCTTCTGCACCAGCGCGGCCAGGTCGGAGGCGATGGCGTGCTTGAGCGGCACCACCTCGATGTCGGTGGACGCCGGCTGGTCGAGCGCCGCGATGATCTTGCCCAGCCGGGTCAGGTTGTCGGCGTAGTCGGTGACCACCAGCGTGTTGTTGCCGGGGTTGGCGTTGATGGTGTTGTTCGGGCTGATCAGCGGCCGCAGCACGGCCACCAGGTTGTTCGGGTTCTCGTAGTTCAGCCGGAACACCTGGGTCATCACTTGGTCGCCGCGCGGGGTCACGGCGCCCACGCTCACGGTGCCGGTCTGCAGCTTGGCATCGGCCTCGGGCACCACCTTCAGCAGGCCGGCGCTGTCGACCACGGCAAAGCCCAGGCCGCGCAGCGCGGCCAGAAACTGCCGCCAGCCTTCGGCCACCGACACCGGCTGCTCGCTGTACACCGACACCACGCCCTTGACGCGCGGGTCGACCAGGATCTGGCGGTCGATCATCACCGCCATCGCGCGGCTCACGGCCTCGATGTCGGCATTGACGAAGTTCAGCGTCACCGGCGCGCTGCGGCCGCTGCGGCGGTTGGCGGCGCCGGTGGCGGGCGCGGCATCGCCGGCTTGCGGCAGGCCGGCGGGCTGGGCGGCGGCGGGCAAGGGCGGCAGCGCCGCGCAGGCCAGGGCCAGCAGCGTGGGCAGCAGCACGGCGCGCTGCGGCCGGGTGGGCTGCCGGGCTGCCGCGCCGGCCGTTCGGTGGGCTCGCGAGGTCATGGTCATCCGATCGAAATGACGGACAGCGCCCCCTGGCGCCGGCCGATGATGTTGAGCAGGTTGGCCAGCGGCCCGTCCTGGCCGGGCGCGGCCTCGGCCTGGCCGCGAAAACGCAGCCGCGCCCCGCTCCAGTGGCCGCTGCCGTTCAGGCGCAGGGCGCTGGGCTGGCGGCCGTCCAGGGTTTCCAGGCGCAGCAGGGCCTGCGGCGGCGTGGGCGGTGCCGGAGGCTGGCCGGGGGCGGCACCGGGCGGGGTGCCCGCCGATCCACCCTCGAGGCTCAGCCGGTAGCTGCCCAGCACCGGCAGCGGCGACAGGCGCGACTGCGTGTCGTGCAGCTCGAGCGCCAGCGTGCCGGCCACCTGCAGCCGGCCCTGGGCCGATTGCAGCGTGAGCCCGGCCGTGCTGAGCTGCAGCAGGCCGCCGAGCTGCAGCGTGTTCCAGGGCGTGCCCAGGCCGGCCAGCCAGGTGGCCGGCCAGCGGCCCAGCGGCTGGCCGTCGGCCCGGCCGTCCAGCGTGACGGTCCAGCCCGACCAGCCGGGTGCCAGCCGGGCCTGCAGCGTGCCGTTCAGGCAGCAGTCGTGGCGGGCGCTCAACTGCAGGCCGCGCCAGCCGGGCCGCAGCTGCCAGTGCAGGCGGCCGGGCAGGGCCGCGGCATCGCGGCTGCCGGGGCCGCCGGTGAGCACCGGCACCGCGCTGCCCTGCCACACGCTGCCCTCGGCCTGGGCCAGCAGCAGCCGGCCGGCGGTGGCTTGCTGCAGCGCCTCGGCCAGCCATTGCGCCGGGGCCTGCGTGGCCGCGCCCAGCACGGCGCCAAGCGCCAGGCCCCAGGCGGCCCAGCGCCGGCCGGCATGTTGCTGGCGGCGCCAGCGGCCGGCGTCGCGCAGCGCCAGCGTGCCGGCCAGCGGGGCCGGGTGCGGGCTGGCGGCGCGGCCCGTGCGGCCGGGCCAGATCACGGGGCGGCCCCCACGGCGAGGATCAGGTTGCCGTCGTAGCGGCCCGGGGCGCTCTGGCTGAGCGTGGCTTCGAGCACGCGGGCCCGCGCGCCGGCCCGGGCTTCACCCAGAAACGCCGCCAGCTGCGCGCCGTCGGCGCCCTGCAGCGTGAGCACCGAGCGCTGCGCGCCCTGGGCCACCAGGCGGGCCTGCGGGCCCAGGCGCTGGGCCGCGGCCTCGAGCGCCGCCTGGGCCTGCTCGGCGGGCACCGGGGCCACGGCGCGCAGGGCCTGGGCCTCGCGGGCCTGGGCCTGCATCTGCTGCAGCTGGGCTTCCAGGGCGGCGCGCTGCGGCGGCAGCTCGCGCAGCGTGCGCCAGGCCGGGGCGATGGCCACGAACCACAGCAGGGCCACCGCCACCAGCAGCGCGGCCACGCGCACCAGCTGGCGCTCGCGCGGCGCCAGGCGGGCCCACTGGGCCTGGGCGGCGGCGCGCGCCGGGGCCAGCGCGGCGCTGACCGCATGGCTGGCGGCGCCGGCACCGCCGGCCGCGTTGCGGGGCTGGCTCGGGGGGCTCATGGGCGGACTCATGGGCGGGCTCCAGGGGCGGCGGCCTCGGCGGCGGCGGCCTCGGTGGTGGCATCGGTGGTGGCGGGGGCCCCGACGCGGCCGCGTTGCACCACCAGCCGGCCTTCGAGCGGCTCGACCGTCCAGCCGGTGAGCTGCAGGCGCTGGCGCAGCTGGGCCAGCTGCGGCGGTGCCAGGCCGGGCGCGGCCAGGCTCAGCCGGCCGGGCTCGAAGCGCAGCTGGCTGGCCGGTGCTGCGCCGTCGGGCCAGGCGGCGGCGGTGGCGGCGAGCAGGGTTTCGAGGTCGCCGTCGCCGGCCACGCCGGCGCGCTCGCGCAGCAACTCGGTCTCGCGGCGCATCTGCACCGGGGCATCGAGGATGGCGCGCACCTGCGGATGGGCGCTGCGCAGCAGGCTGTCGGCACTGGCGCGTTGCTCGGCCAGCGCCTGGCGCTGCTGCCAGGCCCAGGCGTTGAGCCCCAGCAGCTGCACGCCCAGCAGCGCCGCCAGACCCAGGCGCGCCGGGCGCCAGGCCGGGCCGCGCCACAGCTGCCACAGCTCGCCGGCGGCGCGCAGGCCGCGGTGGCGCGGCGCCAGATCGAACTGCAGCAGCTGCCAGCCCGAGCGCAGCGCGGCCAGCGCCTGCTCGGCCTCGCTGAGCACCGCCACCGCCGGGGCGCCGCCGCCGCCGGCCTGGGCCAGCGCGTGCTCGGCCAGCGTGACGGCCGCCGGCGTGGCGCTGAGCTGCAGGCCGCGGGTGCGGGCCTGGGTCAGCCAGGCATTGGCCAGGCTGCCAGCCAGCGGCAGGCACAGCGGCGTGCCGGCCTCATGGCAGGCCAGCCAGGCCAGGGTCTCGGGGGTGGCCACGCCGGTGCCGGCCAGGGTGGCCGGGGCGGCATCGGCGGCCAGGCCATCGGCGGCATACGCCTGGGCTGCAAACACATGGGCGGCAAACACATGGGCCTGGGGCGGCGCGGTGTCGGTGCTGTCGGCGCCGTCGGTGGCCGCCTCGGCTTCGCGCGGCCAGTGCGCCGGCACGACCCGGCCCACCACCCGGCCGGCCGCCGCCAGCGTGGCCAGCTGGGCCTGCAGCCAGGGCTTGTTCAGTGCCGCCACCCAGGCCGGCGCACCGGCACTGGCGCCCGGCGCCACGGCCAGGTGCACGGTCTCGTCGTCTTCGAGCAGCTGGTCTTCGAGCAGGCCGCCAAGCGCCGCCCGCAGCCGGGCCGCGGGGGCCTTGGGCAGCTTGGGGTGATGCCAGGCGACATCGGGTGCCGCCAGCACCGCCACCACGCTGTCGGCCGCGGGCAGGTCGGCCGGCGCCGAGCGGCCGTGGCGGGTCAGGCTCAGGCCATCGGCGCTGAGCGCCCAGGCGTATTCGGCAGCGCCCGCGGGGCCGGCCACGGCGGCATCGGCCGGCGCGCCATCGCGCGGCCGCAGCGGCAGCAGGATCACGAGTTGCGGCATCTCAGCAGGGGCTCTTCGACATCGGGACAGCAGACCTTCCATGCGCGGCGCCCGGCACGGTGCCGGGCGTCCGGCCAGCCGGGTTGGCGCGGCATTGTGTCGCAGCACTGTTGCGCTTCATCGGCGGATATCCTCGGCGAAGCGGGCCTTGCGCTCGCGATGTACGGTCAGCACCTCCAGGCCGTTGCGCCGCACCAGCGAGACTTCTTCCAGCACGCGCTCGGCCAGGCGCATGCGGCCGGTCACCTCGAAGTACTGCGACTTGACCTCCACATCGCCCGCCGGCAGCGTGATCTGGCCGCCCAGTTGCTGCGCGGCCTCGGCCACATCGTGGAAGGCGCGGCGCTGGCGCGCCTGCACCAGGCGGTCGGCGCCGCCCAGGTCGAGGCCGGGAATCACGGCCGCCAGCACCTCGCGCGGCGCGGTGTTGAGGTTGACCGGCGTGACCTCGGGCAGCAGCGTGACCAGCGGTGCCAGTCGGCGCAGGCTTTCGGCGTCCACGCCCAGCCAGGCCAGGTCGGCCACGGTCTGCGGCGCCAGCGGGGCGCTGCTGCTGCTGCTGCTGCCGTCTGCACTGGCCGCGCCGCTGGCCCAGGCGGCCAGCAGGCCGCTGGACAGCAGCGTGGCCACGCTGGGCGACAGGCCGCCGTTCTGGCACAGGCGTTCCAGCACGGTTTTTTGCGCCGGCACGATCTTGCCCTCGGCAATCAGCTTGCGCAGGTTGTAGCGCGACTGGGCATCGACGATGCTGCCGGCCAGAAAGGCCTCCACATCGTTGTCGCCCGCCTGGCTGGGGTCGGCCGACAGAAAGCTCGACAGCCGCGCCTCGGCCAGCGGCGTGGCCCAGGGTTCGTTGAGGCTGGTGGGGCGGCCCGAACGGGCGTCCTCGCGCAGGATCAGGCGCGCCCAGTCGAGCGCGCCGTTCAAGATCCAGGCGCTTTGCGCGCGGCCGCGCTCTGCGCTTTCGACCTGCACCGCCTTCCACTGCAGCCACACCATGCCGCTGGCCAGCGTGGCCACCACGGTGAGCAGCAGCATCGCCACCAGCAGGGCGGCGCCCCGCACCCGCGGCGCGCGGGCGGCACGGGGCACGGGGGCGCAGGGCACACGGGCGCGGGGCCGCGGGGCGGCGGCAGCGGCGGCGGTGGGCCGGGCGGCGTTGCGGCGGCTGCTCATGGCTGTTGCGGCGCCAGCTGCACGTCGCGGGTCAACATGCCCTCGGGCAGCGTGAGCTGCATGCGCACGGCGCCGGGCAGGCGGGTGCGTGCGGTGGTGGCGGTGGCGCCGGATGCCCCGGTGGCCGGTGGCGTGACCACGCTCAGGTCGCCGGTGGACTGGGCATTGCTCCAGCCCTGGCCGCGCCAGAAGTACACCTGCCAGGCGCTCACGCCATCCAGCAGGCGCAGCTGGCCGGGCTCGGGGCCCTGCAGCTGGAAGCTGGCCATCCAGGCCTGCTGCAGGGCGTCGCTGCGCTGCACCACCGGGCCGGCCCAACGCCGCCAGACCTCGCTGCGCAGGGTCCAGGCCACCACCTGCACGCCGCCGGCGGCGCCCTGGCCATCAACCCGCCGCACCAGGCGCAGCGTGCCGCCGTCAAAGGCCAGGCCCGGCACCAGCGGGCTGTCGTAGACGGCCTGCAGGTCCTGCTCCCACTGGCCGACCAGCGCCGACAGGCGCAGCGTGCGCTGGGTGGCCTCGTCGGCCACCTCGCGCGAGCGCGCCATGGTGGCGATGCCCTGCCAGCCGATGCCGGCAATCACCGCCATGATGAACAGCGCCACCAGCACCTCCACCAGCGTGAAGCCGCGGCCGCGCGCCGCTGGCAGGCGGCGCGGCGGACGCAGGACAGGCGGCAGCGCCGCGGCGGGCCGGTGCGCCATCAGCTGCGGCCGAGCACGGTGGACAGGGTCACCAGCACCCGGCCGGCGTCGTCGAGCACCACCGCGTCGACGCGGCGGAAGTTGGGGTTGGGCGTGGCCTGGGTGCGCAGCCGGCCGCGGTAGTCGCGACCCAGCTGCTGGCACTGGAACTCGGCCTCGCCCACGCCCGGAAACTGCCGCGCCAGGCGCATCTCGGTGAGCGCGTTGTCGGCGCACCACTGGGCCGCGGTGACATCGGTCAGGCGCTGCGCGTTCTGGGTCACCGCGCCCGAGGCACGCAGCCCGGCACCCAGCGCAATGGCCACGATGGCCAGCGCCACCAGCACCTCCACCAGCGTGAAGCCGCGCGCGCTCGTGCTCATCGGGCGGGGGGCGCGGCGTTGTCGGCCGCCATCACCGCAAACGGCGCCAGGCCGTCGGTGACCAGCAGCACCTGCCGATCACCCAGCTGCAGCACGATGCGCTGCGCGCCGATCAGCGGCTCGGGGCCCAGCGCAATGGCGCGCTGGGCGGCGTTGTCGCCGGCGGCCTGCAGCAGGCCGGGGCGCTCGATGCGGGCCTGCACACCCTCGGTCTGCCAGCCCTCGGGCGGACGCAGCCGCTCGGGCAGGCCGGCAAAGCCGAAGCTGCCTTCGCGCAGCTCGAAGCGCACCGCCACGCCACTGGCCCGTGCCTCGGCGCGCGCCGCCTCCAGCAGCGCGGCCAGGCGCGCGGCCTCGCGGTCCAGCCGCACCGCCTCGCCATCGCGCAGCGCCAGCGTGGCGGTGCCGGCGGCAATGGCGATCAGCACCAGCACCACCAGCAGTTCGACCAGCGTGAACCCGCGCGCGCCCAGGGCGGGCCGGCCAGCGCTGCCGTGCACGGCCCCGCAGGGCCGCCGCTCACTGCCAGGAACCGATGTCGGCGTTTTTGCCATCACCGCCCGGCTGCGCGTCGGCACCGAGGCTGAAGACATCGATTTCGCCCTTCACGCCCGGGTTGACGTACTGGTAGGGCCGGCTCCAGGGATCGACCGGCAGCTTGTCGAGGTAGGCGCGCCAGTTGGGCGGCACCACACCGGCGCTGGGCTTGCGCACCAGCGCCTCCAGGCCCTGCTCGGCGCTGGGGAAGCGCTGGTTGTCGAGCTTGTACAGCTTGAGCGCCTGCATCAGGTTGTTGACGTCGGTGCGGGCAGCGGTGACCCGCGCGTCGTCGGCCCGGTCGAGCACATTGGGCACGATCAGCGCGGCCAGCACGCCCATGATCACCAGCACCACCAGCAGTTCGATCAGCGTGAAGCCGCGGCGGGCGGCTCGCAGGGGGCGGCGCAAGAAGGCGTGCGGCATGGGCGGCGGTGGGCGTGGGTGTCGCGTGGCATTGCGCAGCAATGGCCTCGCAGTTGAGGGGAATACGGAAACAGTCGCCGATCATAATCGGCGCATGGTTACGCGATTGTTGTCGCTCTTGGTCTGGGCTGCGGTGGGTGTCAGCGCCCTGGTCTGGGGCCTGAAGTTCTGGGGCCGTGGCACGCCCGTGCCGCCAGGCGCCAGCGTGGCCCAGCTGGCGCCGCCGGCCGGCATGGATTTGAGCCGCGTGCTCGGCACGCCGCCGCCCCAGCCGGTGGATGCGCCGGCACCGGTGGTGGCCGACAGCCGCTTCCGGCTGCTGGGCGTGGCCGCGCCGCGCGCCGGCCAGAGCGGTGGGCTGGCCCTGATCGCCGTGGACGGCAAGCCGCCGCGCACCTGGCTGGTGGGCCGCGAGGTCGAGCCGGGCCTGCGCCTGCTGGCGGTGAGCCACCGCCGCGCCGAACTGGGCGTGCCGGGCACACCACCGTCGGTGACGCTAGAGCTGCCGATGCTGGCCATGGCGCAGCGTGGCCGCCCCGGCGAGGTGCCAGGTGCCATGCCGGGTGCGATGCCGGGTGTCATGCCCCCCGGCGCGCTGCCTGGCCAGCCCGGCCAGATCGGGGCCATGCCCGGCGCGCCGATGGGCGCGATGCCGGCCGTGCAGGCGGTGCCACCCGGCTTGCCGGCCGTCAACGGCCTCTTGCGCGCCCCGGGTGCCGTGGCCTCGCCGGCGCAGCTGGCGGTGCCCGGTGCACCGGTGGTGGTGGGCGAGCCGGCCGCCAACGAGCACGACCACCCGACGCAGCAGCGCTGAGCGCCGACGCTGGCCGCGGCCGCGCCCAACGGGGCCAGCGGCCGCAGGCCGGTGGCCGGTGGCCGGTGGTGCTTAGCGCGGCCGCAGCCCCGGAATGCCGGTTTGCTGGGGGTCGTAGAGGCTGCGAGTCGATGGTGCCTCGATGCCGGCCGGGCGCGAGGGCAGGTCGTCGCCATCGAGCACATCCGACAGCAGCGCGGCGGCGCTGCGCACCAGCGGCCACGACAGGCAGGCGCCGGTGCCGTCCAGCGTGTCCAGGCCCAGCTCCAGCAGCGCGCTGGCCTGGAACAGCGACAGCGCCTTGTCCAGCCCCTGGTGGGTGCGGCTGCGGCAGAACACGCAGTAGTCGGTGACTGCCGGCGCGATGCGCGAGGCCACCAGCAGCGCCGCGCAGGCGGCCAGGCCGTCCACCATGATCAGGTGGCGCTTGCTGGCGGCCACCAGCATCACGCCCACCATCACCGCGGTTTCAAAACCACCGAAGGCCGCCAGCACCTCGACTGGATCGGTCACATCGCGGTGCCGGCCCTGTGCACCCTGCACGATGATCATCACCTGGGCCAGGGTCTCGGCCGACATCTGCGCACCGGCCGATACCAGGTCGCGCGTCGGCGTGTCGGTCAGGCGGGCCAGCACCAGCGCGGCGCTTTCATGCGAGCCCACGCCCAGGCCGGCGCAGGCCACCAGATTGCCGGCCAGCGTGTCGCCGATCTCCATGCCGGCGCGGATGGCGGCATGCGCCTGCTCCACCGTCATGGCCTGGCCGACACGGGTGTTGCGCGTGCCGTGGGCAATCTTGCGCTGCAGCAGGTGCTCATGGGCCGGCAGGCGGCTGGCCAGGCCGCAATCGACCACCGACAGCGCCAGCCCGACCTGGCGCGCAAAGGCCGCCACCGGTTGCTGGCCTTCGAGGATCTGCAGCGCCACCTCGCCGGTCTGCTTGCCCGCCGACGGGTGCAGGCCGTCGACGGCCAGGCCATGGTCGGCCGCAAAGATCACCAGCTGCGGCTCACGAAAACGCGGCTTCAGCGAATGCTGCAGCAGCCCCAGGCGCACGGCCACCGGCTCCAGCTCGCCCAGGCTGCCCGGCACTTCGCCGCGGCGCAGCAGCTTCTCGAGCAGGGCGCGCTCGAGCAGGGGGTTGGCGGTTTCGGCGATCAGCGACATGGCGCCGAGTGTAGGGGCCTCACTCGCGCCAGGCCGCCCCAGGCAGCCGAGCCCCCAAGGGCTGCGTAACGGCCGTTATCGAAGCCACCGGCGGCGGCAGCGCAGCGAGGTGGCGACGCGCGCGCGTTTCAGCGCAGGAACAATTGATACACCGGGTTGCCGGTTTCTTCGGTGCATGGATAGGCCAGCGTGTGCAGGAAGGCCTTGAAGGCCTTGCGGTCGGCGGCGGTGTCGGGCACCTGCAGGCCGACCAGGATGCGGCCGTGGTCGGCACCCTGGTTGCGGTAGTGGAACAGGCTGATGTTCCAGTCGGGCGCCATGCTCGAGAGAAACTTCATCAGCGCGCCGGGCCGCTCGGGGAAGATGAAGCGGAACAGGCGCTCATTGGCGGCCAGCGCCGAGCGGCCGCCCACCATGTGGCGCACATGCTCCTTGGCCAGCTCGTCATCGGTGAGATTGACCGTGGCGAAGCCCTGCTTGACGAAGCCGCGCGCGATCTTGTCGGCCTCGTCGCGCTTGTGGATCGCCAGGCCGACGAACACATGGGCCTGGTTCTCGTGCGAGATGCGGTAGTTGAACTCGGTGACCGCGCGCGGGCCGATCAGCTCGCAAAAGCGCTTGAACGAGCCGCGCTCCTCGGGGATCGTGACCGCGAACAGCGCTTCGCGCTGCTCGCCGAACTCGGCCCGCTCGGCCACGAAGCGCAGGCGGTCGAAGTTCATGTTGGCGCCGCAGGTCACCGCCACGAAGGTCTGGCCCTTGAGCTTGTGCCGCGCGACGTACTGCTTGACCGCGGCCACGCCCATCGCGCCCGAGGGCTCGAGGATGCTGCGCGTGTCTTGAAACACGTCCTTGATCGCGGCGCAGACCTCGTCGGTGTCGACCACCACGAAGTCGTCCACCAGCGCGCGCGTGATGCGGAAGGTTTCTTCGCCCACCAGCTTCACGGCCGTGCCGTCGGCAAACAGGCCCACGTCGGACAGGGTCACGCGCTTGCCGGCCTGCACCGAGCGCAGCATCGCGTCGGAATCGGTGGTCTGCACGCCGATGACCTTGATCTCCGGACGCACCGCCTTGATGTAGCTGGCCACGCCCGAGATCAGGCCGCCACCGCCAATGGCCACGAACACCGCATCGATCGGCCCCTGCTGGTGCTGGCGCAGGATCTCCATCGCGATCGTGCCCTGGCCGGCGATCACATCGGGGTCGTCGAAGGGGTGCACAAAGGTCAGGCCCTGGGCCTTCTGCAGCTCGACCGCGTGGCCGTAGGCATCGGAATAGCTGTCACCGAACAGCACCACCTCGCCACCCATCGCGGCCACGGCGTCGATCTTCAGGCGCGGTGTGGTCACCGGCATCACGATCACCGCGCGGCAGCCCATCTTCTTGGCGCTGAGCGCCACGCCCTGCGCGTGGTTGCCGGCGGAGGCGCAGATCACGCCCTTGGCCAGCGCCTCGGCGCTCAGGTGCGCCATCTTGTTGTACGCACCGCGCAGCTTGAAGCTGAACACCGGCTGCTGGTCTTCGCGCTTGAGCAGCACCTGGTTGCCCAGGCGGCGCGACAGCGTGCGCGCCAGGTCCAGCGGCGACTCGATGGCCACGTCGTAGACCCGCGCGGTGAGGATCTTCTGCAGGTAGTCGGGCGGGGTCGAAGCCGGGCGGGGCGTGGCACCGGGGGATCGGGCGCTCGTCTTGCCGGTCTGGGCGCGGGGCATGCGGTGGGGTCTCCTGCGGCGGGGCTCGTTGTGCAGCGCGGCATGATAGCCGCCACCCCTGGCCCGACCGGCACCCCGGGCAGCCACCAAGAAAAGCGGCCCAGGGTTTGCACCCTGGGCCGTAACCACCAATAGAGGAGGTGGAGGAGACAACTCGCGGGGTCTGGCGGCAACTGCAAGAAGCAACCCGGCATCGCCTGACCCGATGGGCACAGTCTAGCCGCTGGAATGTTGCGCCGCAATATCATCCGGCACAGGCGGTTAGAGCAATTGCTCGAATGTGCGGTGCACGCATGCACAGCCGAGGTGCGCCTTGCGCACGATGTCACACCACGAGGACGAGAGACGATGGACTGCACGATTCACTGGGTGCCCGCCAGCGGCATGGGTTTCATGGCCGAGACCGGCAGCGGCCATGTGCTGAACATGGACGGCGCGCCCGATGGCGGCGGCCGCAACCTGGCGCCCCGGCCGATGGAAACGCTGCTGGCCGGTGCCGGCGGCTGCACCGCCTACGACGTGGTGCTGATCCTCAAGCGCGGCCGCCATGCCGTGACGGGCTGCCAGGTGAAGATGAGTGCCGACCGGGCCGAGACCGATCCCAAGGTTTTCACCAAGATCCATCTGCACTTCACCGTGACCGGCAAGAACCTGCCCGAGCCGGCCGTGGCCCGCGCCATCGCGCTGTCGCACGAGAAGTACTGCTCGGCCACCATCATGCTGGCCAAGACCGCCGAGGTGACCACCAGCCACGAGCTGGTGGAAGGCTGAAGCGGCTGGCGGGTGCGCCACCCCTTGTCGGGTGTCGCGCCCGCAGCCAAAAGGGGCGGGTGGCCGGAGGGCGGCGGGCGGCGAAGCCGGGCCCCGGCCCGCTCAGACGCGGTGCGCGGTGGTGGTCATCAGCCGGGCGGCCGCGCGCATCAGCCAGCGCAGCGGGCTGGGCAGGGGCACCGCGCCGGATGACTCGGCCTCGTGCGCATGGCGTGCCTCGTCGTCGCGCATTTGCGCCACGATGGCCCGCGAGGCCGCGTCTTCGGCCGGCAGGCGCTCGAGGTGGCTCGCCAGGTGGGCCTCGACCTGACGCTCGGTTTCGGCCAGAAAACCCAGGCTCACCCGATCACCGGCCGCGCCGGCCACCAGGCCGATCGAGAACGCGCCGGCGTACCACAGCGGGTTGAGCAGGCTCGGGCGGTCGCCCAGCTCGGCCAGGCGCTGGGCGGTCCAGGCCAGGTGGTCGGTTTCTTCGCGGCCGGCGGCCACCATCTGGGCGCGCACGGCCGGGTCGCGCGCCACCAGGGCCTGCGCGGCGTACAAGGCCTGCGCGCACACCTCGCCGACATGGTTCACGCGCATCAGCGCGCCCGACTGGCGGCGCCATGCGCCGGCCAGCAGGGCGTGGTCGGCGCCATGGGTGGGGCTGGCCGGGCGTGGCAGCGGCCGTGCAGCGCGTGCGCCACCGGACAGGGTGCGAAGGGCGAGGTCGGCGCTGGCGACCAGGGCATCGGGCAGGGACATGACCCAGCGAGGATAGCGCAGCGCCCGCAGCCGCATCGGCGCCGGGGCGCCGCCTGGCCGCGTTGTTGACAGGCAACAGTCCCCGGCCTTTTTGGCGGCAAAGCTTTGCAAGCGTTGCGGGGGTCTGGTGCAATAAACGCAACTTCCGATGAGGAGGTTGGCCTGACCGGCCCCCACCGTTCCCGGTGAGCGGGTGCTCTACGGGATCGGGACCTCTTGTTCAACCTAGGAGATAGTCGCAATGAAAAAGTCTCTGCTGGCCCTGGCCGTCCTTGGCGCATTTGCCGGTGCCGCTTCCGCCCAATCCTCGCTGACCGTGTTCGGCATCGTTGACCTGAGCGTCAACAACGTCAAGAACGGCACCGTCTCCCAGAAGTTCATGGGCTCGAACCAGCTGAACAGCAACCGTCTGGGCTTCCGTGGCACGGAAGACCTGGGTGGCGGCATGAACGCCAGCTTCTGGATCGAAGGTGGCATGAGCAACGACGACGGCACCCCCGGTGGCCTGAACTTCCAGCGTCGTTCGACCGTCAGCCTGTCGGGCGGCTTCGGTGAAGTCCGTCTGGGTCGCGACTACGTCAACACCTTCTCGAACGTCGCCTCGTTCGACGCCTACGGCGCCAACGGCTTCGGCAACTTCTCGAACATCTACGCGACGGCGCCGGCTGGTATGGGCGCCGGTGCCACCACCGCGGTGCGTGCCAACAACATGGTCGGCTACTTCCTGCCGGGCAAGCTGGGCGGCCTGTACGGTTCGGTTCAGATGTCCGCTGGCGAGAACGTGGCTGGCAACAAGTACACTGGTTTCCGTCTCGGCTACGCTGCTGGCCCGGTGGATGTGGCCGCTGCCATGTCGCAGACTGACGTTGGTAACCCCAACAAGTACAAGGTGTTCAACGTCGGTGCCTCGTACAACATGGGCTTCGCCAAGATCCTGGCCCAGTACGACCAGCGCAAGTTTGGTGTTCTGAAGTACACCAGCTACCAGCTGAGCACCAACGTGCCGCTGGGCCAGGGCGAGTTCCGTGCTTCGTTCGCCAAGGGCAATGCTGAAGGCGGCCTCACCAAGAACAACGACGCCACGCTGCTGGGCCTCGAGTACATCTACAACCTGTCCAAGCGCACCGCCCTGTATACCCAGTACGGCCGCCTGAACAACAAGGGCACTTCGGCCATCTCGCTGGGTGGCTCGGTGACGGGCGCCGGTACCGGCTTCACCTCCACCGGCTACGGTGCTGGCGTTCGCCACATCTTCTGATCCAGGCCCTCGGGCTTGAATCATCGAGGCCGCCCTTCGGGGCGGCTTTTTCTTTGGGCAAACGCGGAGCGGGCATGGTGCTTGCGCGCGGCACAATCCGCGCCTTGTCTGTGAACTGCTGAATGCTCGCTTTCATCCTCCGCCGCCTGTTCCAGGCCTTGATCGTGATGTTCACGGTCGCGTTCATCGCCTTCACGCTGTTCCAGTTTGTCGGTGATCCGGTCACCAACCTGCTGGGGCAGGACGCCACCACCGAGCAGCGCGATCAGCTGCGCCGCGATCTCGGGCTCGACCAGCCCTTCGTCGTGCAGTTCGCGCGCTTTGTCGGCAATGCGGTGCAGGGCGAGTTCGGCATCAGCCTGCGCCAGGGCCGCAAGGTGTCGACGCTGATTGCCGAGCGCTTTCCGGCCACGCTGGAGCTGGCGGTGCTGGCCGCGCTGATCGGCCTGGCGATGGGCATTCCGGCCGGTGTGTATGCTGCGCTGCGCCGCGGCAAGGCCGGCGCGCAGCTGGTGATGACCGGCTCGCTGCTGGGCGTCTCGCTGCCCAATTTCTTGATCGGCATCCTGCTGATCCTGGTGTTCGCGGTGGTGCTGAACTGGCTGCCCAGCTTCGGCCGCGGCGAGGTGGTGGCCATCGGCCCGTTCACCACCGGTCTGTTGAGCGTGGATGGCATCAAGCACCTGCTGCTGCCGGCCTTCACGCTGAGCCTGTTTCCGATGGCCCTGGTGCTGCGCCTGGTGCGCTCGGAGATGCTGGAGGTGCTGCGCACCGACTACATCAAGTTCGCCCGCGCGCGCGGTCTGCCCGACCGGCTGGTCTACTTTCGCCATGCGCTGAAGAACACCCTGGTGCCGGTGATCACGGTGGCCGGCCTGCAGCTGGGCAACATCATCGCGTTCGCCATCGTCACCGAGACGGTGTTCCAGTGGCCGGGCATGGGCCTGCTGTTCATCCAGGCGGTGCAGTTCGCCGACATCCCGGTGATGGCGGCCTACCTGTGCCTGATCGCGCTGGTGTTCGTCAGCATCAACCTGGTGGTCGATCTGCTGTACGTGGCGGTGGACCCGCGCCTGCGCGTCGAGCGTTCCGCCGCCGGTGGCCACTGACCCCCTTTTCGCGGCCGCCTGCCGCGGCCGCTGAGCTTCACGATGCCTTCGATGCCCACTGCCCCTTCCGGCGCCGCGCCGCTCAAGCCGCCCGGCGCGCTGGCCCGCCTGCGCGACAGCGATGTCTGGTACGCCTTCTGCCGCTCGCCGGTGGCCATCGGCTCGACGCTGATCGCGCTGGCCTGCCTGGCCTGCGCGCTGTTCACGCCCTGGCTGGCGCCGCACAACCCGCAAGACCTGGCCTCGCTCGATCTGATGGATGCGCGCCTGCCGCCGGCCTGGATGCCTGAAGGCAAGGCCAGCTACTGGCTGGGCACCGATGACCAGGGCCGCGACATCGTCTCGTCGCTGATGTACGGCTTGCGCATCTCGCTGTTCGTGGGCCTGGCCTCGGTGGCGCTGTCGCTGGTGATCGGCGTGGGCCTGGGCCTGCTGGCCGGCTTTGTGGGCGGCCGGGTCGATGCCTTCATCATGCGCGTGTGCGACGTGATGCTGTCGTTTCCGGCCATCCTGGTGGCGCTGCTGATCGATGGCGTGGGCCGCGCGATGTTTCCCGATGCCCACGAGACCCTGGCCTTCTCGGTGCTGATCCTGGCGATCTCGCTGACCGGCTGGGTGCAGTACGCACGCACTGTGCGCGGCAGCACGATGGTCGAGCGGCAGAAGGAGTACGTGCAGGCGGCGCGCGTGATCGGCGTGTCGTCGCTGCGCATCATGCGCCGCCATGTGCTGCCCAATGTGCTGGGGCCGGTGTTCATCCTGGCCACCATCCAGGTGGCCTCGGCCATCATCACCGAGGCCACGCTGTCGTTTCTGGGGGTGGGCGTGCCGCCCACCTCGCCCTCGCTGGGCACGCTGATTCGCATCGGCCAGGACTTTTTGTTCTCGGGCGAGTGGTGGATCACCATCTTTCCCGGCCTGGTGCTGATCCTGGTGGCCCTGAGCGTGAACCTGCTCGGCGACTGGCTGCGCGATGCGCTGAACCCGCGCCTGCGCTGATGACCACCGCTTTCGATCCGATGTCTTCCCAAGCCCTGCTCGAAGTGCGCCACCTGCGGGTGGAGTTCCCCACCCGGCGCGGCACGCTGCGCGCACTCGACGACGTGTCGTTTGCCATCGCCCCCGGCGAGATCCTCGGCGTGGTGGGTGAATCCGGCGCCGGCAAGTCGCTCACCGGTGCGGCCATCATCGGCCTGCTCGAGCCGCCGGGCCGGGTGGCGGGCGGCGAGATCCACTTCGACGGCCAGCGCATCGACCACCTGGCACCCGAGGCCATGCGCCGCATTCGCGGCCGCCAGATCGGCGCCATCTTCCAGGATCCGCTGACCTCGCTGAACCCGCTGTTCACCGTGGGCCAGCAGATCGTCGAGACGGTGCAGGTGCACCTGGGCCTGGATGCCGCGGCGGCGCGCCAGCGCGCCATCCAGCTGCTGCGCGACACCGGCATCCCGGCGCCCGAGCAGCGGGTGGATCACTACCCGCACCAGTTCTCCGGCGGCATGCGCCAGCGCGTGGTGATCGCGCTGGCGCTGGCGGCCGAGCCGCGCCTGATCGTCGCCGACGAGCCGACCACCGCGCTCGATGTGTCGATCCAGGCCCAGATCATCGGCCTGCTGAAAAAGCTCACCAAGGGCGAGGCCGGCAACGCCGCCCCCGCGGCCGTGGCGCCGGCCAGCCTGGCACCACTGCCCCACGGTGCCGCCGTGATGCTGGTGACGCACGACATGGGCGTGATCGCCGAGGCCTGCGACCGCGTGGCGGTGATGTACGCCGGCCGCATTGTCGAGATCGGGCCGGTGGCCGATGTCATCCACCGCCCCGCGCACCCCTACACCATCGGCCTGATGGGATCGATTCCGTCCATGGACCACACGAGCGAGCGCCTCGCGCAGATCGACGGCGCCATGCCGAGGCTCAATGCCATCCCCACCGGCTGCGCCTTCAACCCGCGCTGTCCCCAGGCGTTCGAGCGCTGTCGCAGCGAGCGGCCCGATCTGATGGCGGCCGGGGCCACGCGGGCGGCATGCTGGCTGCATGCGCCCGGCGAGGGGCAGGCATGAGCGCGCTGGTGCAAGTCGACGGGCTGGCCAAGACCTTCGATGTCTCGGCGCCCTGGCTCAACCGCGTGGTCGAGCGCAAGCCGCGGCAGTTTGTGCATGCGGTCGACGGTGTCAGCTTCAGCATCGAGCGGGGCCAGACGCTGGCCCTGGTGGGTGAGTCGGGCTGCGGCAAGAGCACCGTGGCGCGCCTGCTGGTGGGCCTGTACCCGCCCAGCCGCGGCACGGTGCAGTTCGACGGCGCCGACACGCGCCACACGCTGGCCGGCAGCGGCGCGCGCGCGCTGCGCCGGCGCATGCAGATGATCTTTCAAGATCCGTATGCCAGCCTGAACCCGCGCTGGGCGGTGCGCGACATCGTTGGCGAGCCGCTGCGCGAGCATGGCCTGGTCACCGAGGATGCCGCGCTGGCCGATCGCGTGGCCGCGCTGCTGGCCCAGGTGGGCCTGTCGGCAGCCGACATGGCGAAGTTTCCGCACCAGTTCTCGGGCGGGCAGCGCCAGCGCATCTCGATCGCCCGCGCGCTGGCCACCGAGCCCGAGTTCCTGATCTGCGACGAGCCCACCTCGGCGCTGGATGTCTCGGTGCAGGCCCAGGTGCTGAACATCATGAAGGAGCTGCAGCGCCGCCGCGGCCTGACCTACCTGTTCATCTCGCACAACCTGGCCGTGGTGCACCATGTGGCCGACCGGGTGGGCGTGATGTACCTGGGCCGGCTGGTGGAGCTGGCCGAGCGCAGCACGCTGTTCAACACGCCGCGGCATCCGTACACGCGCATGCTGCTCGATGCCATTCCCGACATCGCGATGACCGGCCGCCAGCGCACGCCGGTGCAGGGCGAGGTGCCCAACCCGCTGAACCCGCCCAGCGGCTGCGCCTTCCACCCGCGCTGCCCGCATGCCAATGCGCGCTGCAGTGCCGAGCGGCCCGAGCTGACCGAGTTCAAGGGCATCCGCGTGGCCTGCCACGCCGTGACCGAAGGCCGGATTTAGAACCGCCCGTCAATGCGCGGCGCGGGTCGAGCGCCGGGCCGCTCCCAAGCCGGCCCGCGACCCGCCCGGCGGGTGGCGCCGCGTGCACGCGGCGCCGGGTGCCGTCAGTTCTCAGACCTCGTCGCGCAACAGGTCCTGCACCTGTTCGCGGCGGCGGATCAGCGTGATGCTGCCCTGGTCCAGCATCACCTCGGCCGCGCGCGGGCGGGTGTTGTAGTTGCTGGCCATGCTCATGCCATAGGCGCCGGCCGAGAGCACGGCCAGCACATCGCCTTCGCGCACGGCCAGCGTGCGGTCGCGGCCCAGCCAGTCGCCCGACTCGCACACCGGGCCCACCACGTCGCAGGCCTGTGCCGGCACATCGTGCCGCGCCTGGCAGGGCTCGATGGCCATCCAGGCCTCGTACATGGCCGGGCGCACCAGGTCGTTCATCGCCGCATCGACGATGCAGAAGTTCTTGCTGCCCTCGCTGCCGTCGCCAGGCTTGAGCACCAGCACCTCGGCCAGCAGCACACCGGCATTGCCCACCAGCGAGCGGCCGGGCTCGAACAGCACCTCGCGGTGGCCGTGGCCGCGGGCGTCGATGCGCGCCAGCAGCGCGCCCACCAGCACATCGGCGGCCGGCGGCTGCTCGTCGCTGTAGGTGATGCCCAGGCCGCCGCCCAGGTCGAGGTGGTGGATCTGCAGGCCGTCGGCCTCGATCTGCTCCACCAGGTCGAGCAGGCGGTCCAGCGCATCCAGGTAGGGGCTGGCATCGGTGATCTGCGAGCCGATGTGGCAGTCGATGCCCACCACGCGCAGCCCCGGCAGGCCGGCCGCCAGCCGGTAGACCGCGCGCGCGCGCTGGTGCGCCACGCCGAACTTGTTGCCCTTCAGCCCGGTGGAGATGTAGGGATGGGTGCCGGCATCGACGTCGGGGTTCACGCGCAGGCTCACCGCGGCGGTGCGACCCAGGCCGCTGGCCACCTGCGACAGCGTGTGCAGCTCCGACTCGCTCTCGACGTTGAAGCACTTGACGCCGGCTTCGAGCGCCACGCGCATCTCGGCGCGCGTCTTGCCGACGCCCGAGAACACCACCTTGGCCGGATCGCCACCGGCGGCCACCACGCGGGCCAGCTCGCCGGCCGACACGATGTCGAAGCCGCAGCCCAGCGCCGCGAAGGTGCGCAATACCGCCAGGCTGCTGTTGGCCTTCATCGCGTAGCACAGCAGGTGTGGCCGGCCGGCCAGCGCGCGCTGGTAGGCCGCCGCGGCGCTGAGCATCGCGTTGCGCGAATAGGCGTACAGCGGCGTGCCGTGGCTGCGGGCCAGGGCCTCGAGCGAGACACCGTCGAACCACAAGGCGCCGTCGGCGCGGCGTTCAAGAAAGGGGGCGCCGGGCAGGGCGGTCATCGGGAGGCTCCGGCAGCGGCAGGGGAGGTGTGGTTGGCGGCGGGCACCGAGGCGGCCGCCCCGGCGGCGGTGGCGCCGGGCAGGGCCAGCGGCCCCTTCTGGCCGCAGGCCGAGACCAGCAGCGCGGTGCCCAGCAGGGCGGCGCGCAACCCGATCCGCCCGGCGCGCTTGCCCGACGCACGGCATGGGGCACAGGCCCTCGCTACACTCGATCGCAATGTCATCCGCCGAATTTTACCGACCATGAGCACCGCCGCCCCTGCTGCCACGCCGCTGTCCGACGCCGAGTTCCGCCGCCTCACCGGCGACGTGCTGGCCGCCATCGAGGCCACGGTCGACCGCTGGCTGGAGGCCGATGTCATCGACATCGACGTGCACCGCACTGGCGGCCTGCTGGAGATGAGCTTTCCGGGCGGTAGCAAGATCGTGGTCAACACCCAGCCGCCGCTGCACGAGCTGTGGCTGGCCTCGCGCGCGGCGGGCCAGCACTTCAGGCATGTGGATGGGCGCTGGCTGGACACGCGCGAGGGCGGCGAGTTTTTTGCCGAGCTGTCGCGCCAGGCCAGCGCGCAGGGTGGCAAGGCGCTGAGCTTCGAGCCGCCGGCGGCCTGAGCGCGGCGCGGCCTCGGGCGCTTGCCGCCCGAAGCGTCAGCGGAAGAGATCCAGGATGCCCTTTTTCTCTTCTTCGCTGGCCGGCTTGGGCAGTTTGTCGTCGAGGCCGACGCTGCTGATGCCCTCGCCACCGCCGAACTCCTCGAACACCCAGTCACCGCCGCGCTGGACCAGGCCCTCGGGCACCGGCAGGGTCTGCTCGGGCAGTTTCTTCAGCGCATGCTGCATGAACTCGATCCACACCGGAAGCGCCAGGCCGCCACCGGTTTCGCGATCGCCCAGCTTGCGCGGCGCGTCGTAGCCGATCCACACCACCGCCACCAGGTTGGGCTGGAAGCCGGCGAACCAGGCGTCCATCGAGTCGTTGGTGGTGCCGGTCTTGCCGTAGAGATCCATGCGCCGGAAGCTCTGGTACACCTTGGCGGCGGTGCCGGAGCGGGTGACTTCGCCCATCAGCTGGGTCATCACGAAGGCGTTGCGGGCGTCGATGGCGCGGGCTGACTCATCGGCCGGGGCCATCGGGGCCTGCATCAGCACGCGGCCCTTGGCATCGGCAATGCGCGTGATCAGCGCCAGCGCACTGCGCAGGCCGCCGCTGGCAAACACGCCGTAGGCGCTGGCCATCTGCAGCGGCGTCACCGAGCCGGCGCCCAACGCCATGGTCAGGTAGGCCGGGTGCTTGTCGGCGTCAAAGCCGAAGCGCGTGGTCCAGTCTTGCGCAAACCGCACGCCGGTGGACTGCAGCACGCGGATCGAGACCATGTTCTTCGACTTGGCCAGCGCCGTCTTCAGCGCCATCGCGCCCTCGAACTTGCCGTCGTAGTTCTTGGGCTCCCACGGCTGGCTGCCGGTGGTGCCAGCGTCGAAAAACAGCGGGGCGTCGTTCACCACCGTCATCGGGGTGAAGCCCTTCTCGAGCGCCGCCGAGTAGATGAAGGGCTTGAAGCTCGACCCCGGCTGGCGCCAGGCCTGGGTGACATGGTTGAACTTGTTCTTGCCGAAGTCGAAGCCGCCCACCAGCGCGCGGATGGCGCCGTTGCGCGGGTCGAGCGCCACGAAGGCGCCTTCCACCTCGGGCAGCTGGGTCAGCGTCCAGTCGCCCTTGGCCCCGCGCACCGCGCGCACCACCGCGCCGCGGCGGATCTGCTTGTGGGCCTCGGCCTTGTCGGCCAGGCCCGAGGTCACCGGCTCCAGGCCCTTGCCGGACACGCTGATCTGCTCGCCGCTCTGCAGCACCGCCAGCACCTTGCGCGGCGATGCCTCCAGCACCACGGCGGCCTTGAGTTCGTCGTTGTCGGGATGCTCGGCCAGGGCCTCGGCCACGCGGGCATCCAGCGCTGCGGCGTCGGTCGGCAGCTCGACAAAGCCTTCGGGGCCGCGGTAGTGCTGGCGGCGCTCGTAGTCGAGCAGGCCGCGGCGCAAGGCCCGGTAGGCGGCGGCCTGGTCGCCCGAATCAATGGTGATCGTCACGTTCAGGCCGCGGGTGGTGGTGTCGGCGCCGTACTGGCTGGCCACCAGCTGGCGCACCGTCTCGGTCACGAACTCGGCATGCACCGCGTTGTCGGTGGGCGTGCGCAGCCGCGGTGTTTCAGCCCGTGCGCGCTCGGCCTGCTCTTCGGTGATGAAGCCGTTGGCCTCCATGCGGTCGATGATGTGCTGCTGGCGCCGCTTGGCCCGCTGCGGGTTGCTCACCGGGTTGTAGGCCGAGGGCGCCTGCGGCAGGCCGGCCAGCATCGCGGCCTCGGCCACGCTGAGGTCTTTGAGCGCCTTGCCGTAATAGATCTCGGCCGCCGCGGCAAAACCGTAGGCGCGCTGGCCCAGAAAGATCTGGTTCATGTACAGCTCGAGGATCTGGTCCTTGCCGAGCTGGCGCTCGATCTTCAGCGCCAGCAGGATCTCGTAGATCTTGCGCGTGAAGGTCTTTTCGGTGCTCAGGTAGAAGTTGCGCGCCACCTGCATGGTGATGGTGCTGGCACCCTGGCTCTTGGCCTTGTTGAACTGCGCCAGTCCGGCGCGCAGCACGCCGACATAGTCGACCCCGCCGTGGCGGTAGAAGCGCGCGTCCTCGATCGCGAGCACCGCGTCCTTCATTACCTTGGGGATCTGTGCGATCGGTGTGAAGGTGCGCCGCTCCTCGCCAAACTCGCCCAGCAGCACGCCGTCGGCCGAGAACACCCGCAGCGGCAGCTTGGGCCGGTAGTCGGCCAGGCCGTTGATCTCAGGCAGGTTGGGATAGGCCACCGCCAGCGCCACCGCCACCAGCATGGCCACGCACAGGCCGACGGCCAGCAGCGTGCCGCCGGCCCAGGCCAGGGCGCGCAGCCACCAGCGGCGCGCCGGCGCGCTGCGCACCGCAGAAGTGGGGGCCGCCGCGGGCCGCTCGGTCTGGCTCATGTGGGCGGCAAGTGTATAGAAAGCGCGCGTGTCAGCCCCCGCCTGCCGAGGGGCCGCTAACGAGGGGTGGACGAGGCCTTGCGCCTTGTTTCAAATGGCCTTCTTGGCGTGTGCGAAGCGCAACGGCGCAGAGGGTGCGAAACGGTAAATATCTTTGGGCTACAAAGGCTTTACTGCTAGCATTGAAGTAACTTCTTAAGTATTGCCACCCCTTTTGGCCAGGCCGTATATGGCTGCCGGGAGACGTCACCCTTGAGCTTTCTGGACCTGCTGCTGGGTCGCAAGCATCCGCCGATGATCGGGCTGGACATCAGCTCGTCCAGCGCCAAGCTGGTCGAGCTGGGCCAGACCGCGAGCGGCGAGTTCGTGCTGGAGCGGCTGGCCACCGAGCCTTTCGAGAAGGGCTGGATCACCGACGGGCAGATCGAGAAGTTCGACGAGGTGGTGGCTGCCGTGCGCAAGCTGCTCACCAAGAGCGACTCCAAGACCCGCCAGGTGGCCATGGCCATGCCGCAATCGGCGGTGATCACCAAGCGCATCATGCTGCCCGCCGGCCTGAGCGAAGACGAGCTCGAGCTGCAGGTCGAATCCGAGGCCAACCAGTACATCCCGTTCTCTCTGGACGAGGTGAGCCTCGACTTCTGCGTCATCGGCCCCAGCCAGACCTCCAGCGGCGACGTCGAGGTCTTGATCGCCGCGTCGCGCAAAGAGCGCGTGCAAGATCGCCAGGGCCTGGCCGAGGCCTCGGGCCTCAGGCCCATGGTGCTCGACATTGAAAGCCACGCCTCGCTGCTGGCCATGGGTCGCCTGGTGCAGTCGCTGCCGCAAGAAGGCCGTGACGCGCTGGTGGCGCTGTTCGAGATCGGGGCCGACACCACCAGCCTGAAGGTGCTGCGCGAGGGCGAAATGCTCTATGACCGCGACCAGGCCTTTGGTGGTTCGCAGCTCACCACGCTGATCTCGCGCCAGTACGGTTTCTCGTTCGAAGAGGCCGAGCAGAAGAAGCTGGCCGCCGATCTGCCCGAAGACTACGAGTCGGCCATCCTGGTGCCCTTTGTCGACAGCCTGTCGCAGGAAATCGGGCGCGCGCTGCAGTACTTCTTCACCAGCACGCCGCACCACAAGGTGCACTACGTGATGCTGGCCGGCGGCACGGCCGGGCTGCCGGGCCTGAAGGACCGGGTCACCGAACTGACCGGTTTTGCCTCGATGGTGGTGAACCCGTTCGAAGGCATGAAGATGGGCTCGGGCGTGCGTGAGGCCAAGGTGCGCAAGGACGCGCCCTCGTACCTCACCGCCTGTGGTCTGGCGATGCGCAGGTTTCTCGCATGATCCTCATCAACCTGCTGCCGCACCGCGAAGAGCGGCGTCGCCAGCGCAAGCGCAACTTCTTTGTCGGCCTGGGTCTGGCCGCGGTGGCCGGTGCCGTGGGTGCCGGGGTGTGGATGGTCGCGCTGCAGCAGCTCACGCAGCAGCAGGAGGCGCGCAACGACTTCCTGCGCGTCGAGATCCGCAAGCTCGAGGCGCAGATCAAGGACATCGCCACCCTTAAGAACGACATCGAGGGCCTGAAGGCGCGCCAGGCGGCGGTAGAAGACCTGCAGCTCAACCGCAACGTGCCGGTGCACCTGCTCGACGAGCTGGTCAAGCAGACGCCCGAAGGCGTGTACCTCACCGCCGTGCGCCAGACCGATTCGGTGGTGCAGGTCAGCGGTGTGGCGCAGACCAACGAGCGCGTGTCCGAGTTCCTGCGCAACACGCAGAACAACTCGCAATGGCTCAGCCGGGTGGAGCTGGTCGAGATCAAGGCCGTCACGCTGCCGCCGGCGGCCGGTGCGCGTGATCCGCGCCGCCTGTTCGAGTTTTCCATGCGCATGACGGTGAAGCTGCCGGGCGCGCCGGCGGCCGGCGCCTCGGCGCCGTCGGGTGCCGCGTCGGCCCGGGCCGCCTGAGAAAGTTCGAGATGGCCACTCGCAGTACCCGCCCCGCATCGCTGGATGTCTCCGCCCTGGCCAACAAGGCCAGCGCGCAGTTCCGCGGCCTGAACACCCGTGAGCCCGGCCAGTGGCCGCTGCTGCCCAAGTTTTGCGCCTGGCTGGGCGCGGCCGCGCTGGCCCTGGGGCTGGGCTGGGTGCTGGTGGTTTCCAGCGCCGCCGACAACCTCGAGGCCGCGCGCAATGTCGAGCCCGGCCTCAAGACCGACTACCGCGCCAAGCTGGGCCAGGCGGTCAACCTGTCCGAGCTGCGCAAGCAGAAGCAGCAGGTGCAGGAATACGTCACCCAGCTCGAGCGTCAGCTGCCCGGCAAGGCCGAGATGGACGCGCTGCTGTCCGACATCAACCAGGCCGGCATCGGCCGCGGCCTGCAGTTCGACCTGTTCCGCCCGGGGCAGAACGAGGTCAAGGATTACTACGCCGTGCTGCCGATCACTCTGCGCGTGACCGGTCGCTACCACGACATCGGGGCGTTCGCCGCCGATGTGTCCAACCTGTCGCGCATCGTCACCCTGCACAACCTGGCCATCACGCCGGTGGGCAAGGAGGCCGGCAGCAACCTGACGATGGACGCCGTGGCGCGCACCTACCGCTACCTGGATGTGGCCGAGCTGGCCGAAGTGCGCAAGGCCCGCGCCGCCGCCGAAGCCGCCAAGGCCAAGGGGGCGCGCAAGTGAGCCCGCAAGTGAGTCCGCATCTGAGCCTGCATCTGAGCCCACAGGCGAGCGCGCACGTCAGCCGGCGCCCCGTGATGCACCGCGGCCGCTGCGTTGCGCTGTTGCTGTCCGCCGCCGCCCTGCTGAGCGCCTGCGATGGCGAGCAGCAGGAGCTGCAGGCCTGGATGGACGAGCAGCGCCGCGTGGTCAAGCCCAGCGTCGAGCCACTGGCCGCGCCGAAGAAGTTCGACCCCGCGCCCTACGAGGCGGCGCAGGCGGTCGACCCCTTCAGCAACCAGAAGCTGGCGGTGGCGGTCAAACAGGAAGCGCGGCAACCCAACTCGGTGTTCGCGGCCGAGTTCAACCGCCGCAAGGAGCCGCTGGAGGCTTACCCGCTCGACGCGATGTCGATGGTGGGCAGCGTCACCAAGAGCGGTGTGCAGTTCGCGTTGCTCAAGGTCGACAACCTGCTCTACCAGGTCAAGCTGGGTGAGCACCTGGGGCAGAACTACGGACGCATCACGCGCATCACCGAAACCGAGGTGACGCTGCGCGAGATCGTGCAGGACGCCACCGGCGAGTGGACCGAACGTGCCGGCACGCTCCAGCTGCAGGAGAAGGCGCGATGAGATCAATGCAGGAGAACACCATGCGCAAGTGGCGCGCCAGGCTAGCCGCCCGGTTGTTGGCAAGCGGTCTGGCTTTGGCGGCGCCGCTGATGGCGATGGCCGAGAACAGCATCCGTTCGATCACCAGCACCCAGCAGGCCGGGACGGACGTGGTGCGCATCGAGCTGGCCGAGCCGCTCACGGCGGTGCCCAGCGGGTTTGCTGTGCAGGCGCCGCCTCGGGTGGCGCTCGATCTGCCGGCGGTGGCCAATGGCATGGGGCGCAACACGGTCGACATCAACCAGGGCAACCTGCGCTCGGTGGCCGTGGCCCAGACCGGTGAACGCACGCGCCTGGTGCTGAACCTGCGCCAGGCCGCCAGCTACCGCGCCGAACTGCAGGGCAAGGTGCTGGTGGTGGTGCTGGACGGCGGGGCTGCGCCGCAAGCCGTGGCCTCGACCGGCGAGGCCACGCACTTTGCCAAGGCCGAGAACACCGAGGCGCTGCCGCTGCGCGACATCGACTTCCGCCGCGGCGCCGATGGCGCCGGCCGCATCGTGGTGGCGCTGGCCAGCACGCAGGTGGGGGTCGACATCCGCCAGCAAGGCCAGAGCCTGGTGGTCGAGTTTCTGCGCTCCAGCCTGCCGGCCACGCTGCGCCGCCGCCTCGACGTCACCGACTTCGGCACGCCGGTGCAAAGCGTGTCGGCGTTCCAGAGCGGCGACCGGGTGCGCATGATGGTCGAGCCCAAGGGGGCCTGGGAGCACAGCGCCTACCAGAGCGACAACCAGTTCGTGCTCGAGGTGCGACCGGTCAAGACCGATCCGAACAAGCTCACGCAGGGTCCGGGCTTTGGTGGCCAGAAGCTGAGCCTGAACTTCCAGAACATCGAGATCCGCGCGCTGCTGCAGGTCATTGCCGACTTCACCGACTTCAACGTCGTCACCAGTGACACCGTCACCGGCAATGTCACGCTGCGCCTGAAGGACGTGCCCTGGGACCAGGCGCTCGACATCATCCTGCAGAGCAAGGGCCTGGGGGTGAAGAAGAGCGGCAATGTGCTGTGGATCGCGCCCAAGGACGAGCTCTCGGCCAAGGAGCAGCTCGACCTCGAGGCCAAGAAGAAGCTGGCCGATCTGGAGCCGCTGCGCACCCAGGCCTTCCAGCTGAACTACACCAAGGCCGAAGAGGTGGCCAAGGGCCTGTCCGGACAGAACACTTCGTCGGGTTCGTCGTCCAGCGGTGGCAGTTCGGCCGCGCAGACGCAGCGCATCCTGTCGCCGCGCGGCAGCGTGCTGTTCGAGACCCGCACCAACCAGCTCTTCGTCAGCGACATCCCGAGCAAGCTCGAGGAGATCATGCAGCTGATCGCCAAGATCGACATCCCGGTGCGCCAGGTGCTGATCGAGGCGCGCATCGTCGAGGCCGACGACAAGTTCGGCCGTGCGCTCGGTGTGAAGCTGGGTGCGGTGGATCTGCGCGGCCTGGCCGGTGGCGTGCCCGGCGCCAGCGTTGGTGGCGGCAACTACGTGCAAATCGGCAGCAACTACACCACCAACTACAAGCAGCTGGGCGTGATGGCCGACAACACCATCACCGATGTCGGCACGCAGATGGTGAGCCTGCCGGCCAATACCAGCGCGCTGGGCAGTGCCTCGGCGGCCACGCTGGCGCTGTCGCTGTTCAGCCCCTCGGCCAACCGCATCCTGAACCTCGAACTGTCGGCACTCGAGGCCGACGGCAAGGGCAAGATCGTGTCCAGCCCGCGGGTGATCACCGCCGACCAGGGCAAGGCCATCATTGAGCAGGGTGAAGAAATCCCCTACCAGGTGGCCAGCTCCAGTGGCGCCACCAGCATCCAGTTCAAGAAGGCCAGCCTGAAGCTGGAGGTCACGCCGCAGATCACCCCCGAGGGCAGCGTGATCATGGATCTGGATGTGGCCAAGGACAGCCGCGGCGCCAACACCACGGCCGGCCCGGCCATCAACACCAAGCACGCCAAGACGCAGGTGCTGGTGGAGAACGGCGGCACGGTGGTGATCGGCGGCATCTTCACGCAGGACGAACGCACCGACGTCAACAAGGTGCCCTTCCTGGGTGACGTGCCGGTGGTGGGCAACCTGTTCAAGAACACCACCAAGTACACCAACAAGACAGAACTGCTGATCTTCATCACGCCGAAGATCGTGACCGAACGCGCCCAGGTGCGCTGAGTTCGGGCAGATCAGCACAACGCCCGAGCGGGAGCGCTTCGATGAGTTTCGTGAAGTTCAAATCATGGCTGGCCACGCTGGTCACCGTGGCCCTGGTGGGCTGCGGTGGCGGCGGTGGCGATGCCGGTACGCCGTTCATCGGTGGTGGCGGCGGCTCGTCCTCGGCGGCCAAGGTGGATGTGAGCACCAGCAATGCAACGCTGGGCGATGGCAGCAGCACGGTCACCATCACCGCGGTGGTCAAGGACGCCAACAACGTGGCGCTGCCGTCAACGGCGATCACCTGGGCGGCCAGCGCGGGCTCGCTGACGGGTGCGGCCACCACCACGGACGCCACCGGTACCGCCATCGCCACCTTCTCGGCGGTGGATCGCAGTGCCGGCACGGCCACCATCTCGGCCACCTCGGGTTCAGCCAAGGGCAGCACCAGCGTCGCACTGCAAGGCACCCGCAGTGTCGTGGTCAGCTCGAATGCTGCCGCCGTTGGTACCGACGGCAGCTCACTGAGCATCACCGCCGTGGTCAAGGACGCCAACAACGTGGCCATCAGCGGCGCCACGGTGGCCTGGCAGACGTCGGCAGGCAGCCTGAGCGGACAAAGCTCGGTGACCAACGCGAGCGGCGTGGCCACGGCCACCTTCACGCCCACCGGTGTGAATCCGGCGACCACGCCTGTGGCCACCATCAGCGTTGCCTCGGGCAGCGGCACGGCGGCCCAGACCGGCTCGGTGCAGGTGGGTATCAGCCCCACCACGACGTCCATCGAAATCACGGCCGCGCAGGCCAGCATCGGCACTGGCGGGGAGCAAGTGCTGATCACGGCGTTCGTGAAGGACGGCAACAACCTGGCCAAGGTCGGCGCGCCGGTGAGTTGGAGCGTCGACAGAGGCCGTTTCAGCAGCGTGGTGTCAACCAGCAATGCCAATGGCGTGGCCACGGCGGCCCTGGATGCCGGCAGTGACAAGAGCAACCGCACGGCAGTGGTCACCGTGGTGTCGGGCGCTGCGCGCCAAACGCTGAACGTGCCGTTCGTCAACACCAAGCTCGCTGTCTCGGGTGCCACCACCCTGAACATCGGTACGACGATGCAGTTGACCTACACCGCCACCGACTCCAAGGGCGTGGTCATCCCCGGCGTCACCCTGGGCCTGAGCAGCACACTCGGCAATGGCTTGCCGGCGAGTGCAAGCACCGACGCTGCAGGGCAAGCGGTGGTGACCTACACGGCCACCAAGTCGGGTGCCGATTCAGTCACCGTGACTGGTGCTGGCGCATCGGTCACCACCGGCGTCACGGTCAGCGGCAGCGAAGAGGATCTCGCCTTCGTCAGCCCGGTTGCCAGCGCCAAGGTGGTGGTGGGCCAGGCCCAAAACCTCACCGTCCGCTACCGCAAGGCGGGCGCTGCGCAGTCTGGCGTTGCCATCAATCTGGCAGCCACGATCGGTGTGCTGGGTTCCAGCAGCGTGGTCACCGACGCGACCGGCCAGGCCACCGTGAGCATCGTCTCCGGCTTTGCCGGATCGTCCGTCGTCAGCGCCACGCTGGCTGGCAGCGCCGCAGTGCAGGGCACCTTGCCGCTGAGTTTCATCGCGACAACACCGGCTAGCCTGGTGCTGCAGGTCACCCCGACCGCGCTGGCGCCCAACACCGCCGGCAGCACGACCAACCAGGCCACTGTGCTGGCCAAGGTGACCGACGCCAGTGGCAACCCAGTGGCCGATGCGACGGTGAACTTCAGCCAGGTGTCCGATCCCAGTGGTGGGCGACTGCAGCAGGCCTCGGCCGTGACCGATCTGAACGGCGTGGCCACGGTGCAGTACGTGTCCGGCGCCGAGAGCACGGCCAGCGGCGCAGTGCAACTCAAGGGCACGGTTGCCAGCAGCACGTCGGTCACCGGCACGGCCTTGTTGACCGTTAACCAGAGCGCGCTGTTCATCGCGCTGGGCACGGGCAACACCATCTCGAACTTCGACAACCAGACCTACGAGAAGAACTGGACCGTCTACGTCACCGATGCCAACGGGGTGCGCGTGACCAACGTGCCGGTGACGATCAAGGTGATCCCCAACTACTACATCAAGGGCAATCTGGTGTGGAGCGAGACGGAGTCGTTCTGGGTTTACCAGACCGCCAGGAGTTGCCTGAACGAAGACCGCGCCAACCTCAACGGCCGCCTCGACGCGGGTGAAGACACCAACGGCGACGGCGTGCTGACGCCGGGCAACCTGGTGGCCTTGCTGGCCTCGACGGTGACAACCGATGCCAACGGCGTGGCCACGATCACCATGCGCTACGCAGAGAGCATCGCCTCCTGGATGGGCGTTCGCCTGACGGCCACGGCCATCGTGGCGGGCACCGAGTCGGTCACGTACAAGGACTTCCCGCTCGACAAGCTGTCGGGGGACTACAGCGTCAAGACGGTCTCGCCCGCCGGCGCCAACAGCCCGTTCGGCGTCGACACCAGCACGTGCTCCAACCCCAACTGAGCATTGCCCTGGTGGGCATGCCGGGTTCCGGCAAGTCCACCGTGGGCCGGCAGTTGGCGCGCCACCTGGATTGGCGCTTCTTCGACAGTGACCATGTGATCGAGCAGCAGATTGGCTGCCCGATCCGGCTGTTCTTCGAGCAGCAGGGCGAGGCGGCCTTTCGCGATGTCGAGCAGCGCGTGGTGGCCGACCTGGCGCGCGAGCGCGGCGTGGTGCTGGCCACCGGTGGCGGCACGGTGCTGCGCGAGGCCAATCGCCGCGCCCTGGCCGAGCACTGCGTGGTGGTGTACCTGCGCTCCTCGCCCGAGGAGCTGTTTCGCCGCCTGCGCCACGACACGCAGCGGCCGCTGCTGCAGGTGAATGATCCGCTCAAGCGCCTGCGTGACCTGTTTCGCGAGCGTGATCCGCTCTACCGCGATGCGGCGGGCTATGTCATCGAGACCGGCCGGCCGTCGGTGCCCACCCTGGTCAACATGATCCTGATGCAGCTCGAGCTGGTGGGGGTGCTCGATCCGGCGCGCCCGCCGCCTGAGTCGCTGCGCAACGCGACCGGGCACTGAGCGCCCGGGCGGGCCCGCTTCTGCCCGCCGCCGACCGGATGGCAGCCGACCCGGCCCGGTGCGCCGGGCGAGACCGGCTCACGCTCAGGCTCTAGCTAAGGCGCCGGCCCCGGCTCCGGCCCCGGCGCGCCGGCCAGGCCGCGGCTTCTGGCCCGGCGCCGAGCGCTGGCTGGCGCCGCATACACTGGCCGCATGAGCCTTGTTCCGACCTTGCGCGTGCCAATCGATCTGGGCGAGCGCAGCTACGACATCCTGATCGGTACCGGCCTGCTGGCCGACGATGCGGGCTGGGACGACCTGCCGCGCTCGGCCGATGCGCTGATCGTCAGCAACACCACCGTGGCGCCGCTGTATGCCGAGCGTCTGGCTGCGCGCCTGGCCACGCGCCATCGGCGGGTACTGCAGGTGGCGCTGCCCGACGGTGAGCAGCACAAGGACTGGCAGACGCTCAACCTGGTGTTCGATGCGCTGCTGGCCGCCGGCTGCGACCGCAAGACCGTGCTGTATGCGCTGGGCGGTGGCGTGGTGGGCGACATGTGCGGCTTTGCCGCCGCCTGCTACATGCGTGGCGTGCCCTTTGTGCAGGTGCCCACCACCTTGCTGGCGCAGGTGGATTCGTCGGTGGGCGGCAAGACGGCCGTGAACCACCCGCTGGGCAAGAACATGATCGGCGCGTTCTACCAGCCCTTGCGCGTGCTGTGCGATCTGGACGTGCTCGACACCCTGCCCGCGCGCGAGCTGTCGGCCGGCCTGGCCGAGGTCATCAAGTACGGCCCGATCGCCGACATGGCCTTCCTCGACTGGATCGAGGCCCAGCTGCCGGCGCTGCTGGCGCGCGACAAGGCCGCGCTGGCGCATGCCGTGCGGCGCAGCTGCGAGATCAAGGCCTGGGTGGTGGGCGAAGACGAGCGCGAGGGCGGCCTGCGCGCGATCCTCAACTTCGGCCACACCTTCGGCCATGCCATCGAGGCCGTCATGGGCTACGGCGCCTGGCTGCATGGCGAGGCGGTGGGCTGCGGCATGGTGCTGGCTGCCGCTCTGTCGCAGCGCCTGGGCCTGGTGGATGCCGCCTTCGTGGCCCGCGTGCAGCGCCTGGTGGCGGCGGCCGGGCTGCCGGTGCAGGCGCCGCCGATGCCGCTGGCGCGCTGGTTCGACCTGATGCGGGTGGACAAGAAGGCCGAAGGCGGCGAGATCCGTTTCGTCCTGATCGACGGTCCCGGCAAGGCCTGCATGCGCGCCGCGCCCGATGCCCTGGTGGCCGAGGTGATCAGCGCACACAGCGCGGCGGCCTGAGCGCCGTAACGGCATGCACACGCAGGCGAAGCTGGCGTAGGGCAGGGTGGGGCGCACAGCATGGTGAATCAACAGCCCGCGGCCCCCGATCTGGGCATCAACCCGCTCACCCGCTTGGCGCCCTGGGCCTGCGACGCCGCGGCCAGCCGCGGCCGCCAATACCCGGTGGCGCCCACGCGTGACCGCAACGACTTTCAGCGTGACCGCGACCGCATCGTGCACAGCACGGCGTTCCGGCGCCTGGTCTACAAGACCCAGGTGTTCCTGAACCACGAGGGCGACCTGTTCCGCACCCGGCTCACCCATTCGCTCGAGGTGGCGCAGCTGGGCCGCGCCATCGCCCGCACGCTGGGCCTCAACGAAGACCTGGTCGAGGCCATCGCGCTGGCGCACGACCTGGGCCACACGCCCTTCGGCCATGCCGGGCAGGACGCGCTGCATGCCTGCATGGCCGAGCACGGCGGTTTCGAGCACAACCTGCAGAGCCTTCGTGTGGTGGATGTGCTGGAGGCGCGCTACGCCGCCTTTGACGGCCTGAACCTCAGCTTCGAGACGCGCGAGGGCATCCTCAAGCACTGCAGCCGGCGCGATGCCCAGGCGCTGGAGGCGGCCGAGCCGCAGGGCGTGGCTCGGCGCTTTCTGGATGGCACGCAGCCCAGCCTGGAGGCCCAGCTCACCGATCTGGCCGATGCCATTGCCTACAACGCGCACGACATCGACGACGGCGTGCGCTCGGGTCTGATCACGCTGGACCAGGTGGCCGAGCTGCCGCTGGTGCGCCAGCACCGCGACGCCGCGCTGGCCGAGTTTCCGGCGCTGGCCCACGACCGCGGCCGCCGCCTGCTGTACGAGACCATCCGCCGCATGCTGTCGGCCCAGGTGCATGACGTGATCGACGCCTCGGCCGCGCGCCTGCGCCACGCGGCGCCAGCCAGTCCCGACGCGGTGCGCGCACTGCCGCGGCTGATCGGTTTCTCGGACGCCATGCGCGCGCAGGGCACGGCGCTCAAGCGCCTGCTGTTCCAGGCGCTGTACCGCCATCCGCAGGTCAACCGCAGCACCGAGGTGGCGCGCCGCGTGGTGCAGACCCTGTTTGCCGCCTATGTGGATGCGCCGCAGGAAATGGGCGCCGATTTCAGCGCCCGTGCCGATCGCCACCGCGCGGTGGCCGACTATGTGGCCGGCATGACCGACCGCTTTGCGCTGCGCGAACACCGCCGCCTGACCGGGCAGGACGCGTTCGCCGAGCTGGGGGTCTGAGCGCAATGAACTGCCGCGCGGCGGCCCGCCGGAGGCGCTGAATGGCCCGCCTGCCGCGCCTGGCCGTGGCCGGCCTGGTGCACCTGGTCACGCTGGCCGGGCACAACCACCAGCCGGTGTTTGCCGACGACGATGACCGGCGCCAGTTTCTGCTGGCGCTGCGCGAGGCGGTGGTGCCGCGGCGCGTGGCGGTGCTGGGCTGGGCCCTGGCGCTCGACCATGTGCACCTGCTGCTGCGGCCCGAGGCGGCGGCCGACCTGGCCAGCGCGATGCAGGCGCTGGGCCGGCGCTATGTGGCGGTGTTCAACCACCGCCACGCGCGCAGCGGCACGCTGTGGGCCGGCCGCTACCGTGCCGCGGTGCTGCAGCCCGGCGCCGCGCTGCTGGAGGCCATGCTGTTTGTCGACAGCCATGCGCTGCGTGCCGGCGTGGTGGCGGCGATCGAGGACGATTTGTGGAGCAGCGCGCGGCCGCACCTGGGGCTGACCCGCGATGCGCTGCTGACCGAGGGCCCCGACTGGTGGGCGCTGGGCAACACCCCTTTCGAGCGCGAGGCCCAGTGGCGCCAGCGCCTTGCCGAAGGCCTGCGTCTGCCGCGGGCCGCGGCGCTGGGTGCTGCCAGCCGCGGGGGCTGGGCGCTGGGCGACGCGGCGTTTCTGGCCGCGCTGGCGGCCGACACCGGCCGGCCGCTGCAGCCACGCAAGCGCGGCCGGCCGCCGCGCAGCGGCACGCCAGCGGCGAGTGGCGGCGGTTGAACCCTGATCGCGCAGCGCCGGTCCAGCCGACCGGTCCGCGCGGCCATCGGCCCAGGCCGGCCCGGTCGGCACCTGGGTGCGACTCTTGCTCCGATGTCGCGTCCAGCAGAGATCTCAACTCTGTCCCCATTTGTTTCGCACCATCAAAGTGCTGCCGTTTGAAATGACTCTGACCCCATTTATTAGCGGTTGAGCCACGTGCTGCACTGCAGTAAATTCCGCTTCCCCTGTTTTGCCAGCGAAGGAGTGCGCATGCCCGCGTCCACGCCCGCCACCCCCCTGTCCACCGTCATGACCAGCGCCGCCGAAATCGACGCGCTGGCCCAGGCCGGCCTGTACGACCCCGCCAACGAGAAAGACGCCTGTGGCGTCGGCTTCGTGGCCCACATCAAGGGTCAGCGCGCGCACCACATCGTGCAGCAGGGTCTGAAGATCCTCGAGAACCTCGACCACCGCGGCGCGGTGGGCGCCGACAAGCTGATGGGCGACGGCGCCGGCATCCTGATCCAGATCCCGGACGAGTTCTACCGCGCCGAGATGGCCGCCCAGGGCATCGTGCTGCCGCCCCCGGGCGAGTACGGCGTGGGCATGATCTTCCTGCCCAAGGAGCACGCCAGCCGCCTGGCCTGCGAGCAGGAGCTGGTGCGCGCGGTCAAGGCCGAGGGCCAGGTGCTGCTGGGCTGGCGCGACGTGCCCATCGACCTCGAGATGCCGATGTCGCCCATGGTGCGCGCCAAGGAGCCGGTGATCCGCCAGATCTTCATCGGCCGCGGCCCCGATGTGATCGTGCCCGATGCGCTGGAGCGCAAGCTCTACGTCATCCGCAAGACCGCCTCGGCCGCCATCCAGCGCCTGAAGCTGACGCACAGCCGCGAGTACTACGTGCCCAGCATGAGCTGCCGCACCATCATCTACAAGGGCCTGCTGCTGGCCGACCAGGTGGGCGTGTACTTCAAGGACCTGGCCGACGAGCGCGTGGTCTCGGCCCTGGCCCTGGTGCACCAGCGCTTTTCCACCAACACCTTCCCCGAGTGGCCGCTGGCCCACCCGTACCGCATGGTCGCGCACAACGGCGAGATCAACACGGTCAAGGGCAACTTCAACTGGATGCGCGCCCGTGAAGGCGTGATGAAGAGCCCGGTGCTGGGCGACGACCTGAGCAAGCTCTACCCGATCAGCTTCGAGGGCCAGAGCGACACCGCCACCTTCGACAACGCGCTCGAGCTGCTCACCATGAGCGGCTACCCGCTGGCCCACGCGGCCATGATGATGATCCCCGAGGCCTGGGAGAACCACGAGCTGATGGACACCCGTCGCCGTGCGTTCTACGAGTACCACGCCGCGATGATCGAGCCCTGGGACGGCCCGGCCGCGATGGTCTTCACCGACGGCAAGCAGATCGGCGCCACGCTCGACCGCAACGGCCTGCGCCCGGCCCGCTACATCGTCACCAACGACGACCTGGTGGTGATGGCCTCCGAGAGCGGCGTGCTGCCCATCCCCGAAAACCGCATCGTCAAGAAGTGGCGCCTGCAGCCCGGCAAGATGTTCCTGATCGACCTGGAGCAGGGCCGCATCATCGACGACGAGGAGCTCAAGGCCCAGTACGCCAGCGCGCGCCCCTACCGCCAGTGGATCGAGCAGGTGCGCGTGCGCCTCGACTCGCTGGAGGTCACCGCCGGCCCGGCGGCTGATTTCGCCGAGCCGCTGCTCGACCGCCAGCAGGCCTTCGGCTACACCCAGGAAGACATCAAGTTCCTGCTGGCCCCGATGGCCGCGGCCGGCGAGGAAGCCATCGGCTCGATGGGCAACGACAGCCCGCTGGCCGTGCTGAGCGACAAGAACAAGCCGCTCTACAACTACTTCAAGCAGCTGTTCGCCCAGGTCACGAACCCGCCGATCGACCCGATCCGCGAGGCCATCGTGATGAGCCTGAACAGCTTCATCGGCCCGCGCCCCAACCTGCTGGACATCAATGCGGTGAACCCGCCGATGCGCCTGGAGGTGGCCCAGCCCATCCTCGACTTCGACGACATGGCGCGCCTGCGCGCCATCGCCGAGCGCACCGGCGGCAAGTTCAAGAGCTACGAGCTCGACATCACCTACCCGCTGGCCTGGGGCCACGAAGGCGTCGAGGCCAAGCTGGCCAGCCTGTGTGCCGAGGCGGTGGACGCGCTCGGCTCGGGCCACAACATCATCATCATCACCGACCGCCGCATGGGCCGCGAGCAGGTGGCCATTCCGGCCCTGCTGGCGCTCAGCGCGGTGCACCACCATCTGGTGCGTGCCGGCCTGCGCACCACCGTGGGCCTGGTGGTCGAAACCGGTTCGGCGCGCGAGGTGCATCACTTCGCGGTGCTGGCCGGCTACGGCGCCGAGGCCGTGCACCCCTACTTGGCGATGGAAACCCTGGCGGCCATGCATGCCGAGCTGCCGGGCCAGCTGTCGGCCGAGAAGGCGATCTACAACTACGTCAAGGCCATCGGCAAGGGCCTGTCGAAGATCATGTCCAAGATGGGCGTGTCGACCTACATGTCGTACTGCGGCGCCCAGCTGTTCGAGGCCATCGGCCTGCAGAAGGACTTCGTGCAGAAGTTCTTCCGCGGCACCTCCACCCAGGTGGGCGGCATCGGCGTGTTCGAGGTGGCCGAGGAGGCGCTGCGCACCCACCGCGCCGCCTTCAGCAGCGACCCGGTGCTGGCCACCATGCTCGAGGCCGGCGGCGAGTACGCCTGGCGCTCGCGCGGCGAAGAGCACATGTGGACGCCCGACGCCATTGCCAAGCTGCAGCACAGCACGCGCGCCGGCAAGTTCGAGACCTACAAGGAATACGCCCAGATCATCAACGACCAGAGCAAGCGCCACCTGACGCTGCGCGGTCTGTTCGAGTTCAAGGTCGATCCCAGCAAGGCCATCCCGGTGGAAGAGGTCGAGTCGGCGGCCGACATCGTCAAGCGCTTCGCCACTGGCGCGATGAGCCTGGGCTCGATCTCGACCGAGGCGCACAGCACGCTGGCCCTGGCCATGAACCGCATCGGCGGCAAGAGCAACACCGGCGAAGGTGGCGAAGACCCGGCGCGCTACCGCAACGAGCTCAAGGGCATCAAGATCACGCAGGGCACCAAGGTGTCCGACGTGATCGGCAGCAAGGTCATCGAGTCCGACTACGAGATGCGCGACGGCGACAGCCTGCGCTCCAAGATCAAGCAGGTGGCCTCGGGCCGCTTCGGTGTGACCACCGAGTACCTGGTCTCGGCCGACCAGATCCAGATCAAGATGGCCCAAGGCGCCAAGCCCGGCGAGGGCGGCCAGCTGCCCGGCGGCAAGGTCAGCGAGTACATCGGCTTCCTGCGCTACAGCGTGCCCGGCGTGGGCCTGATCTCGCCGCCGCCGCACCACGACATCTACTCGATCGAGGATCTGGCCCAGCTGATCCACGACCTGAAGAACGTCAACCCCAAGGCCGACATCAGCGTCAAGCTGGTGTCCGAGGTGGGCGTGGGCACCATCGCCGCCGGCGTCACCAAGTGCAAGGCCGACCACATCGTGATCGCCGGCCACGACGGCGGCACCGGTGCCTCGCCCTGGAGCTCGATCAAGCACGCCGGCTCGCCCTGGGAGCTGGGCCTGGCCGAGACCCAGCAGACCCTGGTGCTCAACCGCCTGCGCGGCCGCGTGCGGGTGCAGGCCGACGGCCAGATGAAGACCGGCCGCGACGTGGTCATCGGCGCGCTGCTGGGCGCCGATGAGTTCGGCTTCGCCACCGCGCCGCTGGTGGTCGAGGGCTGCATCATGATGCGCAAATGCCACCTCAACACCTGCCCGGTGGGTGTGGCCACGCAAGACCCGGTGCTGCGCGCCAAGTTCTCGGGCAAGCCCGAGCACGTGGTGAACTTCTTCTTCTTCATCGCCGAAGAAGCGCGCCAGATCATGGCCCAGCTGGGCATCCGCCGCTTCGACGACCTGATCGGCCGTGCCGACCTGCTCGACACGCGCAAGGCCATCAGCCACTGGAAGGCCCGCGGTCTCGACTTCTCCAAGGTCTTCCACATGCCGGCCGTGCCGGCCGAGGTGCCGCGCTTCCACGTCGATGCGCAAGACCACGGCCTGGGCCGGGCGCTCGACCAGCAGCTGATCGAGAAGTGCCAGCCCGCCATCCTGCGTGGCGAGAAGGTGCAGTTCATGCAGGACACGCGCAACGTCAACCGCTCGGTGGGCGCCATGCTGTCGGGCGAGCTGATCCGCCATCGCCCCGAAGGCCTGCCCGACCACACCATCTTCATGCAGATGGAGGGCACCGGCGGCCAGAGCTTCGGCGCCTTCCTGGCCCCGGGCATCACGCAGTACCTGATCGGTGACGCGAACGACTACACCGGCAAGGGCCTCAGCGGCGGCCGCGTGGTGGTGCGCCCGAGCATCGACTTCCGCGGCGACGCCAGCAAGAACATCATCATCGGCAACACCGCGCTGTTTGGTGCCACCAGCGGCGAGGCCTTCTTCCGCGGCGTGGCCGGCGAGCGCTTCGCGGTGCGCCTGTCGGGCGCCACCACGGTGGTCGAGGGCACGGGCGACCACGGCTGCGAGTACATGACCGGCGGCACCGCCGTGGTGCTGGGCAAGACCGGCCGCAACTTTGCCGCCGGCATGAGCGGCGGCATCGCCTACGTCTATGACGAAGACGGCCAGTTCGCCAAGCGCTGCAACACCGCCCAGGTGGCCCTCGAGAAGGTGCTGCCCAAGCTCGAGCAGGAGACCGCCGTGCCGCGCCCCGTGTGGCACCGCGACCAGGCCGACGAGGACCTGCTGAAGTCGCTGATCGAGCAGCACCACAGCTGGACCGGATCGCTGCGCGCCCGCGACATCCTCGACGACTGGGAGAACAGCCGCGCCCGCTTCGTCAAGGTGTTCCCCACCGAGTACAAGCGCGCGCTGGGCGAGATCCACGCCGCCAAGGCCAAGGACGAGACCATCGCCAAGGCCAGGGACAAGGGCGAACCCAAGTCCAAGGCCGCCAAGGCACCGGCCGGCAAGTAAGGCCCGCCCCGGCCACCCCGGCGGGTGGCCACCCCGCGGGGGGCGTTCAGGCCCGGCGTCGAGCGCTGCCTGCCGCCCCCCGACACGGTCGCAACCGAGACAGAGAGACCATCATGGGAAAAGTCACCGGCTTCCTGGAATACGAACGCATCGAAGAGGGCTACGAGCCCGTGGCCGCGCGGCTCAAGGGCTACAAGGAATTCGTCATTGCGCTGAGCCCCGAGCAGGCCAAGCTGCAGGGCGCGCGCTGCATGGATTGCGGCACGCCCTTCTGCAACAGCGGCTGCCCGATCAACAACATCATCCCGGACTTCAACGACCTGGTGTACCGCGGTGACTGGGCCGAGGCCATCACCACGCTGCACAGCACCAACAACTTCCCCGAGTTCACCGGCCGCATCTGCCCCGCGCCGTGCGAGGCGGCCTGCGTGGCCAACATCAATGGCGACGCCATCGGCATCAAGTCGATCGAGCACGCCATCATCGACCGCGCCTGGTCCGAGGGCTGGGTCAAGCCGCAACCCGCCGCGCGCAAGACCGGCAAGAAGGTGGCCGTGGTCGGCTCGGGCCCGGCCGGCCTGGCGGCGGCGCAGCAGCTGGCGCGTGCCGGCCACGACGTGACGGTGTTCGAGAAGAACAGCCGCATCGGTGGCCTGCTGCGCTACGGCATCCCCGACTTCAAGCTCGACAAGGGCCACATCGACCGCCGCGTGGCGCAGATGGAAGCCGAGGGTGTGGTCTTCAAGACCGGTGTGCTGGTGGGCGCGATGCCCGCCGATGGCGCCGGGGCCAAGGTCACCAACGATGCCAAGACCACGGTCAGCGCCGCCGAGCTGAAGGCCCAGTTCGACGCCGTGCTGCTGGCCGGCGGCTCGGAGCAGAGCCGCGACCTGCCGGTGCCTGGCCGCGACCTGGACGGCGTGCACTTCGCCATGGAGTTCCTGCCGCAGCAAAACAAGGTGGTGGCCGGCGACAAGCTCAAGGCCCAGCTGCGCGCCGAGGGCAAGCACGTGATCGTGATCGGCGGTGGCGACACCGGCAGCGATTGCGTGGGCACCAGCAACCGCCATGGCGCCGCCAGCGTCACCCAGTTCGAGGTGATGCCCATGCCGCCCGAGCAGGAGAACAAGCCGATGGTCTGGCCCTACTGGCCGATCAAGCTGCGCACCAGCTCCAGCCACGACGAAGGCTGCCAGCGCGAGTTCGCGATCTCCACCAAGGAGTTCGTCGGCAGCAAGGGCCGCATCACCGGCCTGAAGACCGCCGAGGTGCGCTTCGAGGGCGGCAAGCTGGTCGAGGTGCCGGGCACCGAGAAGGAATGGAAGGCCGATCTGGTGCTGCTGGCGATGGGCTTCACCAACCCGCTGGCCAGCGTGCTCCAGGCCTTCGGTGTCGACAAGGACGGCCGCGGCAACGCCAAGGCCGGCACCGACGACCTGGGTGGCTACCAGACCAGCGCCGAGCAGGTGTTCGTGGCCGGCGACATGCGCCGCGGCCAGAGCCTGGTGGTGTGGGCCATCCGCGAAGGCCGCCAGGCTGCGCGCGAGGTCGACCGCTTCCTGATGGGCGAGACCACGCTGCCGCGCTGACCGCCGCCGCGCCCGTGCTGCCCCGACAAGGCCCGCCACCGTGCGGGCCTTTTTCATGGCGCGGCAGGGGTCGGGCCGTGGGTGTGGCGGTGGGTGTGGCGATGGTTGGGGCCGTGGTGCCGACGCCCGCCGCGGCCGTTGCATCTGGATGCGCCCGATGCAAACGCACACCAAGGAGCGTGTGCTAACTCCGTAGAAGGATGGACGCCACCCGCCGATCCGTTGCGTTGCAGCAATTGGGGGGGTGCGGCGCAGGCGGGCTTTTCTAGCATCCGCCGCGCGGTCGAGGCAGGCTCGGCCGACGCGCAACTTCCTGGAGCCAGACACCATGCACATTCAACGAATCATCGCCGCGGCCACGCTGGGCCTGGCCGCCATGGCCGGCGCACAGGCCGCCGATCTGTATGCCTTCGGCTCGGTCGGCATCTCGGACTGGAAGATCGACGAGACCCCCGGCCTCAACCTCGACCGCAAGGGCACCGGCTTCAAGCTCGGCGTCGGCAGCCTGCTGATGCCCAACCTGGCGGTGGAAGGCGGCTACGTCAACCTGGGCAAGGCCAAGCTCAGCGGCGACGGTGGCCGCGGCAGCGTCAAGGGCGGTGGCGTGTTCGTCGACGCCGTCGGCGTGCTGCCCTTGTCCAGCGACTTCTCGGCCTTTGCCAAGCTGGGCATCTTCCATGGCAAGGCCAAGGGCGAGGCCGAGTCCTACCCCAGCGGCGAGTCGGACGGCGTGCGGGTCAGCGAGCGCGACAGCGGCACCGACATCAAGTTCGGCTTTGGCGTGGGCTGGTCGCTCAGCAAGTCGGTGCAGCTGCGCGCCGAGTGGGAGCGCTTCCGCTTCAAGCTGAGCGGCGACCAGGGCGACGTCGACCTGCTGTCGCTGGGCGTCAGCTACTCTTTCTGACGCCTTGCCGCGGCGCGCCATGGCGCGCACGCAACGCCTGGCCCGCGTTTGGCGGGCCAGGCCTCGCTTGACCGGCACGAAACAAGGCTTTGCCACCCGTTATTGGTGCAATCCCGAAGGTTTTTCGGGCTGCGTGCGAGAATTTGTGCATTCCCATCCCGGACGCACCGGCGCGGGTGCCGGCGCTGGGCCGGCCCCTGTGCCGATCCACGCAGCCCTTTGAGCGCCTCCGACACCCTGATCGAGATCGACCACGTCACGTTCGGCTACGACAGCAGTCGCACCATCCTGAACGACGTGAGCCTGCGTTTCCAACGCGGCAAGGTCACGGCTGTGCTGGGCAACTCGGGCTGCGGCAAGACCACGCTGCTGCGCCTGATCGGCGGCGTGCATGGCGCCACGGCAGGCCGGGTGGTGTTCGACGGCGAAGTGGTCGACGTGCACAACCGCCCGCAGCTCTACCGCCTGCGCCGGCGCCTGGGCATGCTGTTCCAGTTCGGGGCGCTGTTCACCGATCTGACGGTGTACGAGAACGTCGCCTTCCCGCTGCGCGAGATGACCGACCTGCCCGAGCCGCTGATCCACGACATCGTGCTGATGAAGCTCAATGCCGTGGGCCTGCGCGGTGCCGCAGGGCTGAAGATCAGCGAGGTGTCGGGCGGCATGGCGCGGCGCGTGGCGCTGGCGCGCGCCATCGCGCTGGACCCCGAGCTGATCATGTACGACGAGCCCTTTGCCGGGCTCGACCTGATCAGCATGGGCGTGGCCGCCAAGCTGATCCGCACGCTCAACGATGTCACCGGCGCCACCTCCATCGTCATCTCGCACGACGTGCCCGAATGCATGGCCATCAGTGACTGGGTGGTGCTGATGGCCGGCGGAGGCCGCATCGTGGCCCAGGGCACGCCGGCCGAGCTGATGGGCTCCAGCGACCCCGAGGTGCGCCAGTTCGTGCGTGGCGAGCCCGACGGTCCGGTGAAATTCCATTACCCCGCACCGCCCCTGGCCGACGACTTCGGTCTGGGCGCCACAGCCGCCGGAGGCCGGGCATGAGCAACTTGCTGGCCGCACTCGGCGCCCGGGTGCTCAACATGCTGCGCGGCTGGGGCCGGGCCGCGATCTTTTTCGTCGACCTGCTGGCTGCGCTGCTGCCGGCGCTGCGGCGGCCGGGCCTGATCGTCGAGCAGATCCATGCCATCGGCAACCGCTCGCTGCTGATCATCCTGGCCTCGGGCATGGCGGTGGGCTTCGTGCTCGCGCTGCAGCTCTACAACACGCTGATCACCTTTGGCGCGGCCGAGTCGCTGGGCCTGGTGGTCAACCTGAGCCTGGTGCGCGAGCTGGGCCCGGTGGTCACGGCCCTGCTGTTTGCCGGCCGCGCCGGCACCTCGCTGACGGCCGAGATCGGACTGATGAAGGCCGGCGAGCAGATCGCCGCGCTGGAGTTGATGGCGCTCGATCCGCGCCAGCGCGTCCTCGCGCCGCGCTTCCTGGCCGGCGTGGTGGCCATGCCGCTGCTGGCCATCCTGTTCTCGGCCATCGGCATTGCCGGGGCCTGGCTGGTGGCCGTGGGCCTGATCGGCATCGACGCCGGCAACTTCTGGTCGATCCAGCAAAACGGCGTGGACGTGTGGCGCGATGTGGGCAACGGCGTGGTCAAGAGCTTCGTCTTCGGCATCATCTGCACCGCCGTGGCGCTGTACCAGGGTTACGAAACCGAGGCCACGCCCGAAGGTGTGGCCTACGCCACCACCCGCACCGTGGTGGTGGCCTCGCTGGGCGTGCTGAGCATGGACTTCCTGCTCACCGCGCTGATGTTCTCGGCCCCGCGCTGAGCCCTCCTGACGGCACCGACAACAAGACACAAGCATGGCAAAACGCAATCTCGAAATCCTGGTCGGCCTGTTCGTGGTGCTCGGTCTGGGCGCCCTGGTGTTCGTGGCCCTGAAGGCCGCCAACCTGGCCAGCTTCTCCAGCGGCGACACCTACACGCTGCAGGCCCGCTTCGACAACATCGGCGGCCTCAAGGCCCGTGCGCCAGTGCGTTCGGCCGGTGTGGTGGTGGGCCGCGTGCTGTCGATCACCCTCGATGCCAAGACCTACCAGGGCGTGGTCACGCTGGCGGTCAACCGCGGCGTCGAGTTTCCGAAGGACAGCTCGGCCAAGATCCTCACCGCCGGCCTGCTGGGCGACCAGTACATCGGCCTGGAGGCCGGTGGCGACACCGCCAACCTGGTGCAGGGCGACCTCATCAAGCAGACCCAGTCGGCGGTGGTGCTCGAGAACCTGATCGGCCAGTTCCTGTTCAGCAAGGCGGCCGATGCCGGCTCGGGCGCCGATGCGGGGGCCAAGAAATGAGGCATGACACGCCGCTGCGCCGCTGGCTCGGCGCCCTGCTGCTGCTGGCCAGCCTGGCGCTGGGTGGCTGCGCCACGCTGCCCTCGCCGTCCGACGGCCCCGGCCGGCTGACCCAGAAAGACCCGTTCGAGCGCTTCAATCGCCATGTCTTCGCGTTCAACGAGGGCCTGGACGAGGTGGCGATCAAGCCGGCCGCGCTGCTCTACCAAAGCCTGGTGCCGCAGCCGCTGCGCACCGGGGTCGACAACTTCCTGGGCAACCTGGGCGATGCCTGGACCACGGTGAACCTGTTCCTGCAGGCCAAGCCGGTGCAGGGCCTGAACATGGGCCTGCGCAGCGCGGTGAACACCGTGTTCGGCTTCGGTGGCGTGCTCGACATCGCCGAGGAGGCCGGGCTCGAACGCACCAGCGTCGAGGATCTTGGCCAGACCCTGGGCCGCTGGGGCGTCAAGAGCGGCCCCTACCTGGTGCTGCCCTTCCTGGGCCCGTCGACGCTGCGCGACGGCTCGGCCCTGCTGCTCGACATCCGCGACTCCGGCCCGGCGCTGGTGTTCCAGGAGCCGCGCGATCGCTATGGCGCCAGCTTCGTGCAGCTGCTCAACACGCGGGTCAAGCTGCTCAACGCCGGGCGCGTGCTCGACGACATCGCGCTCGACAAGTACGTGTTGATGCGCGACGCCTACCTGGCGCGCCGCCGCAGCCTGATCTACGACGGCGAGCCGCCCGAAGACGACGCGCCCTGAGCCCCTGACGGCACGCCGGCGCACCCGCGCACCGGTACAAGCGCACGCCGCGCGCCGCGCCTGTGAACCGATGGACGGGCTGGCGCGTTGAAGCACCTGGCGCCCTGCGGGCGCCCGACACGAAAGGACCTGAACACCATGTTGCGACGTCGCTGGATTTCCGCTGCCGGCCTGGCCCTGGCGGCCGCCACCTGGGCCGCCGCCCCGGCACTGCATGCCGAGCCACTGGGCGCCGAGGCCTTCGTCAAGCAGCTGTCGGCCGAGGTCATGGACACGGCCAAGACCGACAAGTCGATCCAGAACGGCGACATCGGCAAGATCCGCTCGCTGGTCGACAGCAAGGTCATGCCGCACGTGAACTTCGAGCGCATGACGGCCATGTCGGTGGGCCCGCAGTGGCGCAGCGCCACGCCCGAGCAGAAGAAGCGCATGCTCGAAGAGTTCAAGACCCTGATGATCAACACCTACTCGGGTGCGCTCACGCAGGTGAAGGACCAGGCGGTGGTGGTCAAGCCGCTGCGCGCCGCGGCCGATGCCACCGAACTGGTGGTGCGCAGCGAGGTGCGTGGCAAGGGCGATCCGATCCAGCTCGACTACCGCCTCGAGAAGGCCGGCGAGGGCTGGAAGATCTATGACGTCAACGTCGGCGGCTTCTGGCTGGTGGAGGCCTACAAGGGCCAGTTCGCCAAGGACCTGTCGGCCGGCGGCCTCGATGCGCTGATCAAGCGCCTGGGCGACAAGAACAAGTCGCTGGCCTCGGCGCCCAAGAGCTGAGCCCCGGCATGGCCGACACCGCCCTGATCTCGCTGCCGGCCACGCTGACCCTGGCCGATGCGCGCGCCACGCTGCAGCGCCTGGCGCCGCAGCTGGCCGCGGCCGACGCACCGGTGCTCGACGCCTCGGCGCTGCAGGTGCTGGATTCGGCCGCGGTGGCCCTGCTGCTGGAGTGCCGCCGCCAGGCCGCGGCGCGTGGCCGCACGCTGCGCGTCACCGGCGCGCCGCCCAAGCTGGCCCAGCTGGCGCAGCTGTACGGCGTGGCCGAGCTGCTGGCGCTGTAAGGCACCGCGGCAGCCGCAGCCGCCACGGCGGCCAGAGCCGGACGGGCCGGGCTGGGCCGGCTACTGCGGATCGCGCCGCGTGGGTTCGGGCAGCGCATAGCGCCGCGCCCGCAGGTTGCGCTTGATCTCCTGCAGGTGGGCGCGCGGCGCCGGGCCCAGGCGCAGCGCCACGCCGGTGGTGAGCACGTCCACGATCAGCAGGTGCAGCAGGCGCGAGACCATCGGGCTGTAGCGGTCGGCGTCTTCCGGGTGGTCGGCGGCAATCAGGATCTGGTTGTGGCTCAGCGTCCACTGCGACAGCACCGAGCCGCTGGCGGTGATCACGATCACCTGCGCGCCCTTGCGGCGGGCGATGTCGGCGGCGTCGATCAGGTCGCGGCTGCGGCCCGAGTTGCTGAACACCACGGCGCAGTCGCCCGGGCCCAGCATGGTGGCGCTCATCACCTGCACATGGCCGTCGCTGCTGGCGATGGTGTGCACGCCCAGGCGAAAGAACTTGTGCTGGGCGTCCTGCGCCACGATGCCCGAGTTGCCCACGCCATAGAACTCGATGCGCTTGCCCGCCTGGCCGGCCGCGGTGAGCGCGCCGATGGCCTGATCGAAGGCATGGCCCACCGCGTCGTTGCGGAACTTGAGCATCGCCGCCACGGCGTTGTCGATGACCTTGACGATCAGGTCGCCGGGCTTGTCGTCTTCGTCGACCGCCCGGTGCACGAAGGGCACGCCCTCGTTGACCGTGCCCGCCAGCTTGAGCTTGAAGTCGGCCAGGCCGTCGTAGCCGATGCTGCGGCAAAAGCGCACCACCGTGGGCTTGCTGACATGCGAGCGCTCGGCCAGCTCGCTGACCGGCAGCGTGGCAAAGCTGCGCGGGTCGGCCAGCAGCAGCTTGGCGACGCGCTGCTCGGCCGGCGGCAAAGCCGGAATGCACGCCTTGATCCGATCAAGCATCGTCCGCCCCCGTCTGCATGGGCGAGAGGCGCGATGTGGGGGCAAGGTGCCACCCAGCGGCCGCCGTGGCACCGGCTCTGCCGGGCCACTGGCGGCGCCCCCCTGGGGGGGAGGCGCCGCAGGCGCATCGGGGGGGGGTCATTGTTCTTCGTCCCAGGTGCAGCCGTCGCGGGCGACCATCGCGCTGGCCGCGGGCGGGCCCCAGCTGCCGGCGGCATAGGTGCGCGGGCCGTTGGCGTCGTGGGCCCAGGCGTCCAGGATGGGCATCACCCAGCGCCAGGCCTGCTCCTGCTCGTCGCTGCGCACGAACAGGTTCAGGCGGCCGGCAATGGCGTCGAGCAGCAGGCGCTCGTAGGCGCCCACGCGCTCGTGCGCGAAGGCCTTGTCGAAGTCGAGGTCCAGGCTCACCGGCGCCAGCTGCTCGCCCTGGGCGCCGCCCACCGAGCCCTTGGCGGCCAGCAGGTGCAGCTCCAGGCCGTCCTCGGGCTGCAGCTTGATCACCAGCTTGTTGGCGCGCGCCGAGCCGGCAAAGATCGGGTGCGGCACCTCGCGGAAATTGACCACGATCTGCGCATGCCGCCCGGCCATGCGCTTGCCGGTGCGCAGGTAGAAGGGCACGCCGGCCCAGCGCCAGTTCTGCACCTCGGTGCGCAGCGCGACAAAGGTTTCGCAGTGGCTGCCGGCCGGCACCTTGACCTCGTCGAGGTAGCCCTTGACCGCCTGGCCCGCCACGCCGCCGGCCTTGTACTGGCCACGCACCACGTCGCGCGCCACGCTCTCGGCGGTGAAGGGCTTCAGGCTCTTGAGCACCTTGAGCTTCTCGTCGCGGATGGCATCGGCGTCGTTGGTCGACGGCGGCTCCATCGCGATCATGGTCAGCAGCTGCAGCGCATGGTTCTGGATCATGTCGCGCAAGGCGCCGGTGGTGTCGTAGTAGTCGCCGCGCGTGCCCACGCCCAGGCTCTCGGCCAGCGTGATCTGGATGTTGGCGATGCTCTCGCGGCGCCACAGCGGCTCGAACAGCGCATTGCCGAAGCGCAGTGCCATCAGGTTCTGCACCGCCGGCTTGCCGAGGTAGTGGTCGATGCGGAAGGCCTGGCTTTCGTGGAACACCGCGCGCACCACGCGGTTGATCTGCTGCGCGCTGGCCAGGTCGTGGCCCAGCGGTTTTTCAAGCACCACGCGCACCTTGGGGCCGTTCAGGCCGGCGGCGCCCAGCTGCTCGCAGATCACCGGAAACAGGTAGGGGCTGGTGGCCAGGTAGAGCACCGCGGTGTCGGCGCCGCGCTCGTCCAGCCACTGCTTCAGGCCGGCGTAATGCTCGGGCTTGGACAGGTCCATGCGCCGGTAGTGCAGCAGCTCGGCGAAGCGCGCGAACTCCTCGTCGCTGGGGCGCTTGGCGCTGTCGACCTCGACAAAGCGCTCCTTGATGAAGGCGCGGTACTCGTCGTCGCTGCGCTCGTCGCGCGCCACGGCCAGAATGCGCCCCCCCGGCGGCAGCTTGCCGTGGCGAAAGGCCTGGAACAGCGCCGGCATCAGCTTGCGCCAGGTGAGGTCGCCGGTGCCGCCGAAAAACACGAGGTCGAAAGACATGGAAGAGCTCGCTGAGGCTGGGTGTTGCGTGCCGAGTTTGTAACTCAGTTACATGACGGATGATGCGGCAGTTTCTTCGGTCCGTCAATCGGTGCGCGGGCCGGTGCGGCCTACTCGGCCGGCAGCGGCCCCGCGTCGTCGCCCTGGCGGTCGGCCTGCGGGCCCAGCACCGGCGTGCCACCGCCCAGCCAGCGGTTGTGGCGGCTGAGCACCGGCGTGCCGGGCGGCAGGCGGTCGGCCCACACCCGCACCGGCACGCCGCGCGCCGCGCCGGCGCGGTTGACGAACTGGTTGTCCAGCAGCTGCAGGCCGCTGCGCGGCCAGGCCTGGCCCTCGGCGCCGAAAGACAGCATCACCGGGTTGCGCGTGCCTGCGGCCTGGCCGATGCGGTTGTGGGCCACCCGCGCCAGGCCGCCATTGGGCAGGTCGATCTCGTACGAGGCCTGGCCGGTGGGGCCGTCGTCGATGTGGTTGTGCTCGATCACCGTCTCGGCCGCGCGGCTCTTGATCAGGTGGCCTTCAAAGCCGCGGCTGAAGCGGCTGCCGCGCACCGTGAGCCGCGCAATGCGGCCGGCGTACAGCAGGTGCGGCAGGCTGGCGCCGGGGGGCGGCGCGTCGCGGAACTCGCAGTCCTCGACCAGCAGCTCGGCGCGCCCGTCGTTGCCGGTCAGCAGGCCCATCTGGTGGTCGGCCAGCAGGCAGCCCCGCAGCGCGAGGCGGCCGCGCTCGAAGCGGATGGCGGCGCCGTTGCCATCGGGCACGCGTGCGCCCTGGAAGGCGATGTTCTCGATGCGCAGATCACCGTCGCGCACGACCCAGATCGCCTTGCCCTCGGCATGCCGCCCATCGGCCAGCATGAGCGGGCGTTGGCCCAGGCCGCGGATGGTCAGCCGGCGCTGGTGGATCACCGCCACATCGCCGCGGTAGGTGCCCGGCGCCACGGTGATGGTGTCGCCGTCGCGCGCCCGGCGCAGGGCCTCGGCCACGCTGCGCAGCGGCAGGCCGGGGCCTACGGCCCAGAGCGTGGCGCCCGTGGCGGTTTCGGCCCGGGCCGGCCGCGCGGCCGCCCACAGGCCGGCGCCGCTCAAGCCGGCACCGCCCACGCCAGCCCCCCCTAAGCCGGCACCGCGCAGGCCGCGGGCCAGCGCCGCGGCCATGCTGCCGGCCAGCAGGCGGCAGGCACGGCGGCGCCCGCTGTGCTCAAGGTTTGCCGGTGTGCCCATGGCCCGCATTTTGCGGGCCGTAACCCAGCCGGAACCCGCCGTCACGCCAAGCGGTTCTAATTCGCTCTGGTCCGCTCCGGCCCCAATGCCGCAACCCGCACGCCCATGAACCAGCTCGATCAGCTCAAGCAATACACCACCGTGGTGGCCGACACCGGCAACTTCAAGCAACTGGCCCAGTTCGCCCCGCGCGACGCCACCACCAACCCCAGCCTGATCCTCAAGGCCGTGCAGGCGGCCGACTACGCGCCGCTGCTGGCCGACACCGTGGCCGCCCACCGTGGCCAGCCGCTGGACGCCATCGTCGACCAGGTGCTGGTGCGCTTCGGCCTCGAGATCCTGAAGGTGGTGCCCGGTCGCGTGAGCACCGAGGTGGATGCGCGCCTGAGCTTCGACACCGCCGCCACGCTGGCCCGCGCACGCCGCCTGATGGCGCTGTACGAGGCGGCCGGCATCGGCCGCGAGCGCGTATTGATCAAGATTGCCGCCACCTGGGAAGGCATCCAGGCGGCCAAGGTGCTCGAGGCCGAAGGCATCCGCTGCAACCTCACGCTGCTGTTCGCGTTCTGCCAGGCGGTGGCCTGCGGCGATGCCGGCGTGCGCCTGATCAGCCCCTTTGTGGGCCGCATCTACGACTGGTACAAGAAGAACGCCGGCGCCGCCTGGGACGAGGCCGCCATGGCCGGCCCCCAGGACCCCGGCGTGCGCTCGGTCGAGGCCATCTACCAGCACTTCAAGCGCCACGGCATCGCCACCGAGGTGATGGGGGCCAGCTTCCGCAACGTGGGCCAGATCACCGCGCTGGCCGGCTGCGACCTGCTGACCATCAGCCCCGATCTGCTCAGCGCCTTGCAGGCCAGCGAGGCCCCGCTCAACCGCCGCCTCGACGCCGCGGCCGCGCAGGCCATGGATCTGCCCGAGCTGCACTACGACGAAAAGGCCTTCCGCTGGGCGCTCAACGAGGACGCCATGGCCACCGAGAAGCTGGCCGAGGGCATCCGCGCCTTCGCGGTGGATGCCGGCAAGCTCGACAAGATGATCCAGGAGCTGAACTGACCCACCCCCGAAGCGGCTGCGCCGCCTCCCCCTCAAGGGGGCGCCGCCGACGGCCCGGCAGAGCCGGTTCCGTGGCGGCCGCTGGGTTGCGTCGGTGTGGTGCTCGCGGGTAGACGATGGCTGGAATGGAGAGCTGACATGGATTTCAAGCGGTGCAATCAGACCGTCGCATGGACGGGACTTCAGGGGCACTACCAGGCCCACGGCCGCGGCCTCGACTTGCGCGAGGCCTTCGCGCGCGACCCGCAGCGCTTTGAAGCCTTTGCGCTGGCCGCGCCCGAGGTGTTCGCCGATCTCAGCAAGAACCGCTGGGATCTGGTGACCCGCAAGCTGCTCACCGAGCTGGCGCGCGAGGTGGGCCTGGAGGCGCGGCGCGACGCCATGCTGGCCGGCGAGCCGATCAACACCACCGAGGGCCGCGCCGTGCTGCACACCGCGCTGCGCGCGCCGCGCGGCGAGGGCCTGTTCAGCGCCGAGGTGCACGAGGTGCTGGACCGCATGCTGGCCTATGCCGAGAGCGTGCGCGACACCGCCGGCAGCGGCATCCGCCATGTGGTGAACATCGGCATCGGCGGCTCCGACCTGGGGCCGGCCATGGCCGCGCGTGCGCTGCAGCCCTTTGCCCACCCGGGCATCACGATGCACTTCGTCAGCAATGTGGATGGCCACGACATCACGCCGGTGCTGCAGCCGCTGAAACCGGCCGAGACGCTGTTCATCATCGCCAGCAAGACCTTCACCACCCAGGAGACCATGGCCAACGCGCAGGTGGCGCGGCAGTGGTTCCTGGCCCACGGCGGCAGCGAAGGCGACATCGCCCGGCACTTCGTCGGCACCACCACCAACCTGCAGGCGGCGGCGGCCTTCGGCATCCACACCACCTTCGGTTTCTGGGACTGGGTGGGCGGGCGCTACTCGCTGTGGAGCGCCATCGGCCTGCCGCTGGCCATTGCCATCGGTGCCGAGCACTTTCGCGCGCTGCTGGCCGGTGCGCATGCCATGGACCGCCACTTCGCCAGCGCGCCGCTCGAGACCAACCTGCCGGTGCAGCTTGGCCTGCTGGACGTGTGGTACCGCAACTTCCATGGTTACGCCAGCCGCTCGGTGGCGCCTTACCACCAGGGCCTGGCTCGCCTGCCGGCCTACCTGCAGCAGCTCGAGATGGAGAGCAACGGCAAGAGCGTCGACCTCGACGGCCAGCCGCTGCCCTATGCCACCAGCCCGGTGGTGTGGGGCGAGCCCGGCACCAACGGCCAGCATGCCTACTTCCAGATGCTGCACCAGGGCACCGAAGCGGTGCCGGTGGAGTTCATCCTGGTCAAGACGCCCACCCACGGCCATGCCGATCTGCACACCAAGCTGCTGGCCAACGGCCTGGCGCAAAGCGCCGCGCTGATGCTGGGCAAGACCACCGAGGCCGCGCTGGGCGAGAAGGCGCCCACCGCCTCGGCCACGCTGGGCAAGCTGACCGTGGCCCGCCACCGCAGCTTTGCCGGCAACCGGCCCAGCACCACGCTGCTGCTCGATCAGCTGACGCCGCGCACGCTGGGCGCGCTGGTGGCGCTGTACGAGCACCGCGTGTTCTGCAGCGGCGCCGTCTGGGGCATCAACCCGTTCGACCAATGGGGCGTGGAGCTGGGCAAGGCCTTGTGCAACGACCTGCTGCCGCGCCTGGCCTCGGGCGATGCCAGCGGCCTGGACGGCTCCACCGCCGGGCTGCTGGCGCGGCTGAGGTGATGGCACGAGCGGTGCGCGGGCCGAGCGCCGGGCCGGCCACTGGCCAGAAGCCAGGGGCCTTCAGCAGGCACAAACCGTCCGCAGGGACTGTTTGTGTCCGGCTTCAGTCCGCAAGCCGGCCCGCGATCCCCTCGGGGGATTGGCCGACGCACCCGTCGGACGAGGGGCTGGCATGAACTTCGTCTTCGACTTCAGCCGCGTGCTGTTTCGCTGGCGGCCCGAGGTCCTGCTGCGCGAGGTGCTGCCCGGGCGCGCCGCGGACGAGGCCAGCGCCCGCCACTGGGTGGATCAGATCTTCCAGAGCTACGGCGGCGACTGGGCCGAGTTCGACCGCGGCACGGTCAGCCCGCAGGCGCTGGCGCAGCGCATCGCCACACGCACCGGCCTGCGGCTGGACGAGGCCCAGGCCGTGATCGAGGCCGTGCCCGGCGAGCTGCAGCCGCTGCCCGATTCGGTGGCCCTGCTGCAGCGGGTGCGTGCCGCCGGCCGCCGCACCTTCTACCTGTCCAACATGCCGGCGCCGTATGCCGATCAGCTGGAGGCGGCGCATGACTTCGTGCGTGGCTTCGACGCCGGCGTGTTCTCGGCGCGGGTGGGCTTCAACAAGCCCGAGCCCGAGATCTTTGCGCTGGCCGCCGCGCGCTTTGGCGTGCCGGCCGAGACCCTGCTGTTTCTTGACGACCACGCGCCCAACGTGCAGGCCGCCCGGCAGGCCGGCTGGCAGGCGCTGCTGTTCACCGATGCCGCGCAGGCCGAGCGCGACCTGCGCGCCGCCGGCTGGTGGCTGGATTGAGCGCGGGCCGGGCTGCCGCCGGATGACCCAGGCCGGTGCGCCGGCGCGCACCACATCGGGTAGATCCCGAGCCGTTTGCCCCGGCGTTCGATGGCATGGAACTGGCTTCGTTGTCACAATAAGCTGACCGTTTGGTCAGGGTTTGCCAGAGTTTTTGTCAGGGCTGCGATGACTGTTTCCGACCCGCCGGCCGTCGAGGTGCGCCGTGCCAGCGTGACCTACCCTGCCGCCGATGCCCCGGTGCATGCGCTCAGCGAGGTGGATCTCAGCATCGCCCAGGGCGAGTTCGTGTCGCTGATCGGCCCCTCGGGCTGCGGCAAGACCACGCTGCTGCGCGTGATCGCCGATCTGGAGCCCATCACCTCGGGCCAGGTGCTGGTCAACGGCATGTCGCCGCGGCAGGCCCGCTTGGCCCGCGCCTACGGCTATGTGTTCCAGGCGCCGGCACTGTTTCCGTGGCGCACGGTGCTGGCCAACGTGATGCTGCCGCTGCAGATCCAGGGCCAGGCCAAGGCCGCGGCCGAGGCCGTGGCGCGCGAGCACCTGCTGCGCGTGGGCCTGGCCGGCTTTGAGGGCAAGTACCCCTGGCAGCTCTCGGGCGGCATGCAGCAGCGCGTGTCGATCGCCCGCGCGCTGGGCTTCGAGCCCAAGATCCTGATGATGGACGAGCCCTTTGGCGCGCTCGACGAGATCACGCGCGACCGGCTCAACGAGCAGTTGCAGCAGCTGTGGCAGCGCGAGCGGCGCACGGTGGTGTTCGTCACCCACTCGATCGCCGAGGCCGTGTACCTGTCGACCAAGATCGTGGTCATGAGCCCGCGGCCGGGGCGCATCCTGAAGGTCATCGATTCGCCGCTGCCGGCCGAGCGCACGCTGGACATGCGCGACACGCCCGAGTTCATGGCGCTGGCGCACGAGGTGCGCGAGGGCCTGGCGCATGGCCACGGGGCAGGGCACGCGGCCGATGACTAGGCGCACCGCCCCCACGCTGCGCGAGCAGGCGCTGCCGGTGGCGGTGGTGCTGGCCGCGGTGCTGCTGCTGTGGTACGGCGGCGCGGTGGGCCTCAACGCCCAGGGCGCCATCGAGCGCGTGCTCACGCCGCGCGGCACGGCCTATGGCTGGCAGGAGCTGGTGGCCACCACCTGGGCCATGGAGCGCCCGGTGCTGCCGGCGCCGCACCAGGTGCTGGCCGATCTGCGCGAAAGCCTGTTCGACTTTCCGCTCGACTCACCCCGCAACCTGCTCTATCACGCCGCCGTCACGGCGCAGTCCACGCTGCTGGGCTTTGTGCTGGGCACGCTGCTGGGCGTGGTGCTGGCCGCGGCCATCGTGCACAGCCGCACGCTCGACCGCGCGCTGCTGCCCTGGATCGTGGCCAGCCAGACCGTGCCGGTGCTGGCCATCGCGCCCATCGTGCTGGTGATCCTGGGCAGCCTGGGCTTCAGCGGACTGGCGCCCAAGGCGGCGATTGCCATGTACCTGTGCTTCTTTCCGGTCACCGTGGCCATGGTGCAGGGCCTGCGCGCGCCGCAGCGCATCGAGACCGAGCTGATGCACACCTATGCCGCCAGCCGCCTGCAGGCCTTCTGGCTGCTGCGCCTGCCCTCGGCGCTGCCCTACCTGTTTCCCAGCTTGCGCGTGGCCATTGCCGCCGGCGTGGTGGGCGCCATGGTGGCCGAGCTGCCCACCGGCGCGCAGGCTGGCCTGGGCGCCAGGCTGCTCACCGGCAGCTACTACGGCAACACCGTGGGCATCTGGAGCGCGCTGGTGATGAGCGCGCTGCTGGGCCTGGCGCTCACCGGCGCCGTGGCCGCGCTGGAGCGGCTGGTGCTGGCGCGAAGGAATCAGGCGTGAGCGCGCCGGGCCGTTCCCAAGCGCGAATCCCGCAGCGCACAGCGCGGAGGGCAGTCCCGTGAGCGGGCAGGCGACACGTGGTGCGCCCTGGTGGCTGGCGCTGGCCATCGCGCTGACCGCGGCCGCCGGCCTGTGCTTGCTGATGCCCGAGCCTGGCAGCTTCGACGATGGCACCGTGCCCTGGGCCTGGCGCCTGGCCCTGCTGGCGGTGCTGGGCCTGGCCGGCTGGAGCGTGCAGCGCGTGGCGGCGCTGGACGGCCGGCGCTGGCATGGCACGGCCACCGCGGCGCTGTTCGGCCTGTGGGTGCTGTACGTCTGGCAGGTGGGCGTCACGCTGTTCGATGTGCCGCGCGTGCTGCTGCCCGCGCCCAGCTGGATTGCCGGCATGCTGGTGGATCGCTGGGACACGCTGGCCGCTGACTTTGTGCAGACGGTGGGCAAGTCGGTGCTGATCGGCTGGGCCCTGGGCTCGGGCCTGGGCTTTGCGGTCGGCGTGGCGATCGATCGCGCGCCCTTCCTGCAGCGCGGCCTGCTGCCGCTGGCCAGCCTGACCAGCACCGTGCCGCTGGTGGCGGTGGCGCCCATCATGGTGATGTGGTTCGGCTTCGAGTGGCCCAGCAAGGCCGCCGTGGTGGTGCTGATGACCTTCTTTCCGATGCTCATCAGCACGCTGGCCGGGCTGCAGGCGGCCGGCAAGCTCGAGCTCGAGCTGATGCACAGCTATGCCGCCGGCTACGGCCGCACGCTGCGCGACCTGCGCCTGCCGATGGCCATGCCCTTCATCTTCAGCGCGCTGAAGGTCAATGCCACGCTGGCCCTCATCGGGGCCATCGTGGCCGAGTTCTTCGGCTCGCCCACGGTGGGCCTGGGCTTTCGCATCAGCACCGAGGCCGCGCGCATGAACGTGGGCCTGGTGTGGGCGGCCATCGTGGTGGCCGCCGTCACCGGCTCGCTGGCCTATGCCTTGCTGGTGCAGCTTGAGCGCAAGGTGGCGTTCTGGCATCCGTCGGTCAGATCGCGCTGAGTCCCCCGTTTTCCCCGTCCCACAGACAACCAACCCCAGGAGTGAGAGCGATGGCAGGTTCGATGATCAAGCAGGTGGCGCTGGCCGCCGCGCTGGCCGCAGCGGCTTTCGGTGCCCAGGCGCAAGAGAAGGTCACGGTGCAGCTGAAGTGGGTGCCGCAGGCGCAGTTTGCCGGCTACTACATGGCCGCCGCCAAGGGCTACTACAAGGCCGAGGGCCTGGACGTGACCATCAAGCCGGGCGGCCCCGACATCAGCCCGGTGCAGGTGATTGCCGGCAACCAGGCCGACGTGGTGGTGAACTGGATGCCCGACGCGCTGGCCGCGCGCGAGGCCGGCGTGCCGCTGGTCAACATCGCCCAGGTGTTCGACAAGTCGGGCCTGATGCTCACCTGCCGCAAGGACAGCGGCGTGGCCAGCGCCAAGGACTTCAAGGGCAAGACCCTGGGCGTCTGGTTCGGCGGCAACGAGTACCCGTTCCTGAACTGGATGGGCAAGCTGGGCCTCAAGCCCGACAGCGACGTCAAGGTGCTCAAGCAGGGCTTCAACGTCGACCCGCTGCTGCAGAAGCAGGCCGCCTGCATCAGCACCATGATCTACAACGAGTACTGGCAGGTGGTGGACGCCGGCATCAAGGAAAGCGACCTGATCACCTTCTTCTACGAGAAGGAAGGCGTGGCCTCGCTGGAAGACGGCCTGTACGTGCTGGAAAGCAAGCTCAAGGACAAGGCCTTCGTGGCCAAGATGGGCAAGTTTCTGAAGGCCACCTTCAAGGGCTGGAACGACGCGGTGAAGAACCCGGAAGAAGCCGCCAAGGTGGTGGTGGCCGCCGATCCGTCGGGCAGCGCCAAGCTGGCGGTGCAAAAGCGCCAGATGGAGAACGTGGCCAAGCTGATCAGCACCGCCGGCACGGCCAAGATCGGCTACCTCGAGCCCGCCGCCTACGAGCGCACGGTGAAGGTGCTGCTCACCGGCGGCAGCTCGCCGGTGATCAAGAAGGACCCGGGCAAGGCCGGCTACTCGCATGCGGTCTGGGAAGCCGCCAGCAAGTGATTCGCCCGCGCGCCACGCCGGCCATCGCGGAGGATGAGGCGGCCCGCAAGGGCGCCATCCGCCAGGCCAACGAGGCGTTGATCCTCGGTGCGGGCGAACGCGTGTTCGCCCGCACCGGCTTCAATGGCGCCACCATGGCCGCCATTGCCGACGAGGCCGGCCTGCCCAAGGCCAATCTGCACTACTACTTCGGCAGCAAGGCCGAGCTGTACCGCGCGGTGCTGGCGCGCACCCTGCACGACTGGCTGGTGCCGATGGACGGCCTGGTGGCCGAGGCCGACCCGCGCCAGGCGCTCGAGGCCTACATCCGCGCCAAGATGGCGATGGGCTTCGAGCGCCCCGATGCCAGCCGCGTGTTCGCCAACGAGCTTTTGCACGGCGCCGCCGAGCTGGGCGCGCTGCTGCGCACCGAGCTGCGCGCCATGGTGCTGGCCAAGGCCCGCGTGATCGAGGCCTGGGTGGCCGGCGGGCGCATGGCGCCGGTGGATGCCACGCACCTGTTCTTCACCATCTGGGCCGCCACCCAGACCTATGCCGATTTCGATCTGCAGGTGTGCGCCGTGCTGGGCCGCGACGCGCTCAGCGACCGCGACCGCAGCCGCGCCACCGAGCATGTGGTGGCGCTGATGCTGCGCGGCTGCGGCCTGGGCTGAGGGCCACCGCGGGCACCGCGCCGGCACCGTGCCGGCACCATGCCCGGGTCACGCAGGCGACGGCCACGGGGCGGCGCGCACGCCTATGCTGCGCCCACCCCGTCACCGCCGCAACCGCCATGGCCGCCTACTCCACGCTCGACTGGCAGATCACCGACCGTGTGCTCACGCTCACGCTGAACCGGCCCGAGCAGCTCAATGCCTTCACCACCGAGATGGCCGAGGAGCTGATCGCCGCCTACACCCGCGCCAGCGACGACGACGCCGTGGGCGCGGTGGTGGTCACCGGTGCCGGCCGGGCGTTTTGCGCCGGCATGGATTTGTCGGTGGGTGGCAATGTGTTCGGGCTGGACGAAACGCTGGACCCCGGCCTGGCCGAGCTCGAGGCGCGCTGGGACGATCCCGACATCCGGCAGCGTGTGCGCGACACCGGCGGCCGCGTCTCGCTGGCGGTGTTCGAGTGCAAGAAGCCGATCATCGCGGCCATCAACGGCGCGGCGGTGGGCATCGGCGCCACGATGACGCTGCCGATGGACATCCGCCTGGCCAGCGACAAGGCCCGCATCGGCTTCGTGTTCGGCCGCATCGGCATCGTGCCCGAGGCCTGCAGCAGCTGGTTTCTGCCACGCCTGGTGGGCCCGCAGCAGGCGCTGGAATGGGTGTACTCGGCCGACATCCTGACGCCCGAGCAGGCGCTGGCCGGCCGCCTGCTGAAGGCCGTGGTGCCGCACGAGCAGCTGCTGGACGAGGCCCACCGCCTGGCCCACCGCTTCATCGACGGGCGCAGCGCGGTGTCCATCGCCTTGATGCGCCAGATGATGCTGCGCAACGCCGCGCTGCCGCACCCGCGTGACGCGCACGCCATCGAGAGCCTGGCCATGCTGCACACCAGCCGCCATGACGGCCGGGAAGGCGTGGCCTCGTTCAACGAGAAGCGCGCACCGCAGTACCGCCAGCAGGCGTCCAGCGACATGCCCGGTTTCTATCCTTGGTGGTGAGCGCGCAGCCCCCCCGAAGCGCCCGCGGCGCCTGCCCCCAGGGGGCGCCGCCAGCGGCCCGGCGGCGCCGGACCCGCGGCGGCCGCTGGTTTGAATGCAAACGGAGACTTCGATGCCCGATCCGATGCCCGACTCGACGCCCGATTCGGTGGCGCAACGCAAGGTGTGTGTGGTGACCGGTTCGTCGTCGGGCATCGGCGCGGCCACCGCGCGCCTGTATGCCGAGCGCGGCTGGAACGTGGTGGTGAACTACGCGCACGATGCCGTGGCCGCCGAGGCCGTGGCCGAGGATTGCTGCGCGCTGGGCGCCGACGTGCTGGTGATGCAGGCCAACGTGGCCAACGATGCCGATTGCCGCGCGCTGGCCGCCGCGGTGCAGGCGCGCTGGGGCCGCTGCGACGTGCTGGTGAACAACGCCGGCACCACCAAGTTCATGCACGCGCGCAAGCTCGACGGGCTGGACGCCGAGGACTTCCAGCGCATCTACGCGGTCAACGTGGTGGGGGCGTTCCAGATGGTGCGCGCGCTCGAGCCGCTGCTGCGCGCCGCGGCACCGCATGCCGCGGTGGTGAACATGTCATCGATCGCCGGGCTCACCGGCATGGGCTCGAGCATCGCCTATGCGGCCAGCAAGGGCGCGCTGAACACGCTGACCATTGCGCTGGCGCGGGCGCTGGCGCCCGATGTGCGCGTCAACGCCATCGCGCCGGGTTTCGTCGAGACGCCCTGGCTGAAGCAGGGCCTGGGCGAAGGCCCCGAGGGCCGCTACGACGCCAGCGTCAAGGCCTACCAGGGCCGCGCCGCGCTGGCGGCAGTGATGAGCCCCGAGGACGTGGCACGCACCGCCTGGTACCTGGGCGTCGACGCGGTGAAGACCACCGGCGAGGTGATCAGCGTCGACGCGGGAGCCAAGCTGCTCCCTGTCTGAAGGGCAGAGGAAGGAACCCAGCGGCCGCCGCGGAACCGGCTCTGCCGGGCCGCTGGCGGCGCCCCCTAAGGGGGAGGCGGCGAAGCCGCTTCGGGGGTTAGCTGAGTTTCGCGATGCGCGCGCCGAAGGCCTTGGCGCTGGCGATGTCGCCCGACACCATCTCGGCGGTCGAGGCATCCGAGGGCGTGCTGGCCAGCAGGCCGCCCGAGCCGCCCAGGTTGTTGATGTCGGCGCGCGTGGCGGCCTTGCTGTTGGCCGGGGCCTGGCCCAGGCTGATCCACAGCATGCCGTGCTGGTTGGCCAGGGTCTGCAGATAGGCCAGGGTGCTGGCCTTGTCGCCGTTCAGCGAGGCCGAGTTGGTGAAGCCGGCGGCCTTCTTGTCCTGCCAGGCGCGGGTGAACCAGGCCTTGCTGGACGCATCGGCAAACTTCTTGAACTGCCAGCTCACCATGCCCATGTAGGTGGGCGAGCCGAAGACGATGGTCTTGGCGGCGTTCAGCGTGTCCCAGCCGCCCTCGGCCAGGTTGCCTTCGGCGTCGATGGCCACCAGCGTGGCGCCGGCGCCGGCGCCTTCGGCCAGCGCCTCGGCGATCTTCTGGGTGTGGCCGTAGCCGGAGTGGTAGACGATGGCGATGGTGGACATGGGGCGCTCCTTCAAGCGGTGGCGGGGGTCATCAATGGACTGGATTCTGGGCACGCCGGTGGCGGCGGTCGTCCAGCCTCTTCGATGCCCCCGTTCAAAGCGCTTGAATGGCGCGCCCCGTCCGCGGCCGCGCTCAGTTCGTGCCAGGGGCCTTGGGCGGCTGGCCGTCGCGCGGGCCGCGGGGGTCGTCGTGACGCCCGCCGTGGCCGCGCTCATGCCCGTCGCCGCGCCGGCCGTGGTGGCCGTGGTGGCCATGGCCGCGGCCGCCATCGCCGCGGCGCAGCTGGCGCTCGGCCACGGTCTTCTGCTCGGGCGTCAGCGCGGCCATCAGCGTGTCGCGGGCCTTGTCGCGGGCGCTGCGCTGGGCGTCGAACTGCTTGCGCAGGGCCTCGCGCTCGGTGGCATCGGGCGGCGTGCCGGCCTTGCGGCGCTCGGCCATCTCGGCGTGCTGCTTTTCGCGCGCCGCGGCCTGGCCGCGCACCATGTCCTCGTACTGCTTCCAGGCGCCTTCCTGGGCGGCGGTGATCTTCAGCGCGCCCTTGGCGCTGGCCAGGCGCTCGCTCACCTGGGCCGCGGTGGGCGGCGTCATGCGCCCGCGGCCGTCGCCGTCGCGGTGGGCAAAGGCCTGGCCGGCGCTGGCCAGGGCCAGGGTCAGGCAGGTCAGGGCGGCAAGGCGCATCGGGGTCTTCTTCATGGTCATGTCCTTCATCGGATCGTTCGGTGGCGGGTGGGCGGCCCGCGGGCTGTTGGCATGGCCGGCCGTTGCCGGCCGGCCGCCCGGGTCGGCCAACCGGGTGGCACAAGTCGCTGGGCCGACAGATGCCATTGAACGCCCGGCATGTGCGGGCTCTGTGTCGTGGCGGGCCGGCTTTTGTCGCGCCGCATGTCGGCGCGCCGGCTTGACATGCTGTGATACGTTTCTCTGCGCCGGGCCGGCTGGCGGCGCGGTGCAATCCATCCCATGCCCACCCCACCCGAACGCAGCGACCACATCCTGATCGTCGACGACGATGCCGAGATCCGCCTGCTGCTCGGCCGCTATCTCGAGAAGAACGGCCTGCGCAGCACCGCCGTGGCCGATGGCCGCGCGATGTGGCGTGCGCTCGACGAAGGCGCCTTCGACCTGCTGGTGCTCGACCTGATGCTGCCCGGCGACGACGGCCTCACGCTGTGCCGCAAGCTGCGCGCCAGCTCGGAGCTGCCGGTGTTGATGCTCACCGCCCTCGGCGACGAGACCGACCGCATCGTCGGCCTCGAGATGGGCGCCGACGACTACCTGGCCAAGCCCTTCAGCCCGCGCGAGCTGCTGGCGCGCATCAAGTCGATCCTGCGGCGCACGCGCAGCCTGCCGCCCAACATGCAGGCCGCGCCGGGCGAGCGCCTGTGTTTTGGCGGCTGGACGCTCGACACCGTGCAGCGCCAGCTGATCGCCCCCGACGGCCAGAGCACGCCGATCAGCGGCGTCGAATACAAGCTGCTGCACGTGTTGGCCACCCATCCGCAGCGCGTGCTGAGCCGTGACCAGCTGCTCGACCTGACCCAAGGCCGCGAGGCCGATCCGCTGGACCGCAGCATCGACGTGCAGGTCAGCCGCCTGCGCCAGCGCCTGAACGACGACCCGCGCAACCCGGCGCTGATCAAGACCGTGCGCGGCGAGGGCTATGTGCTCAGCGCCAGCGTCACGGCGGCCGCGCCATGATGGCCCCGGCCCCGCCGCCTGCAGCACCGCCTGCCGCGCCGCCGCCCGCAGCGCCGCCCGCCGCGGCGCGCCGCTGGCGCCTGTGGCCCGACTCGCTGTTCGGCCGCCTGCTGCTGGCGCTGACCGCCGGCCTGGTGCTGGCCCAGCTGCTGGGGGCGGCGATCAACGTGGCCGAGCGCGACCAACTGCTCAACCGCGGCTACGGCCTGGCCGCGGCACAGCGCATTGCCGATGTGGTGGACTTGCTCGACGGCCTGCCCGAGGCCGAGCGCGCGCGCGTGGTGCAGGTGTTTCGGCAGCCGCCGCTGGTGCTGTCGCTGCACGATGCGCCCTCGGTCGAGACCCCGGCGGTGCTCGACCGGCGCGGCCTGCAGTTCGTAGCCCGCCTGCACAGCGCGCTGGACGGCCAGCGGGCCCTGCGCGTGATGGCCCGCCCCGGCCCGGCCGCCGAGCGGCCCGACGGCCCGGGCGGCCGCGGCCCGCATGGCCGCCATGGCCGTGGCGGTGACGCCGGCGCCGAGGCCGAGGCCGAACACGACGAGCGCCGCGCCGCGCGCCGTGCGCCGGGCCTGGTGTGGCGCACCGAGGTGCAGTTGCGCGATGGCCGCTGGGCGCGCTTCGACGCCGCGCTGCCGGTGCCCAGCGAACGCCTGCCGTGGCGGCTGGCGGCCTCGCTGGGCGTGCTGCTGCTGGCCACGCTGGTGCTGGGCTGGGTGGCGGTGCGCTGGCTGGTGCGCCCGCTCAAGCAGTTGTCGGATGCCGCGCAGGGCCTGGGCGAAAGCCTCGACCGCCCGCCGCTGCCCGAGACCGGCCCGCGCGAGGTGCGCCAGGCCGCCCAGGCCTTCAACACCATGCAGCGGCGCCTGGCCGAGCATGTGCAGGAGCGCACCCGCCTGCTCACCGCGCTGTCGCACGATCTCAAGACCCCGCTGACCCGCATGCGCCTGCGCGCCGAGCTGCTCGACGACGACGAGGCGCGCAACCGCTTCGAGCACGATCTGCACGAGATGGAGGCCATGGTCGGCGAGACCCTGGCCTTTCTGCGCGGCCTGGGCGGCCACGAGCCGCGCGCGCCGGTGGATTTGCCGGCCCTGCTGGCCGCGCTGCAGCAAGACCAGCAGGCCATGGGCCGCGATGTCTCGGTGCAGCTGCCGGCGCAGGGGCGGCTGCCGCCGCTGCCGGCGGTGGCCTCGCTGCTGCGGCGCGCGCTGGGCAATCTGGTGGACAACGCCGTGCTCTACGGCGGCCGCGCCCGGCTGATGCTGGACGATGACGCCGGGCAGGTCGTGATCCGCGTGCTGGACGACGGCCCGGGCATTGCGCCGGCCGAGCTGGAGCGCGTGTTCGAGCCCTTCTACCGGCTCGAGGCCTCGCGCAGCCGCGCCACCGGCGGCACCGGCCTGGGCCTGGGCATCGCCCGCAACATCGCCCAGCTGCACGGCGGCACGCTGACGCTGCACAACCGGCCCGAGGGCGGGCTCGAGGCGCGCCTGACGCTGCCGCGGCGCGACGCCTGACGCCTGGCGCGCCGGGGCCGCACGCGAGTGGCGGCCCGGCGCCGCTCAGCCCTGGGCCACCCCGGCGCGCTCGAGCATGGCGTGCAGCAGCACGTTGCAGCCGGCCTCGATGTCGGACGGGGCGGCGTCCTCGATCTCGTTGTGGCTGATGCCGTCCTTGCAGGGGATGAAGATCATGCCGGCCGGGGCCAGGCGGGCCATGTACACCGCGTCGTGCCCGGCGCCGCTGACGGCCGGCATGTGGCTGTAGCCCAGCTTCTCGGCGGCGGCCTGCACGGCGCTCACGCACTCGGCGTGGAAGGGTTGCGCGGGGTACGACGACACCGGCGTGATCTCGATGGCCAGGCCCGAGTCGGCGCTGAGCTGGGCGGCCACGGCGCGGATGTCGGCATCCATCGCGTCGCACAGCGCGTCGCTGGAATTGCGCAGGTCGATGCTGAACTTCACCCGGCCGGGGATCACGTTGCGGCTGTTCGGGTGCACCTGCACCATGCCCACCGTGCCGCGGCCATGGTTGCTGCCATCGGCCTGCGGGTGGCGGTGGGCGCAGGCCACCACCTGCTGCATCAGCGTGGTGGCCACCTGCAGCGCATCCTTGCGCAGGGCCATCGGCGTGGGGCCGGCATGGGCTTCCATGCCGGTCACCACACAGTCGTACCAGCGGATGCCCAGCACGCCGGTGACCACGCCAATGGTCTTGGCGTTGTCCTCCAGCACCGGGCCCTGCTCGATGTGGGTCTCGAAGTAGCAGCCGATCGGGTGCTCGCCCGGCTCTTGCTCGCCGATGTAGCCGATGCGCGCCAGCTCGTCCTTCACGCTCTTGCCGTCCACGTCCTTCGCGGCATAGGCGGTCTCGAGCGTGAAGGCCTTGGCGAACACGCCCGAGCCCATCATCACCGGCACGAAGCGCGAGCCTTCCTCGTTGGTCCACCAGGCCACCTCGATCGGCGCCTCGGTCTCGATGCCGGCGTCGTTGAGGGTGCGCACCACCTCCAGGCCGGCCAGTACGCCGTAGTTGCCGTCGAACTTGCCGCCGGTGGGCTGGGTGTCGATGTGGCTGCCGGTCATCACCGGCGGCAGGGCGTTGTTGCGCCCCGGGCGGCGCAGAAAGCCGTTGCCGATCTTGTCGATGGTGATGGTCATGCCGGCCTCGGTGGCCCAGCGGCTGACCAGGTCGCGGCCCTGCTTGTCCAGGTCGGTCAGGGTGAGGCGGCAGACGCCGCCCTTCTCGGTGGCGCCGATCCGGGCCAGCTCCATCAGGCTGTCCCACAGGCGCGCGCCGTTCACGCGCAGGCCTTGCAGGGGGTCGGGCAGGGCTTGGGTCTTCATGTCCATGGCAGGCTCCAGGTGGATGTTGGCGGGCTCAGCGGGCCACCGGCACGGGTTGTTCGAGTGCGGCCTTGCGGGCCAGCGGCGCGAACTGCGGCGCAAAGGGCGCGCGCTTGAGGTACTGGCCGGCGCCGCGCACGGCGCGCAGGTCGCCGTCGGCCCAGGCGATGTGGCCGCGGCTGAGGGTGTGGGTGGGCCGGCCCTGCACGGCCATACCTTCGAAGATGTTGTAGTCGCCCAGCGAGTGCTGGGTCTTGATCGACAGGGTCTGCGTGGCGGCCGGGTCCCACAGCACCAGGTCGGCGTCGGCGCCCACGGCCACGCAGCCCTTGCGCGGGTAGAGGTTGAACAGCCGGGCGGCGTTGGCCGAGGTGATGGCCACAAACTCGCTGGGCGTGAGCTTGCCGCCGTTGACGCCCTCGTGCCACAGCACGGCCATGCGCTCTTCCACGCCGCCGGTGCCGTTGGGGATCTTGCTGAAGTCGTCCTTGCCGGCCGCCTTCTGCTCGGCGCAGAAGGTGCAATGGTCGGTGGCGGTGGTGTGCAGATGGCCGGCCTGCAGGCCGCGCCACAGCATCTGGCCATGGCCCTTGGCGCGAAACGGCGGGCTCATCACATGCGCCGCCGCCTTGGTGAAGTCGGGGTCGCGGTAAACGCTGTCGTCGATCACCAGGTGGCCGGCCAGCACCTCGCCGTACACGCGCTGGCCGCGGGCGCGGGCGCGGGCGATGGCCTCGGCGCTCTCGGCGCTGGACACGTGCACGATGTAGATCGGCACGTTCAGCACGTCGGCAATGGCGATGGCGCGTTGCGCGGCCTCGGCCTCCACGGCGGGCGGGCGGGAGAGCGGATGGCCCTCGGGGCCCAGGATGCCCTGGGCCTTCATCTCGGCCTGCAGCAGGAACACCAGCTCGCCGTTCTCGGCATGCACGGTGGGCATGGCGCCCAGCTCGAGGCTGCGGCGAAAGCTGTTCACCAGCGTCTCGTCGTCGCACATGATGGCGTTCTTGTAGGCCATGAAGTGCTTGAAGCTGTTCACGCCTTCTTCGTGCACCAGGGTGCCCATGTCGCGGTGCACGCTGTCGCCCCACCAGGTGATGGCCACGTGGAAGGCGTAGTCGCAGGCCGATTTTTCGGCCCAGCCGCGCCAGGTGCGGTAGGCGTCCATCAGCGGCTGCTGCGGATCGGGGATCACGAAGTCGATGATGCTGGTGGTGCCGCCGGCCAGGGCTGCTGCCGTGCCGCTGTAGAAGTCGTCGCGCGTCACCGTGCCCATGAAGGGCAGCTGCATGTGGGTGTGCGGGTCGATGCCGCCGGGCATCAGGTAGCGGCCGCTGCCGTCGAGCGTGTCAGCGCCGGCGGGCGCGTCGAGATCGGGGCCCACGGCGGCGATCTGGCCGTCCACGCACAGCACGTCGGCCTTGAACTCGCGGTCGGCATTGACCACGGTGGCGCCTTGGATCAGCAGGGGTTTGGTCATGCGTGTCTCTCCGTCGTGTGTGTGGGGTGGAGCGGGGCGAACCGGGTCAGCGCTCGCCGGGGATGTAGGGCTTCATCAAGGCCTGCGGCGCGCTGGCCTTGCGGCTGGCGATCACCAGCGCGGCAATCGCCAGCACATAGGGCAGCATCAGGTACAGCTGGTAGGGCAGGCCACCGGCGTCGGCCTGCTGCAGGCGCAGCTGCAGCGCGTCGAAAAAGCCGAACAGCAGCGCGCCCAGCAAGGCCTTGCCCGGCTGCCAGCCGGCAAACACCACCAGCGCCACGCACACCCAGCCGCGGCCGTTGACCATGTTGAAGAAAAACGCGTCAAAGGCCGACAGCGTGAGAAAGGCCCCGGCCACGCCCATCAGCGCCGAGCCGGCCACCACCGCCGCGGTGCGCACCCGCGCCACCGAGATGCCCTGCGCCTCCACCGCGGCCGGGCTTTCGCCGGCCATGCGCAGCGCCAGGCCGGCGGGCGTGCGGTACAGCGCCCAGCCCAGCAGCGGCACCAGGGCCAGGGCCAGCAGGGTGAGCGGCGTCTGCTGCTGCAGCACCGGCACCGGCAGCCAGTCCATGGCGGTGAAGGGCTGGATGGTGGGCGGCGTATTGACCTTCGGAAAGGCCACGCGGTAGGCAAAGTAGCTCAGCGCCGTGGCCAGCAGCGTGAGCCCCAGCCCGGCCACATGCTGCGACAAGGCCAGCAGCACCGTGAATCCGGCATGCAGCAGGCCGAAGGCCGCGCCCACCCCGGCCGCCACCGCCACGCCGCCCCACAGCGGCAGGCCCAGGTACACGGCCAGCCAGCCCGAGAAGGCGCCGGCCACCATCAGGCCCTCGATGCCCAGGTTCAGCACGCCGGCACGCTCGCACAGCAGCACGCCCAGCGTGCCCAGGATCAGTGGCGTGGCCACGCGCAGCACGGCCACCCAGAAGGGCAGGGTGCCCACCATGTCGAGGATGGTCGTGAGCGTGTCCATGGCGATCAGGCGGCGCTCGGCCGGTCGAGCCGGACGCGGTAGCGGGTCAGCATGCTGGCGGCCAGCACGGCCAGCAGCGTGGCGGCCACCACCACATCGGCCAGCACGCTGGGCACGCCCAGGGCCCGGCCCATGCTGTCGGCGCCCACGATGATGGCCGCCACGCCCACCGCGCTGGCCACCACGGCCAGCGGGTGCAGGCCGGCCAGCATGGCGATCACCACGCCCGAGTAGCCATAGCCGGGCGACATGTCGAGCGTGACGTAGCTGGTGCGCCCGGCCACCTCCACCGCGCCGGCCAGCCCGGCCAGGCCGCCCGACAGCAGGGCCACCAGCACCACGGTGCGCGTGACCGGCACACCCACAAAGGCCGCCGCGCGCGCATTGGCGCCCAGCGCACGCACCTGGAAGCCGGCGGTGGAAAAGCGCAGCAGCGCCCACAGCGCCAGCGCGCAGGCCAGCGCGATCAGCAGGCCGCTGTGCACGCGGGTCTGCGGCAGCAGCTTGCCCAGCTCGAGCTCGCCGGCCAGGGCCACGCTTTGCGGCCAGCCCATCGCGCCGGGGTCTTTCATCGGGCCGTCCAGCAAGGCGCCCACGCCCAGCAGCACGATGAAGTTCAGCAGCAGCGTGCACACCACCTCGTCCACGCCCCACCACTGGCGGGCCAGCGCCGGGCCCAGCAGCAGCAGGGCGCCGGCCAAGGCGGCGGCGGTGAACATGAGGGTCTGGCCGAGCAGCGGCGTGCCGGTGAACAGCTCGCCCCACACGCCGCCCACGGCCACCGCGGCCATCGCGCCGGCATACAGCTGGCCCTCGGCGCCGATGTTGAACAGCCGCGCGCGAAAGGCCGCGGTGGCGGCCAGGCCGGTGAGCATCAGCGGCACGGCGCGGGTGAAGGTTTCGCTCAGCGCAAACACCGAGCCGAAGGCGCCGCCCAGCAGCAGGGCCAGGCTGCGGCCCACCGGCGCGCCGGCCACGGCCAGCAGCGCGGCCACCAGCGCCAGCACGGCCAGCAGCGCGCCGGCCGCGGCGGCCAGCGCATGCCGCGGCTGCACGCTGGCGCGGGCCTCAAGCCGCATGGGGCAGCGCCTGATCGGGGTGGGGGCCGGCGGATGTGCCCGCCATCGCCAGGCCCAGCGCCTCACGCGTCCAGTCAGCGGCCGGCCGGGCCCGCGTGAGCCGGCCGTGGCAGATCACCGCGATGCGGTCGGCCAGCAGCTCGATCTCGTCGAGGTCGTCGCTGATCAGCAGCACGGCCGCACCCGCTTCGCAGGCCGCGCGCAGCTGGCGGTGCACGAAGGCCACCGCGCCGATGTCCAGGCCCCAGGTGGGCTGGTGGGCCACGATGAGCTGCGGCGCCTGGCCATCGGCGCGCTGCAGCACGCGTGCCAGGATCAGCTTTTGCATGTTGCCGCCCGACAGCGCACCGGTGCGCCGCTGCGGCGTGGCGCCGCGCACATCAAAGGCCTGCAGGCTGCGCTGTGCATAGGCCAGTGCGGCGGCGCGGCGAATCCAGCCCCAGCGGCTGAACACCGGCGTGGGCAGGGCCTCGGCGGCCAGGTTCTCCCACACCGGCAAATCGCCCACCACGCCCACGGCCTGGCGGTCTTCGGGCACGCGGGCCACGCGCTGGGCGACCACGCCGCGCGCATCGCGCGCCAGCGCTTGGCCATCGAGCGTGATGTGGCCGGCCATGGGCACCACCACGCCGCCCAGCACCCGCGCCAGCAGGCCCTGGCCGTTGCCCGACACGCCGGCAATGCCCAGCACCTCGCCGGCGCCGATGTCGAGGTTCACATCGGCCAGCGCCACGCGGTCGTGGGCATGGCGGGCGCGCAGGCCCTGCACCCGCAGCCGCGGGGCCTGGGCGGCATCGCGCGGGCGCGGCGGCTGGCGTTCCAGCCCCTGCACCGAGGTGCCCACCATGTGCCGCGCCAGCTCGGCGGCGCTGCTGCCGGCCACCGCCAGCTCGGCCACCTTGCGCCCGCCGCGCAGCACCACGGCGCGCCGGGCCACGGCCATCACCTCGTCGAGCTTGTGGCTGATGAAGATGACCGCCAGGCCGCCGGCCACCAGCTGGCGCAGCGTGGCAAACAGCGCCTGCGCCTCCTGCGGCGTGAGCACGGCCGTGGGCTCGTCGAGCACCAGCACGCGTGCGCCGCGCACCAGGGCCTTCAGGATCTCCACCCGCTGGCGCTCGCCCACCGACAGCGTGGCCACCCGCGCCTCGGGCTCGACCGCCAGGCCGCAGCGCTGCGCGGTGGCCAGCAGCTGCGCGCGGGCCGCGGCGCGCCGGGTGCGCAGCGCCGTGAGCGGCTCGGTGCCCAGCATCACGTTGTCGAGCACGCTCAGGTTCTCGGCCAGCGTGAAGTGCTGGTGCACCATGCCGATGCCGGCGGCCAGCGCGGCGCGCGTGTCGCCGGGCGGCAGCGGCCGGCCATCGAGCGTGATGTGTCCGGCATCGGCCACGTAATGGCCGAACAGGATGGACATCAGCGTCGACTTGCCGGCGCCGTTCTCGCCCAGCAGGGCCAGCACCTCGCCGGCCGCCAGTTCGAGCGACACGTTGTCGTTGGCCACCAGCGTGCCAAAGCGCTTGGTGATGCCCTCGAGCCGGAGCAAGGCCATCTCGGCGATTTACTTGAAGGCCGCCTTGGGCTGGCTGTCGTCGACCTTGACCGTGAAGCTGCCCGCCAGGATGGCCTTCTCCTTGGCCTGCACCTTGGCCACCACCTCGGCCGGCACCTTCTTCTCGAAGCTGCCCAGCGGCGCCAGCGACGAGCCCTTGTGCTTCATCATCGAGTAGGGGCCGTAGTCCTCGGCCGCGAACTTGCCGTCCTTCACCAGCTGGATGGCGCGGTTGATCGAGGGCTCCATGTGCCACAGCGCGCTGGCGGCCACGGTGTCGGGGTACTTGTCTTGCGTGTTGATCACGTTGCCGATGGCCAGCACCTTGCGCTCCTTGGCGGCATCGCTGACGCCAAAGCGCTCGGCATACATCACGTCGGCGCCCTTGTCGATCATCGCGAAGGCGGCTTCCTTGGCCTTGGGCGGATCGAACCAGCTGTTGATGAAGCTCACCGAGAACTCGACCTTGGGGTTCACCTCCTTGGCGCCGGCCATGAAGGCGTGCATCAGGCGGTTGACCTCGGGGATCGGAAAGCCGCCCACCATGCCGATCTTGTTGCTCTTGGTCAGGCCGCCGGCCACCATGCCGCTGAGGTAGGCGGGCTCCTGGATGTAGTTGTCGAAGACCGAGAAGTTGGGCGCCTGCGGCTTGCCCGAGCTGCCCATCAGGAAGCTGGTCTTGGGAAAGTCCTTGGCCACCTTGCGCGCGGCGGCTTCCACCGCGAAGGCCTCGCCGACGATCAGCTGGGCGCCGCCGGTGGCGTATTCGCGCATCACGCGCTCGTAGTCGGCGTTGGCGATGTTCTCGCTGGCCTTGTACTCGATCTCGCCACGGGCCTCGGCGGCCTTCAGTGCGATGTGGATGCGGCTGACCCACTGCTGCTCGAAGGGCACGGTGTACACCGCGGCCACCTTGGGCTTGGCCTGGGCGAAAGCGCCCGGGGCGAACGAGGCCAGGGCGGCCGCGGCGGCCACGGTGGAGAGCAGGAGGCTGCGGCGCAGGGTCATGGTGCGGTCCTTCGGTTGCGATGAGGGTGGGCAGGCGTCAGCAAGGCGGATGCCAGCGCCTGGCCGGCCAGTATCAGGCGGGCTCGGCGCTCTGGCACATGGGGTTGTTCGGGTGTGCCGTCCAGTTGCGCGCCTCGGCCGGCACTGGCGCGCCGGTGCGCTGGTCGAGCTCGCCGGGCACCAGGGTGCGCAGCGTGATGCATTCGGGCACCGGGCACACGGTGACGCACAGGTTGCAGCCCACGCACTCGTCTTCTTTCACCTCGAAATGGCGCACGCCGTCCTTCAGCGCGGTGATGGCCTGGTGCGAGGTGTCTTCGCAGGCGATGTGGCAGCGGCCGCACTCGATGCACTTGCTCTGGTCGATCACCGCCTTGCTGGTGGCGTTGAGGTTCAGGTACTGCCAGTCGGTCACGGTGGGCAGGGCGCGGCCGCGGAAATCCTCCGTGGTCTGGAAGCCCATCTCGTCCATGTAGTTGGCCAGGCCGTCGATCATCTCCTGCACGATCTTGAAGCCGTAGATCATGGCCGCGGTGCACACCTGCACATTGCCGGCGCCCAGCGCGATGTAGTCGAGCGCGTCGCGCCAGGTGCCCACGCCGCCGATGCCACTGATGGGCAGGCCGGCGGTCTCGGGGTTGCGGCCGATCTCGGCCACCATGTTCAGCGCGATGGGTTTCACGGCCGGGCCGCAGTAGCCGCCATGGCTGCCCATGCCGGCCGTGGCCGGGCTCATCTGCAGCGTGCGCGGATCGACGCCCATGATCGAGTTGATGGTGTTGATCAGGCTCACCGCATCGGCGCCGCCCCGCCTGGCGGCCAGCGCCGGCTTGCGGATGTCGGCGATGTTGGGCGTGAGCTTGACGATCACCGGCAGCCGGCTGTACTGCTTGCACCAGGCGGTGACCATCTGGATGTACTCGGGCACCTGGCCCACCGCGGCACCCATGCCGCGCTCGCTCATGCCGTGCGGGCAGCCGAAGTTCAGCTCGATGCCGTCGCAGCCGGTGTCTTCCACCATCGGCAAAATGGCCTTCCAGGCGCTCTCGGTGCAGGGCACCATGATGCTGGCCACCAGCGCGCGGTCGGGCCACAGGCGCTTGACCTCGCGGATCTCGGCCAGGTTCACGGCCAGCGGCCGGTCGGTGATCAGCTCGATGTTGTTGAAGCCCAGCATGCGGCGGTCGGGCGTGAGCAGCGCGCCGTAGCGCGGGCCGCTCACGTTCACCACTGGCGGGCCTTCCTCGCCCAGCGTCTTCCAGACCACGCCGCCCCAGCCGGCCTCGAAGGCGCGGTGCACGTTGTAGGCCTTGTCGGTGGGCGGCGCGCTGGCCAGCCAGAAGGGGTTGGGGCTCTTGATGCCGGCAAACAGGTTGGTCAGATCGGCCATGGTGTGCTCCCTCTGGCGTTCAGGCTTGGGTGAGTTGCGCATGGATGGCGGCGGCGGCGCGCTTGCCGTCCTGCACCGCCTCAACGGTGAGGTCGCGGCCGCCGGCGCGGCAGTCGCCGCCGGCATACAGGCCCGGCACGCCGGTGCGGCCATCGTCGTCGGCGGCAATGCGGCCGTGCTGGAGGGTCAGGCCGCAGGCCTGCCACAGCGCCACATCGAGTTTCTGGCCGATGGCCTTGAGCACCATGTCGGCCTCGAAGCTGCGGTACTCGCCGGTGGGCCGGAGATGGCCGCCCGCCAGCTGCTGCTGCGCAAAGCGCACGCCGCGCACATGGCCGGCTTCGCCCAGCAGGCTGTCGGGCGCCAGCCAGTGGTGGATGGCCACGCCATGCGTCTGCGCCCACTGCTGCTCGGCCTGCGAGGCGCCCATCTGCTCGGGCCCGCGCCGGTAGACCATGTGCACGCTCTCGGCGCCCAGCAGCTTGCTCTGCACCGCGGCGTCCACGGCCGTCATGCCGCCGCCGATCACCACCACGCGGCGGCCGATCGGCAGCGCGGCCTTGTCGGCGGCCTGGCGCAGCTCGGCGATGAAGTCGACCGCGTCGCGCACGCCGGCCAGGCCGTCGCCACCCAGGCCCAGCGCCTGGGTGTGGGCCAGGCCCACGCCCAGGAACACCGCCGCGTAGTTGCGCTGCAAGGCCTGCAGCTGGGCGGCTGTCTCGAGGCGCCAGCCGGGCTGCACCGTGATGCCGCCGATGCCCAGCAGCCACTGCAGCTCGCGCTGGGCAAAGTCGTCGGCCACCTTGTAGGCGGCCAGGCCGTATTCGTTCAGGCCGCCGGCCTTGGGGCGCGCGTCGTGGATCACCACCGCATGGCCGCGGCGTGCCAGCTCCACCGCGCAGGCCAGGCCGGCCGGGCCTGCGCCCACCACGGCCACCGTCTGGCCGGTGGCCGCGGCGCGCGGAAACAGCGCGTTGTAGGGCCGGGCCATCGCTGCGTCGGTGGCATAACGCTGCAGCTGGCCGATCAAGACCGGCTTGCCCTGCTGCACGGTGCGCACGCAGACCTGCTCGCACAGCTCTTCGGTGGGGCACACGCGGGCGCAGGTGCCGCCCAGCGGGTTGGCCGAGAGGATGGCGCGGGCGGCGCCACGCAGGTTGTCCTCGGCGATGCGGCGGATGAAGCTGGGCACGTCGATGCCGGTGGGGCAGGCCGTGGCGCAGGGCGCGTCATGGCAGTACAGGCAGCGCTCGGCCTCCACCAGCGCCTGGGTGCGGGTGAGCAGCGGCGCCGCGTCGGCAAAGTGCTGGGTGATCTGGTCGTGACCGAGCCGGTGCGGCCGGATGTCGGCGTCGGCCGAGGTGATCGAGGCGTGGGCGGATGACACGGCTGGGGGCTCCTCGCGCACCGGGCAGATGGGGTGGCCCGGCTTCACCTTGAAGCTGACCGTTTGGTCAAGAATTCGCAGAATCCTACGCAACCCGCGTGCCAGGTGGCGAGCCCGGACAAACCCCTGGCGTGCGCGGCCGTTGGGCGCGGCGGGCGCCCCGAGACGGGGCGGGCGCACGCTCGGGGTGCGACCCCGCCCGCCCAGGCCGGTGCCCAGGTCGGTGCCAAGGTCGGTGCCCGAGCGGGTGCCCGGATGGCGATGCGCTTGACAAGTGTTCGGTAATTGCCAAAATACCGAATATGGACAAGGTCTTCAAGGCACTGGGTGACCCGACGCGGCGGCAGATCCTGCAGCTGCTGCAGCAGCGCGAGATGACAGCCGGCGAGATCGCCGAGCACTTTGCGCTGGCCAAGCCCACGCTGTCGGGCCACTTCAACGTGCTGCGCGAGGCCGACCTGGTGATGTCGGACAAGCAGGGCACCACCATCACCTACCGGCTGAACCTCTCCACGCTGGAAGAGGCGCTGCTCGGGTTTGCCGATGCCTTCGGCCTGGGCAGCGGCACCAGCGGCACCAGCGGCACCACCAGCGCCACCACCAGCGCCACCACCGGCCGCTCCCTGGCCACCACCAAAGGCAAACGCCATGTCTGAACACCGCCTTGAACGCCTGCAGTGGGGGCTGATCGTGGCCATGGCGGCCGCGGCCGCCTATGCCCTGGTGCAGCTGCCGCCCGGGGCCCGCGTGGCCACGCACTTCAACGCCCAGATGCAGGCCGATGGCTGGTCGGATGCCGCCACTGCCCTGTGGCTGCTGCCGGGTCTGGCACTGGCGCTGCGCGGGCTGCAGGCGCTGCTGCCGCGCATCGACCCGCGCGCCGACAACCTGCGCCGCTCGGCCCGGGCCGTGGGCACGGTGTTCGCCGCGGGGGCGCAGGTGCTGGCGGCCTTTCAGGCGCTGATCGTCGGGGTGGCCCTTGGGTGGTGGTTGCCGCGGCCGGGCTTCGGCCTGGTGGTGCTGGGCCTGATGCTGGCGTTCGTCGGCAATGTGATGGGCAAGCTGCGGCCCAATGCCACGGTGGGCATCCGCACGCCCTGGACGCTGGCCGACGACCGCGTGTGGGAGCGCACCCACCGCGTGGGCGGGCGTTGGATGGTGGCGGCCGGCCTGCTGCTGGCGCTGCTGCCGGCCACGCCGCTGCCCACCCATTGGTACGGGCCCGCCGTGCTGCTGCTGGCGCTGCTGCCCGCGCTGGCGGCCACAGGCTGTTCGTGGTGGCTGTGGCGGGCGCTGCCGCGTGCCGGCGGCCACGGCTAGCCACCTGGCTGGCAAACGACGGGGTCTTGCGCCGGATCAGGGCCGGTCGGGTGCCGGCACGGCGGTGCGCCCGCGCGCACGCCGCCACTGTCGGTCGGAGCTGAAGCCGGCCAGCGCCGCCGCCTGCGGCCCGCTGGCGCCACGTGCCACCGCCTGGCGCGCCAGCGCGGCGCGCACATGCTCCACGTAATCACGCGGGCTCAGGCCCGTGTGCTGGCGGAACAGCCGCGCCAGGTGGCGTGGCGTGACATGCGCCACCGCGGCCAGGGCCTCGGCGCTCCAGTCGTCGCCCGGGCGCTCGGCCACCTCCTCCTGCACCCGGTGCACGGCCGGGTGCAGGTGGTCGCGAAAGGCCAACAAGGGCGAGAGCTGCGGCGCGGCCGCACCACGCCGCGTGGCGGCCACCATCACCTGGGCCACGCTGGCGGCCAGCGCCTCGCCGCACTCGCGCGCAATGCAGTGCAGCGCCAGGTCGATGCCGGCGGTGATGCCGGCGCTGGTGAACAGGGCGCCGTCTTCCACCCACACCTGATTGGCCAGCACGTGCGCCGTGGGCGCGATGCGCAGCAGGTCGTCCAGCAGCTCGTGATGGGTGGTGCAGCGCCGCCCGGCCAGCAGCCCGGCATCGGCGGCCAGCAGGGCGCCCACGCACACGGTCATCAGCCGGTGCGGCGCGGGGCCCGCCGGGGCGGGGGCCTGGGTGCTTGCCCGGGTGTTTGCCGCGGCGGTGGCCGAGGCGGTGGCCGGGGCGGTGGCCGGGGCGGCCAGCACCGCCGGCATCTGCCGCACCAGCCATTGCCGCGCGGCCAGCCAGGCGCGCTGGCGCTGCAGCACGCGCGGCGCCTCGCCGGGGCGGCCCAGCAGCACGGTCCAGGTGGGGCGCACAAAGGCTTCGGGCAGTGGCTCCAATTCGGCCAGCATCAGGCCCACCGACGAGCGCGCCATCGGCGCCGGCCCGGCATAGCGCAGATGGAACGCGGCCGGCTGACCGCGCCGCGCCAGCGCCTGGTTGGCCAGCCGAAAGGCCTCGGCCGGCCCGGCCAGATCGAGCAGCAGGGTGTCCGGCAGCACGATGAAGAGCACGTCGATCATGGCGCGATGATGCCGCGGCGGCGGCGGCGCTTCGGCCTTCAGCACGGCGGCCATCAACGCGCGGCCTTCAGCGCAGCGGCCGGCCCTGCCAGAGGTCGCGGGTCCACACCACGTCCATCTGCCGCGCCGTGCGTTCGGCCAGCGCCGGGCCGGCCAGGCGGGCCACCAGGTGCAGGGCCATGTCGATGCCGGCGCTGATGCCGGCCGCGGTGACGAGGCGGCCGTTGTCCAGGTAGCGGCGCGTGGCGTCCACCGCCAGCCTGGGGTGGGCGCGGGCCAGGTCGGCGGCATCTTCCCAGTGCGTGGTCACCGGCGTGCCCGGCGGCAACAGACCGGCCGCGGCCAGCAGGAAGGCGCCGGTGCACACCGAGGCGGTGATCTCGGCACCGGCCGCCAGCCGCGCGATCTGGGCCAGCAGTTCGGCATCGGCCAGCGCGGCATCCACCACGCCGCCCGGCACCAGCCAAACATCAGGCGGCGCGGCCTGGGCCAGCGCCTGGTCGGCCAGCATCCGCAGGCCGGCGCGGGCGCGCACCGGGCCGGCGGCCAATGCCAGCGTGTGCACGCTGAAGGGCGGCGGCGCTTCGGGTGACGCACGTTGCGCCATGCGGCTGGCGCAGGTGAACACCTCGAAGGGGCCGGCAGCATCCAGCACCTCCACATCGGGGTAGAGCAGGATGCCGACGCGGCGGGTGCGGGCTTCGGTGGCCGATGACATCGCTTGCTCCGGTGTCAGGCGGCGCGCGCCAGGGCCTCGTCCACGCTGCACAGCGTGGCAAAGCGGCCGGCCAGCACGGTGGCGGTGCGCTCGCGGATCTGTGCCGCCGTGAGCGTGCCGCCCGCGGGCGTGGCCATGTCGAAAGTCAGTGTGGCCGCGGTGACGAAGTCGACCGTCCAGCCTTCATCGCTGGCATGGCGGGTGGTGGTTTCGCAGCACTGCTCGGTGCGGATGCCGGCCACGATCAGCCGGGTGATGCCCTGCTGGTGCAGCCACACCGCCAGGCCGGTGCCCACCAGCGCGCTGTGGCGGTGCTTTTCGAGGCTGAGCGCGGCGTCGAAGGGCGCCAGGCCATCCAGCGGGCGAACCAGGCCGCTCTCGGGCGCAAAGGCGTTGGCGGCGGTGCGTGGGCCGTCGGTGTGAAAGATGCGCACGATGGGCACGCCGCGCGCTATGCAGCCGGCGATCAGCGCGTTGCTGGCGGCCAGAAAACCGGGCAGGTCGCTGTCAGACCAGTACGGCCGCTGGGTGAAGGATTGCTGAACGTCGATCAGCAGCAGGGCGGTGGGCATCGCTGGCTCCGGGTGGGGTGAGGAGCCTGCATCGTTGCCCGCGGGCGCCCTGGGCGCAGCACCGCCAGGCGACCGATGGCGGACAGTTCAGGACATGCGCCGCCGCAGCGGCCAGCGCCCGTCAGGCGCCGCCCCGGGTGGGGCCAGCACCGGTCAGGCGCTGGCGAGTCCCTGCACCGCCTGGTGCGCGCAGGCCAGGCCCTGCGCCAGGATCTGCTGCTTCCAGCCGTCGGTGTCGGTGTAGAAGGCATCGCGCAGCTGGCGCTTGATGGCGCTGCGCTTGGCCGGATCGAGCGTGTCGGCCTCGGGGTGGTTCTCGAGCCACTGGTCGGCGCGCAGCGCGTCGAGCATCGGGCCGATCGGCACGGTGCCGAACTCCAGCGCAATGCCGGTGTACTCGGCCTGCGGGCATTCCTGGTAGGCGGCGTGCCACATCAGGCCGCTGAGCAGGGCCGAGGTCGACGAGCCGTCGTAGATCGACGTGATGTTCGGCCCCCACCAGGCGCGGGCGCGGGCCAGCGCCGCGGCGTCGTCGCGGCAGGCGAAGATGCGCTCACCCACGCCGCTGGGGCCCAGGCCGGTGTGCAGGTCGATCCAGCCCAGGTGCGCGCAGCGCCGGCCCTGGTCGTGCAGCACATGGCGCAGGGCCATCTGGCTCCAGGTGGGTGCCTGGCCGCCGTAGAACAGACCTTCGGGGTCGGCGTACTGGCCGGCCGACAGCGCGCTCTGCCAGGCGCGGGCGCCGTGGCGGGTGATGTAGTCGTCCACCGCCTGCTGCACCTCGGGCGTGGGCGGCCACTCGCGCGGCACGGCCAGGTGGGCCAGCGCGGCGTAGGCGCTGTTCACCGGGCGCGGCTGCTGAAAGTCGAGAAAGTTGCGGTTCAGGTCGACGTTCTCGTGCGTGGTGCGCCGCCACCACGAGAAGCCCCAGGGGTTCAGCGCATGCAGGTACAGCACGGCCACGCCGGCGGCGCGGGCAGCGGCGCGAAAGTCGGCATCGCCCAGCAGCGCGGTCTGCACGCCCGAGCCGCAAAAGCCCTCGACCCCATGGCAGGCCGAGCTGAGGATCAGCAGCGCGCGTGCATCGGCCGGGCCGTCGCGCACCACGTCCAGTGCCAGCGGCTCGCCGTCGCGGCCCAGCAGCGGGTGCGGCTGGGGCTGCACATCCAGGTTCGCGGCCTCGGCCGCGGCCAGGAACTTGCCACGCGCCTCGGCGTAGCTCTGTGAGAAGTACGTCGGGGCGTCGGCGCTCATGGGCAACTCAGTGGCGGCTCAGCGCGGTGTGTTCAACCACTGCTCGGCGATGCGCACCCAGGCGGTGGCGCCCAGCGGGATCAGGTCGTCGTTGAAGTCGTAGCTGGGGTTGTGCAGCATGCACGGCCCCAGGCCGTGGCCGCCCTCGCGGTGCGCGCCGTCGCCGTTGCCGATCATGAAGTAGCAGCCGGGAATCTGCTGCAGGTAGTAGCTGAAGTCTTCGGCGCCCATGGTGGGCTCGAACTCCTGCACGTTGTCTGGCCCCACCACGTCTTCGAGCACGCGGCGCGCAAAGGCGGTCTCGGCCTCGTGGTTGATGGTGGGCGGGTAGTTGCGCTTGAAGCGGAACTCGGCCGTGCAGCCATAGGCCAGCGCGGTGGCCTCGGCCATGGCCTGCATGCGCTGCTCGATCAGGTCGAGCACCGCCATCGTGAAGGTGCGCACCGTGCCCTGCACGCTGCAGGCCTCGGGGATCACGTTGGTGGCCTCGCCGGTGTGGATCATGGTCACCGAGATCACGCCGGTGTCGATCGGGCGCTTGTTGCGGCTGATGATGGTCTGGAAGCCCTGCACCATGGCGCAGGCGGCGGGCACCGGGTCGATGCCCAGATGCGGCATCGCGCCATGCGCGCCTTTGCCGCGGATGACGATCTCGAACTCGTTGCTCGAGGCATAGCAGGGCCCGGCCTTCAGCGCGAACTGGCCCACCTGCATGCCCGGCCAGTTGTGCGCGCCGAACATGGCCTCCATCGGGAACTTCTCGAACAGGCCGTCCTTGATCATCTCGCGCGCACCGCCGCCGCCTTCTTCGGCCGGCTGGAACACCAGGTACACGGTGCCGTCAAAGTTGCGGTGCTGGCTCAGGTGCTTGGCCGCGGCCAGCAGCATGGCGGTGTGGCCATCGTGGCCGCAGGCGTGCATCTTGCCGGCGTGCTGGCTGGCGTGGGCAAAGGTGTTGCCTTCCTGGATCGGCAGTGCGTCGATGTCGGCGCGCAGGCCCACGGCGCGCGGGCTGCTGCCGTTCTTGACGATGCCCACCACGCCGGTGGTGCCCAGCCCGCGGTGCACCGGGATGCCCCAGCTGGTGAGCGCCTGGGCGATCAGCTCGGCGGTGCGCTCTTCCTTGAAGCACAGCTCGGGGTGGGCGTGGATGTCGCGACGCAGCGTGGTGATGCTGGCGGCGTCGGCCAGGATGGATTCGATCAGGCGCATGTCGGGCGGCTCCTCGGGCTCTGTCTTGGCAAGAAGCGGGCCAGTGTATGCCGGTCGACCATGGCCCTGACCGCGTGTTGGCCCGGGTGGCCGCCGGGCGGCGGCGGGCGCGGGCTCAGCGCCTGACCTTGCCGTCCTCGGTCAGCATGGTCAGCTCCACGAAGTGCGAGCCCACATGCTGGCGCGGGGCAAAGCCGATGGTGTGGCCGCCAAAGTCGAGCCGCAGCGTTTCGAGCGAATCGATCAATGCCTCGCGGCTGGGCCGGCGGTTGCCGGCGGCGGCGCGGCGCAGGCCTTCCACCAGCACGCGCGCGGCGACAAAACCTTCCATGCCCGAGTAGTTGGGCTTGTGCTGGTCACCGGCCTTGGCAATGGCCTCGAGGTACTCGCGCGAGGCGCCGTTGGTGGTGGAGAAGGGCGAGGGCATCACCTGGCTGATCTGGACGCCGCGCGCGTCCTTGCCCAGCTCGTCGGCCAGCGCCTGGGTGCCGACGAAGGACACGTTGTAGAACAGGCCGCCATAACCGGCGGCGCGCGCCGCGCGGATGAAGGCGGCGCAGCTCTTGTAGGCGCTGATCTGCACCACGGCCTCGGGCATGGTCGAGACGATGGTCCGCACCGCGGCGGCCACGTCCACGCTGTTGCGCTCGACCGTGCCCACCGCCAGCGGGTTGCGGCCCAGCGCGGCCAGCGCGCGCTGCACGCCGTCCAGCCCGGCCTGGCCGTAGCTGTCGTTCTGGCGGAACACGGCAATCTTGTGCAGGCGCAGGCCGTTGAGGTGGCGCACGATCAGCGCCGTCTCGTCGAAGTACGAGGCGCGCACATGGAACACGTTGCGGTTGAAGGGCTCGCGCAGCGCCTGCGCCCCGGTGAAGGGCGCGATGAACGGGATCTGCGCCTGCGTCACCGCCGGCAACGCGGCCAGGGCGGTGGGCGTGCCCACATAGCCGAACAGCGCGAACACCTCGTCGCGGATGAACTTCTCGGTGTTGGCCTTGCAGCGATCGGGCTCGTAGCCGTCGTCCACCAGGCGCAGCTCGATCGGCCGGCCGCCGATGCCGCCGGCGGCGTTGACCGCATCGAACACCAGGCGTGCGCCCTGGTGCATCTGCAGCCCCAGCTGGGCCGCCGGGCCGGTGACGGCGGCCGACTGGCCGAGCACGATGGCGCGCTCGCCCTGGCCAAAGGCCGGCGTGGTGGCCAGCGCGCCCAGGCCGGCCAGGCCGTGCAGGGCCTGGCGTCGCGAGGCGGCACCAAGGCCGAAGCGGGGAGTGGGGTACTGCGGTGAGCTCATGGGCGGGCTGGATCTGGCGGCGTGAGAACGATCACACAAAAGCGGGCGAGCCTAACGTGAGAACAGCGACAGATTGACGGCCAGCAACCCGAACAAGGGGCTGTGACATCATGGCTGGATGAGCCCGCAAGCCCCTGCCGCCGCCGCCGCCAGCACCGCCACCGCCTCTGAAACGCCCGCCAATCCGGCCGCCGCCAACGCCGCCAACGCCGCCAACGCCGGCGAGCCCGGCGACCGGCTGGTGCGTGGCGCCTGCCCGCACGACTGCCCCGACACCTGCGCGCTGATCACCACCGTGCGCGCCGGCCGGGTGGTGCGGGTGGCCGGCGATCCGGCGCATCCGCCCACCCATGGCGCGCTGTGCACCAAGGTCTCGCGTTATGCCGAGCGCAGCTACCACCCCGAGCGCGTGCTCACGCCGCTGCGGCGCGTGGGGCCCAAGGGCGCCGGGCAGTTCGTGCCGGTGAGCTGGGGCGAGGCGCTGGACGACATCGCCGCGCGCCTGGGCGCCATTGCCGCCCGCGAGCCGCAGGCCATCGTGCCCTACAGCTATGCCGGCACCATGGGCATGGTGCAGGGCGAGAGCCTGGCCGCGCGCTTCTTCCACAAGCTCGGCGCGTCGCTGCTCGACCGCACCATCTGCGCCTCGGCCGGCAGCGAGGCGCTGGCTGCCACCTACGGCGGCAAGCTGGGCATGCACCTCGAGGACTACGCCCATGCGCAGCTGATCCTCATCTGGGGCAGCAACTCGATCGCCAGCAACCTGCACTTCTGGACCTTTGCGCAGCAGGCCAAGCGCAACGGCGCGCGCCTGATCGCCATCGACCCGCGCCGCACCGAGACGGCCGACAAGTGCCACCAGCACCTCGCGCTGCTGCCCGGCACCGACGGCGCGCTGGCGCTGGCGCTGATGCACGAGCTGATCACCCACGACTGGCTCGACCACGACTACATCGCCCGCCATGTCGACGGCTTCGAGGCGCTGCGCGACGAGGCGCTGGCCTGGCCGCCCGAGCGCGCGGCCGGGGTCTGCGGCCTCGATGCCGCGGTGATCCGCCAGCTGGCGCACGACTACGCCCGCACCCGCCCGGCCGCCATCCGCCTGAACTACGGCATGCAGCGCGTGCACGGCGGCGGCAATGCGGTGCGCCTGATCGCGCTGCTGCCCTGCCTGACCGGCGCCTGGCGCCAGCGCGGCGGCGGCCTGCTGCTGTCGGCCTCGGGCTGGGTGGCGCGGGTGCGCGACGACGCGGCGCTGCAGCGGCCCGATCTGCTGGCCGGCCGGAGCCCGCGCAGCATCAACATGAGCACCATCGGCGATGCCCTGCTGCACCCGGGGGATGGACCGCAGGGCGGCGACTTCGGCCCGAAGATCGAGGCCGTGGTGGTCTACAACAGCAACCCGGTGGCGGTGGCGCCCGAGTCGGCCAAGGTGGTGGCCGGCTTTGCCCGCGACGACCTGTTCACCGTGGTGCTGGAGCACTTTCTCACCGACACCGCCGACCATGCCGACTATGTGCTGCCGGCCACCACCCAGCTCGAGCACTGGGACATCCATGGCAGCTACGGCCACACCTACGCGCTGCTGAACCAGCCGGCGGTGCAGCCCGTCGGCGAGGCCCGGCCCAATACCGAGGTGTTCCGCCAGCTGGCCGCGCGCCTGGGCTTTGCCGAGCCGTGTTTTGCCGACAGCGACGAGCAGATCTGCCGCCAGGCCCTGCCCGGCCTGGACTTCGATGCGCTGCTGCGCGATGGCTGGGTGCGCCTGCCGGTGCCCGAGCTGCCCTTTGCCGACGGCGGCTTTGCCACGCCCAGCGGCAAGGTGCAGGTGCAGGTGCCGGGCCTGGGCCTGCCGCGCTACCTGCCGCCGCATGAAAGCCGCGCCAGCGCCCCCGCGCTGGCCGCGATCTACCCGCTGGCCATGATCTCGCCGCCGGCGCGCAACTTCCTCAACTCGAGCTTCGTCAACGTCACCAGCCTGCGCAGCATCGAGGGCCGGCCGTTGCTCGAGATCCATCCCGACGACGCCGCGCCGCGCGGCATTGCTGACGGCGCCGTGGTGCGCGTGTTCAACGCCCGTGGCAGCTACCGCTGCCATGCCGCGGTCAGCACGCGGGCGCGGCCGGGCGTGGTCAATGGCCTGGGCATCTGGTGGCGCAAGCTGGGGCTGGACGGGAACAACGTCAACCAGCTCACCAGCCAGCGGCTCACCGACATCGGCCGCGCCCCCACCTTCTACGACTGCCTGGTCGAGGTGGCGGCCGATGGCGCGCCGGCGGCCGATGGCCTTGACGCGGCTGCGGCCGCCAGCCCGGCCTGATGCCGGCCGCCCAGGCGCTGCGCCGCCGCCGGCGCGGCCTCACGCTGGCGCTGGGTGCGGCCGTGGCCGCCGTGCTGCTGCTGGGCAGCGGCTGCGCCACGGTGGGCTACTACGCGCAATCGGTCGGCGGCCACCTGGCCATGCTGCGCCAGGCCCGGCCGATCGGCGACTGGCTGGCCGACCCCGCCACGCCGGCCGCGCTGCGCGAGCGGCTGGCGCTGGCGCAGCAGATCCGCCGCTATGCCGTCAGCGCACTGGCGCTGCCCGACAACGCCAGCTACCGCCGCTACGCCGAGCTGGGCCGCGGCGCCGCGGTGTGGAACGTGGTGGCCGCGCCCGAGCTGTCGCTCACGCTCAAGACCTGGTGCTACCCGGTGATGGGCTGCGTGGGCTACCGCGGCTACTTCGATCGCGGCGCCGCCGAGGCCGAGGCCCAGGCGCTGCGCCGCGACGGCTGGGAGGCCTGGGTCTACGGCGTGCCGGCCTATTCAACACTGGGCTGGACCAACTGGCTGGGCGGCGACCCGCTGCTCAACACCTTTGTGCGCGGCAGCGAGAACGAGCTGGCCCGGCTGGTGTTTCACGAGCTGGCGCACCAGGTGGTGTTTGCGGCCGGCGACACCGAGTTCAATGAAAGTTATGCCACCGCGGTGGAGCGGCTGGGCCTGGCACGCTGGCAGGCCGACGCCGGCCGCCTGCCCGACGACCCGGCCGTGGCCCGCAGGCGGCACGACTTTCGCCAGATCACGCACCGCACCCGTGCCGCGCTGCAGGCGCTGTACGCCAGCGCCGCGCCCGAGGCCGAACGCCGTGCGCGCAAGGCCGAGATCCTGGCCGCCATGCGCGCCGAGCATGCCGCGCTCAAGGCCGGCGGCCATCCGGCCTGGGCCGGCTTTGACGGCTACGACCCCTGGTTTGCCAACGCCAACAACGCCACGCTGGCACTGCAGGCCAGCTACGACGGCCTGGTGCCGGCCTTCGAGCGCCTGTTTGCGCGCGAGGGCAGCGACTTCGGCCGCTTCCACGCCGCGGTGCAGCGCCTGGCCGACTTGCCCCGCGACCAGCGGCACGCGACACTGCGCGCCCTCGGCCCCTGAACCGCGCCACCCATCCACGGAGACTCCCCGATGTCCGACATCCGCATCCACCGCGACCATGCCCTCGGCCTGCCCAAGGCGCGCGAGGTCGCCTGGTCCTGGGCCGAGGAGGCGGAGCAGAAGTTCGACATGGAATGCACCGTGCTGGAAGGCGACACCAGCGACACGGTGGAGTTCACGCGCAGTGGCGTGAAGGGTCGGCTGATCGTGGCTGCCGACCACTTCGAGCTCGAGGCCAAGCTCGGCTTCCTGCTGGGTGCCTTTGCCAAGACCATCGAGTCGGAGATCGAGAAGAACCTCGATGCCCTGCTGGGCGCGGCGGCCAAGGCCGCCAAGCCGCGCAAGGCCAGGTAAGCCGCGCGCCGCGCCAGCCGACCGCCGCGCAAGCGGCCCTGCCGGGCCGCCGGCGCTGCGCCCTGGGGCCAGCGGCCCTGGCCGCTTCGGGAGCGGCTTACTTCAGGTCTTCGATCAGGTCGATGTACTGCTGCATCGCGGTGTCGGCGCTGGTGCCCTTGAGCGCATCCCAGGCGTCGAACTTGGCGCGGCCCACCATGTCGGTGAAGCCCGGGCGCTTGCCTTCCACATCGCCCGCGGTGGCCTGCTTGTACAGCGCGTAGATCTTGAGCAGGGTCATGTTGTCGGGCTTTTCCGGCAGGGTCTTGCTCTCGGCAACCGCCTTCTCGAACTGGGCCTGGATGGTGGACATGGGGCTTGTCTCCTACGGGTGAAAATCGGGCTTGACGCTGTGGATCTTACCCAGCAAGGTGAACGGCTCAGAGGCCGATTTCTAGACCGGCCCACCCAGCAGCAAGAACATCAGGAGACGCCTGTGCCAGACACCACCGCCCACCGCATGTCCCGGGTCGACACGGCCTGGCTGCGCATGGACAACGACGTCAACCAGATGATGATCGTGGGCGTGTGGCTGCTCGACCGGCCGCTCGCGCTGGAGACCGTGCGCGAGCGCATCGAGACCCGGCTCCTCAAGTACGCGCGCTTCGGCCAGCGGGTCGAGCACGATGCGCTGGGCGCCAACTGGGTGGCCGATCCGCACTTCGACATCACCCGCCACGTGGTGCCCGAGGTATTGCCGCGCCGCGCCGGGCAGAGCGAGCGCCAGGCCCTGCAGCAGCGCTGCGGCGAGCTGGCCATGACCCCGCTCGACCCCAATCGGCCGCTGTGGCAGTTTCACCTGATCGAGCAGTACGAAGGTGGCTGCGCGCTGATGATCCGCGTGCACCACTGCATTGCCGACGGCATCGCGCTGATCGCCGTCACCAACTCGATCACCGACGGCGGCGACGCCCCGCCCAGCCGCCGCAAGGGCCGTGCCGCACACGACGAGGCGCACGAGGCCGACTGGCTGTCCGATGCGGTGCTCAAGCCGCTGACCGAGCTGACCGTCAAGCTCATCGGCATGGGCGGCGCCGGCATGGCCAGGTCGATCGACCTGCTGGCCAATCCGCAGCAGCCCATTGCCAACACCGTCTCCGGCACGCTCGACATCGCCCGCGTGGGCGTGCAGCTGCTCAGCGACACCGCCGCGCTGGCGCTGATGGCCGACGACTCGGCCACCTCGCTCAAGGGCCACCCGGTGGGCCGCAAGGTGGTGGCCTGGAACGAGCCGATGCCGCTCGATGTGGTCAAGGCCATCGGCCACGGCCTGAACTGCTCGGTCAACGATGTGCTGCTGGCCTGCGTGTCGGGCGCCATCGGCGGCTACCTGCGCGCCAAGGGTGAAGACCCGGCCGGCCAGCAGATCCGCGCCATGGTGCCGGTGAACCTGCGCCCGCTCGAGCAGGCCTGGCAGCTGGGCAACCGTTTCGGCCTGGTGCCGCTGGTGTTGCCGATCGGCATCGAGAACCCGATCGAGCGCGTGTACGCGGTGCGCGCCCGCATGCGCGAGCTCAAGGGCAGCTACCAGCCCTTGCTGGCCTTTGGCGTGCTGGCGGCCAGCGGCCTGCTGGTGAAGGCCGCGCAGGACATGGTGCTGAACCTGTTTGCCAAGAAGGCCACCGCGGTGATGACCAACGTGCCCGGCCCGCGCGAGCACCTTCAGTTCTGCGGCGCCACGCTGCGCCAGACCCTGTTCTGGGTGCCGGCCTCGGGCAACATCGGCGTCGGCGTGTCCATCCTCAGCTACGGCGGCGGTGTGCAGTTTGGCCTGATCACCGACGAGCGCCTGTGCCCCGATCCGCAGGCCATCATCGACCGCTTCGAGCCCGAGTTTCAGAAGCTGCTGATGGTGACGCTGATGCTGCCCTGGAACGCCGCAGCATGATCGACCCTGCTGCGCGGGCGCATCCCGGGCCTGCGTTGCCCGCTGTACGGGTGCGCGGGTGCGCGGCAGCGCGACTCAACCCAGGCTGAGCCCGCCCGCGACGCGGCCATCCCGCGGCGACCGGCGAGCGCTCAGCGGTTGAAGCCGCCGCGCAGCGGCTGCGTGGGCGTCTCGTCCAGCGTGCCGGACGGCGAGGCGTCGAACTCCGACAGCCCGGTGATCACCGGCTCGTTGTTCGGCGGCATGCCCTGGGCGCCATGCGGCACATGCGCGCCGTGCTCGTCATGGCTGCCATCGCCGTCATGGCCATCGTGGCCATCGTGGCCGTCGTGGTGATGGTGGTATTCGCCGTCGTCGTGGTGGCGCGGGCGCATGCCGGCGCGCAGGTAGCGGTTGTGGTGGTTCACGCGCGGCAGAAAGCGCGCCAGCTCGCTGAGCGCCATCTGGTACACGTCGCGCTTGAACTCGATCACCAGATCCAGCGGCACCCAGTACTCGTTCCAGCGCCAGGCGTCGAACTCGGGGTGGTCGGTGGCACGCAGGTCCAGATCACTGTCGCGGCCCATCAGGCGCAGCAGGAACCAGATCTGTTTTTGGCCGCGGTAGTGGCCCCGAGCATCCTTGCGGATGAAGTGATCCGGCACCTCGTAGCGCAGCCAGTCGCGCGTACGGGCCAGGATGCGCACATGCTCGGGCCGCAAGCCCACTTCCTCGTGGAGCTCGCGGAACATGGCCTGCTCAGGCGTCTCGCCGTACTTGATGCCACCCTGCGGAAACTGCCACGAGTGGGTGCGAAGCCGCTTGCCCCAGAACACCTGGTTGCGAGCGTTGAGCAGGATGATGCCGACGTTGGGCCTGAAGCCTTCCCTGTCGAGCATAATCAACCCCGATATCTGAATTGATTTCATTATTGCACCGGCGTCACAGGGCCAGCGAACCCTCGCTAACCCGCATGGGTAGCCCGGCCGGTCGCATCCTCCAGGTGCCAGGCGGCAAGCTCGCCGCGACACGGCCCGCCACCACGGCCCGCCCAACGGGCCGCCAAGACCGCGCCCATGAAAGCCTCCCAGTTCTTCATTGCCACCCTGAAGGAAGCACCCGCCGACGCCGAGGTGGTGAGCCACCAGCTGATGATGCGCGCCGGCATGATCAAGCGCCTGGGCGCCGGCATCTACAACTACATGCCGATGGGCCTGCGCGTGATCCGCAAGGTCGAGGCCATCATCCGCGAGGAGATGGTGCGCGCCGGTGCGGTGGAGCTGCTGATGCCGGTGGTGCAGCCGGCCGAGCTGTGGCAGGAGACGGGCCGCTTCGACACCATGGGCCCCGAGCTGATGCGCGTGAAGGATCGCCATGAGCGCGACTTCATCATCCAGCCCACCAGCGAAGAGGTGGTGACCGACATCGCCCGGCAGGAGCTGCGCAGCTACAAGCAGCTGCCCAAGAACTTCTTCCACATCCAGACCAAGTTCCGCGACGAGCGCCGCCCCCGCTTCGGCATCATGCGCGGGCGCGAGTTCACGATGAAGGACGCGTACTCCTTCGACCGCGACGCGGCCAGCGCCGGCAAGAGCTACGAGGGCATGTTCGCGGCCTACAAGCGCATCTTCGACCGCTTCGGCCTGAGCTACCGCGCGGTAGCAGCCGACACCGGCGCCATCGGCGGCGACCGCAGCCACGAGTTCCAGGTGATCGCCAAGACCGGCGAAGACGCCATCATCTACTGCCCCAGCAGCGACTACGCCGCCAACATCGAGCTGGCCGAAGCCGTGGCACCGGCCACGCCGCGCGGCGCGGCCGCGCAGGCCCTGACCAAGACGCCCACGCCGGGCAAGAGCACCTGCGCCGATGTGGCCGCGCTGCTGGGCCTCGACCTGAAGCAGACGGTCAAGAGCCTGGTGCTGGCCACCGACACGCTCGACGAGCACGGCGTGCTCAAGCAGACCACCGTGTGGCTGCTGCTGCTGCGTGGCGATCACGACATGAACGAGGTCAAGGTGGGCAAGCTCGAGGGCCTGAAGGCCGGCTTCCGCTTTGCCACCGTGGCCGAGATCGAGGCGCACTTCGGCAGCAAGCCCGGCTACCTGGGGCCGATCGGCCTGAAGCAGCCGGTCAAGGTGATCGCCGACCGCAGCGTGGCGGCCATGAGCGACTGGGTCTGCGGCGCCAACGAGGCCGACTTCCACTACACCGGCGCCAACTGGGGCCGCGACCTGCCCGAGCCCGACCTGGTGGCCGACATCCGCAATGTGGTCGAGGGCGATCCGTCGCCCGACGGCCTGGGCGTGCTGGCCATCGAGCGCGGCATCGAGGTGGGCCATGTGTTCTACCTCGGCACCAAGTACAGCCAGGCCATGAACGCCACCTTCCTCGATGAGACCGGCAAGCCGGCGTTGTTCGAGATGGGCTGCTACGGCATCGGCGTCACGCGCATCCTGGGCGCCGCCATCGAGCAGAACCACGACGAGCGCGGCATCATCTGGCCGGCCAGCATCGCGCCGTTCCAGGCGGTGATCTGCCCGATCGGCATGGACCGCTCGGCCGAGGTCAAGGCCGCGGCCGAGGCGCTGTATGCCGAGCTGCAGGCGGCCGGCGTGGACGTGCTGCTTGATGACCGCGGCGAGCGCCCGGGCGCCATGTTTGCCGACTGGGAGCTGATCGGCGCGCCCCAGCGCGTGGTGATCTCCGACCGCGGCCTGAAGGCCGGCACGGTGGAAGTGCAGGGCCGCCGCGAGGCCGCTGCAACCGCCACGCCACTGGCCGAGGCCGCGGCGCTGGTGAAGGTGCGCCTCGCCGCCTGAGCGCGGCCGCCGCGCCGCGCGCCGTACCCGCCTTGCACGCGCTCGCCTCGCCACCGCGGCACATGCCGCGGGCCCGCATCGAAGCCATCGACGGCCTGCGCGCGCTGGCCCTGCTGCCGGTGGTGGTGGTGAACTTTGTCGGCTATCCCGGCATGCCCTCGGGCGCCCTGCTGCCTGCGCCGGCCGCCGACGAGGGCGTGCTGGCCTGGGCCACCGGCGTGGCCGTGCTGGCGCTGCTGCAGGGCAAGGGCCTGGCGCTGCTGATGCTGCTGTTCGGCCTGGGCCTCACGCTGGGTGGCGCCGCGCCGCAGCGGCTGAACCGCCTGCTGGGCCTGGGCCTGCTGCACGGCCTGCTCCTGTACATGGGCGACATCGTGTCGCAGTACGCCCTGCTGGGCCGCTGGCTGCGGCGCTGGCAGGCCTGGCGGCCGGCGCGCCTGTGGCGCCGCGTGCGGCTGTGGCTCGGCGTGGGCCTGCTGCTGCAGCTGACGGCCGCGCTGGTGGCCGCCTGGCTGGCCCAGCAAGCCGAGGCCCACGACGACCTGCCGCTGGCCGACTGGACCGGGCTGCCCGACTGGTGGCGCGACAACACCATCGGCTACCTGAGCTACCTGGTCGGCGTGCTGCTGCTGCTGTGGCCGTGGATGCTGGGCCTCACCGGCCTGGGTCTGCTGGTGGGGCGCCTGCGTGTGCTCACCCACCGCCGCTGGCTGCCACTGCGCCAGCGCCTGGCGCGCTGGGCGGCACCGATGCTGCTGCTGCAACTGCTGTGGTCGGCCGCGATGGCGCCGGTGCTGCTGGGCGGTGGCCATGCCGTGGCCGAGTGTGTGCAGGGTGTGCTGGGCACGCTGGCGGTGCTGGTGTGGGTGCCGTGGCTGCTGCAGGCACTGCCGCGCTGGCCCGCCTGGCTGGTGGCCGCCGGTCGCCAGACGCTGAGCCTGTACCTGCTGTGCTCGCTGGCCACGGTGCTGACCTGGTGCGCCTGGGCCGGCGGCTGGCGGCCCGGCCTGGTGCCGGCCTGCGCCGCGGCGGTGCTGCTGTGGGCCGGCCTGATGGCGCTGGGCGCCTGGGCCACACGCCGCGGCCTGCGCCTGCCGGCCGAGGCCTGGCTGGCCGCGCGCCGGCCGGCCCGCGCGCCCATGGCACCGCGGGGCTTGCCATGAGCGTGCGCCGGGCCCCCAGCGCGAATCCCGCAACGCACAGCGCGGAGGCTTGTCCAGTGAGCCGGCGACGCCTGCTGCAGCAGATGCTGGCCGGCCCGCTGGCCGCGACGCTGCCGCTGTGGCCCGGTGCCGCGCAGGCTGGGGCGCAGCGCGAGGAGCTGTTGGCCGACTCGGTGCGCACCGCGCTCAGCGCGGCCATCGCCGCGGCTTCGCCGCCGCGGCCCAGCTTCGAGCGCAGCGACGAGCGCCTGGCCCATCTGCGCTGGCTGGGCGCCAGCAGCGAGCTGCTCAAGCGCTTCAAGAGCGAAGGCCATGTGCGCGTGGAGTTCCTCGAAACCCTGTGGTACGAGGCCACCCGCGCCGGGCTGGAGCCGGCCCTGGTGCTGGGCCTGGTGCAGGTGGAAAGCGGCTTTCGCAAGTACGCCATCAGCTCGGCCGGCGCGCGTGGCTACATGCAGGTGATGCCGTTCTGGGCGCGGCTGATCGGTGATGGCGATCCGGCGCGGCTGTTCCACATGCAGACCAACCTGCGCTTTGGCTGCGTGATCCTGCGCCACTACCTCGACACCGAGCGCGGCGACCTGTTCCTGGCGCTGGGCCGCTACAACGGCAGCCGCGGCCAGGCGCCGTATCCGAACGCGGTGCTGGCCAACCGCGCACGCTGGCGCGTCTGACCCTACCGCGCAGCGCTGCCACGCCTAACCATCGCGCAGCGCTGGCACGCCTAACCGCCGCGCAGCGGCGCCTGCGGCAACTAGCCGCGCAGGCCTGGCCAGGCGCGCGGCGCGGCGCTGCCGGCACCGGTCAGCTGCAGCACCCGCTCGACCGTGTCGTCAACCATCTCGTCGATGTTGGCGGGCTTGTTGTAGAAGGCCGGCAGCGGTGGAAAGACGATGCCGCCCATCTCGGTCACGGCGGTCATGTTGCGCAGGTGGGCCAGGTTGAAGGGCGTTTCGCGCACCAGCAGGATCAGCCGGCGGCGCTCCTTCAGCGTGACATCGGCCGCGCGGGTGAGCAGGTTGTCGCCAAAGCCGTGGGCGATGGCGGCCAGCGTCTTCATCGAGCAGGGCGCCACCACCATGGCGGTGGTGTCGAAGCTGCCCGAGGCCACGCAGGCGCCCACATCGCCCGGGGCGTGGTGGTGGTCGGCCAGCGCCCCGAGCGCGGCACGGTCCAGGCCCAGCTCGTGGTGGGCGCTGAGCACGCCCGAAGGCGTGACGACCAGGTGGGTTTCGAGGCCGAGCGTGCGCGCGCGCTGCAGCAGGCGCACGCCGTACACCGCACCGCTGGCACCGGTGATGCCGACGACCAGGCGCGCCATGTCAGGCTGCAAACCGGTCAGCCGGCGCGCGCGAGGCGGCGCTGGCGCTGCGGGGCAGGCCCAAGGCTCAGGCCAGCAGCTGCTTCAGCTCGCCCGACTCGTACATCTCCATCATGATGTCCGAGCCGCCGACGAATTCGCCCTTGATGTAGAGCTGGGGAATGGTCGGCCAGTCGGCGTATTCCTTGATGCCCTGGCGGATGGCGTCGTTGTCGAGCACGTTGACGGTGACCAGGTCCTTCACGCCGCTGGCCTTCAGCAGCTCGATCGCGCGGCCCGAGAAGCCGCACATCGGGAACTGGGCCGTGCCCTTCATGAACAGCACCACGCGGTTGCCCTTCACCAGGCCGTCGATCTGTTGTTTCACGTCGCTCATGGGAGTGTGGCCCGGTGCCCCGGGCGCCAATGCATTGAAGATGCGGGTTTATAAGGCAAAGCGGCCCAGCCGCGCGGCGACTGCCGGCAAACCCGTGCGCAGCAGTCGCGCACCGGGCGCTGCCGCTGCCGGGTTCAGAACGCCATGTTCACGCCCAGCCGGATCATCGGCTGCAGGCGGATGTCGCGGCTGGCGGCGTCCAGCACCAGGCTGCCGGCGCCGCTGCGGTCGAGCCGGGCATGGCCGAAGCCCAGCGCGGTGACGCCCAGATCGGCGCTGACGCCCCAGCCGCCGTCGGCATGCGTGCTGGCGCTGGCATAGCCCACGCCGGCATAGCCGGCGCCTGACAGCGGCAGCGCAGCGCCGGCCTCGGCATGGCCGCCCAGCGTGCCCGGCTGGCGCAGGTTGAGCAGCACGCCGCCGGTGACGCGCAGGCCGCCGGTGTCGCCCAGGCGCAAGGTGCTGAACTGGTAGTCGCCCAGCAGGCGCAGCGTTTGCAGCGCGGGGCCGATGCTGGCCGACAGCGGCTGGGTCATGCGCAGGCGCAGCAGCGGCTGCTCAAGCTCGAAACGGGCCTGCAGCCGCGGGCCGGCCAGGGCATCGGCCGGCGCGGTGAGGCCGTGATCCTGGGCTGCCAGCGGGCTGCTCAGACCCAGGACGCAGATCAGGCTGAAGGCGGTGCGCATGCGGCTCTCCTGGCTGGCTGGCCGGGTGGCCGGCGGCCGCCCTGTCAGTGCATGCTACGCCTGCACCGGCCCGCGTGGGGGCGATTTGAAGCGGCGCTCAGGCCGTGGTTCGGGCCGCTATTTCACGCTTTGCCGGAGGGCGCCCGCCCGCCGGTGCAGCGCGGCCGGGCTTCGAGGTCGAGGCGGGTGCTGATCTCGGTCAGGCCGGCGGCCTGCAGCAGCGCGGCCACCGGCGCGGCCTGGTCGAAGCCATGCTCGAACAGCAGCCAGCCGCCCGGCGCCAGGTGCGCCGCGGCGCCCGCCACGATGGCGCGGTAGGCGTCGAGCCCGTCGCCGCCGGGGGTCAGCGCCAGCCGGGGCTCGTGGCGCAGCGCCGGCAGGTGGGGGTCGTCGCCGGCGATGTAGGGCGGGTTGCTGAGCACCAGGTCGAAGCACGCGCCGGCGGCCACGGCCTGCCACCAGGTGCCCTGGGCCCAGGCCACCGGCAGGCCCAGGCGCTGCGCATTGCCCTGCGCCACGGCCAGCGCGGCGGGGCTCAGATCGGTGGCCAGCACCTGCGCCGCCGGGTGGCGATGGGCCACGGCCAGCGCGATGGCGCCGCTGCCGGTGCCCAGATCGAGCACCCGGGGCGCGGCGCCCAGCGCCGGCAGCAGCGCGAGCGCCCAGTCGACCAGGGTTTCGGTGTCGGGCCGCGGCACCAGCACATCGGGCGTGACCTGCAGCGCCAGGCCATGGAACTCGCGCTCGCCCAGCAGATAGGCCACCGGCACGCCATCGGCGCGCTGGTGGCAGGCGGTGGCAAAGGCGCGGGCGGCCTCGGGCGGCAGCGGGTCGGCGTCGTGGGCGATCAGCCAGGCGCGCGGGCGCTGCAGCGCATGGCCCAGCAGCGCATGGGCGTCGATGCGGTCCAGGCCCAGCGCGGCGGCCTGGGCCAGGGCCTCGCGCACCGAGGGCGAGCCCGTGCCCGTGCGCGTGCCCGGCGCCGCGGGGCTCACGCCGCGCCCTCCAGCGCCGCCAGCTGGTCTTGTGCCTGGGCGGTCTGCAGCGCGCTGATCACGTCGGCCAGGTCGCCTTCCATGATCTGGCCCAGCTTGTACAGCGTGAGGTTGATGCGGTGGTCGGTGAGCCGGCCCTGCGGGAAGTTGTAGGTGCGGATGCGGTCGCTGCGGTCGCCGGTGCCCACCAGGCTGCGGCGGGTGGCGGCCTCCTTGGCCTCGCGCTCGGCGCGCTCGCGGTCGCGCAGACGGGCCTGCAGCACGGCCAGGGCCTTGGCCTTGTTGCGGTGCTGGCTGCGGTCGTCCTGGCATTCGGCCACCAGGCCGGTGGGCAGGTGGGTGACGCGGATCGCCGAGTCGGTCTTGTTGATGTGCTGGCCGCCGGCGCCGCTGGCGCGGAAGGTGTCGATGCGCAGATCAGCCGGGTTCAGCGTGATCTCGGTGGCCTCGTCGGGCTCGGGCATCACCGCCACGGTGCAGGCGCTGGTGTGGATGCGGCCCTGCGATTCGGTGGCCGGCACGCGCTGCACGCGGTGGCCGCCGCTCTCGAACTTGAGCTGGCCGTACACGGCGTCGCCCTCGATGCGCAGCACCAGCTCCTTGTAGCCGCCGAGGTCGGAGGCGTTCTCGCTCATCACCTCCACGCGCCAGCCGCGCGCGTCGCACCAGCGCGTGTACATGCGCGCCAGATCGCCGGCAAACAGCGCCGATTCGTCGCCGCCGGTGCCGGCGCGGATCTCCAGGAAGGCGTTGCGCGCGTCGTCGGGGTCCTTGGGCAGCAGCAGGGTCTTGACCTCGCCGTCCAGCCGGCTGATCGCGGCCTCGGCGCTGGCGATCTCGTCGCGCGCCATCTCGGCCATCTCGGGCTCGGCCAGCAGCTCGCGCGCGGTGGCCAGGTCGGCCTCGGCCTGCTGGTAGCCGCGCCAGCGCTGCACCAGCTCGGCCACCTCGGCCTGCTCGCGCGCCACGCTGCGGTAGCGGTTGATGTCCTGGCTCAGCGCCGGATCGGCCAGGTGGGCATCCAGCTCGTCCAGGCGCATGGCCAGCCGTTCGAGTTGCTGTCGCAGGGCGGGATTCATGTCAGCCCCTCGGTCGACGGGGGGCGTGGCCCATGCACCGGGGGGCTGCGGGCCGGCTGGGAAACGGCTCGGCGCTGGGTTCGCTTGCGTCTGCGAGATGTCGGTTCATGTCAGTCGTCAGGGATCAGGCCAGGAAGGCGTCGCGCGCGGTTTTCAGCACCAGGGCGCCCACCACCAGCACGAACACGCCGCGCACGAAGCCGGCGCCGTGCTTGAGCGCCAGCCGGCTGCCCAGCAGGCTGCCGGCCACGTTGGCCAGCGCCATCGGCAGGCCCAGGTGCCACCAGACATGGCCCTTGGCGGTGAACAGGGCCAGCGCGGCGGCATTGGTGGCCAGGTTGAGCAGTTTCGCAGCCGCCGAGGCATGCAGGAAGTCATAACCCAGCACCCGCACGAACGCAAAGATGAAGAAGCTGCCGGTGCCGGGGCCGAAGAAGCCGTCGTAGGCGCCCACCACCATGCCGATGAGGCTGGCCCACAGGCGCTCGCGTGCGGCGCTGGCCGGCGGTTGGTGCTGGCGGCCCAGGTGCTTGTTGGCCAGCGTGTACAGCAGCACCGCCACCAGCACCAGGGGCAGGGCCTTGCGCAGGAAACCGGGGTCGACCACGCTCACCGCCCAGGCCCCGGCCAGGCTGCCGAGCAGCGCTGCCACCATGGCCGGCACCCAGGTGGCCCAGCGCAGCTGCACGCGGCGCAGGTACTGGCGGGTGGCCATCAGCGTGCCCCACACCGAGGCCGACTTGTTGGTGCCCAGCAGCGTGGCCGGCGGCGCGGTGGGAAAGGTGGCAAACAGCGCCGGCACCAGGATCAGGCCACCGCCGCCGACGATGGCATCGATGGTGCCGGCCAGCAGCGAGGCCAGGCAGACGAGCAGCAGTTCCATGAGACAAGAGGCCGCGCGCCACAGGGGCCGCCACGGCAGGGCTGGCCGGCAGCGGGGCGCCGCAGGCAGCCGCGCAGTGTAAGGACATGCGCCGGCGCGCCTGCCCGGGACGGCGGCCGGCGGCGCTCGGCCCGCGAGGATCAACCCGGCGTGCTCAACCCGGCGTGGTCAACCCGGCGAGATCAACCCGCCGTATCGCGCGGCGGCCCGAACAGCGCGCGCAGCACGCCGCGCCAGCCGCGCGCCCGGCGCAGCGCCCGCGCCAGGCCCAGCCAGCCGATGGTGGCAATGCGCAGCGGGTTGTGGCTGAGCAGCGGCGTGCTGAGGCCGAAGCGGGGCGGCACATCGGGCCGCTCGGCCACGAAGCTGCCGAACAGCCGGTCGTAGACGATCAACACGCCGCCGTAGTTGCAATCCAGGTACTCGGGGTTGGCGGCGTGGTGGATGCGGTGGTGGGCGGGGGTGTTCAGCAGCCATTCCAGCGGCCCCAGCCGCGGCAGCCAGGGCGCGTGCAGCCAGAACTGGTACAGCAGATTGGCCGCCAGCGTGCCAAACACCGCCTGCGGCGAGGCACCCAGCCACAGCAGCGGCGCAAAGAACAGCAGGTGGCCGCTGAACTTGCCGGTCCAGCCCAGGCGCAGCGCGGCGGCCAGCGTGAGCTGGTTGGGCGTGTGGTGCACCGCATGCGTGGCCCAGAACCAGTGCACCCGGTGGGCGCAGCGGTGGTAGAGGTAGTAGGCCAGCTCGTGCGCCAGAAACAGCCCCAGCCACTGCCAGGGCGTGTGCAGCGGCCAGTCGGCGATGCGGTGGCTGTGGCACCACAGCAGCAGCGGCGCCAGCAGCGACAGGCCCAGCGCTTCAATGGCACGCCGGCCCACGGCATCGGCCAGCGAGGCGGCCAGCGCGCGCCAGTCGTAGGCCTGGCGCCGCACGAAGTGCAGCACCAGGCCCTCGATCAGCGCGGCGCCCACCACCAGCAGCAGCAAGGCCAGCAGCCAGGGCTGCGCCTCGGGGCTGAACATCGCGCGCAAGGGGGTGCCGGGGGCCGGTGGGGTGGGTGTCATGGCGGCAACCGGCGCGGGTGGGCGATCAGCGTGCCGGGGCGCAGCCGGCCAGCTCGCTGCGGTGGCGCTGCAGGCAGGCGCGGCGCTGCGCGCCGGCGGCCTCGCCGCACAGGCGCTGCAGGGTGTCGCGGCAGGCCGCCAGCGCGGGCAAGGCCTCGCGGCAGGCGGGTGCAAGCGCCGCCTGCTGCGCCTGCAGGCAGGCCAGCAGCTGGCCGTCGCCGGGCCGGGCGCCGGGGCAGCGCTGGCGGGCATCGGCGCGGCAGGCCTGCAGCGCCGCGGCCTGGGTGCCGCTGCCGGCGCTGCCTGCCGCGTTGTCACTCGCGCTGCCTCCCGCGCTGCCTTCCGCATGGCCTCCTGCGCTGGGGGCCCGGGCGTGCGCCCACGGCGCGGCGATCGGCAGCGTCAGCATGGCGGCCAGCGTGGCCGCCAGCCACCGCCGTGGATGCAGGCGCGCGGCCATGGCGGCCTCAGCGCGAACGCTGCACGGTCACCGTGCCGCTTTGGCCTTCTGGGCCGGTGACGGTGGTGCTGCTGCCACCGTCGGTGCGGGTGGTGCTGCGGCTGGCGGTCTGGCCGTTGGGGCCGGTCACCGTGGCCTCGGTGCCGTCGGCGCTGCGCTCCACCTGGCGCGACGCGGTCCGGCCGCGCGGGCCGGTGGTGGTGGACGACACATCGCCCTGCACGCGGCTGACGTCGCGGGTGGCGGTGCGGCCCTGGGCTCCGGTGACGCTGGTGTGGCGCTCGCGCGCCTGCACCGGGCCGCTCAGGGCGGCCAGCAGGGCCACGGCGGCCACGCCCAGCACGGTGACTTGGGCCAGGCGTTGCGATGCACGGGGGGAGGGGGCGGTCATGGTGTGAACTCCTTCGGGTGGCGCTTGGGGTAGCGGTTGGGGTTGCGGTGGATGACAAGAGATCCGCAGCCCCGTCACCGGGGAGGCGGCGGGCTGCAGCGGGTCTCCCCCATTGAACGTGCCCGCCGCCCGGCGCGTCGGCCATGGCCGGCGACGAAATGCGACAGCCCTGAAACCTTCGCAGGGCCCGCTGGGGTGGGCCCGTAGACTGCGGCCACGCCGGGGCCTGCCCCGCCCCGGATCACCCGCCTGCCCCGCCCGCGCCATGCAAGCCCTTCCCCTGGTACTGGTTGTCGACGACGATGCCGAGCTCTCGGCCATGGTCTGCGAGCTGCTGGCGCGCGAGGGCTGGGCGGTGCATGCGGTGCTCACCGGCGGCGATGGCGAGCGGGCGCTGGCGCGGCTGCAGCCCGAGGTGGTGCTGCTCGACGTGATGCTGCCCGACGCCAACGGCCTGGAGCTGTGCCGGCGCTGGCGTGCCAGCCATCCGGCGCTGGGCCTGCTGATGCTGACCGCGCGCGGCGATCCGCTCGACCGCGTGCTGGGCCTCGAGATTGGCGCCGACGACTACCTGGCCAAGCCCTTCGAGGCGCGCGAGCTGGTGGCCCGCGTGCGGGCGCTGCTGCGCCGGGCCGCGCCGGGCCGCGCCGAATCGCCGCTGCTGCGCTTTGCCGGCATGCACATCGACCTGGTGCGCCGCGAGGTGCAGGCCGGGGGCCAGGCGCTGGTGCTCACCAGCGTGGAGTTCAAGCTGCTGGTGGCGCTGGCGCGGGTGCCCGGCCAGGCGCTCACGCGCGACCAGCTCAGCGAGGCGGTGCAGGCCGGCACCTACCGGCCGCAGGACCGCACCGTGGATGTGCAGGTGGCGCGGCTGCGCCGCAAGCTGCGCGAGGCCGCGCCCGGCGCGGAGTGGATCGACACCGTGCGCGGCGAAGGCTATGTCTTCGTGCCGCGCGGCTGAGTGGCGGCACGCCCTTCACCGATGCGCTGGCGCCCGCGGCTGGACACGCTGTTTGCCCGGCTGCTGCTGATGCAGCTGCTCACCGTGCTGGCGGTGGTGCTGGTGCTGGGCGCGCTGTTCTACATGGAGCGCAACCAGGCCATCTCGCGCCTGGTGGCGATGCGCTGGGCGCCGGTGCTGCAGGCGGCGCTGGCCACGCTGCCGGGCAAGGCGCCGGGGGACTTGGCCGCACTGGCCGCAACCGCCACACCAGCCCCTGCAAGCAGCAGCGCGGCCGGCAGCGCCCCCGGCGCGGCGGCCGACACCGCCACCCCGCTGGGTGAGACCGGCCTGTGGCGGCGCGACAGCCCGCCGCCGCGGGCCCTGCGCGGCGCCACCTGGGTGCCGCGCCTGAAGGCCTTGCAGCAGACGCTGCGCGAGCGCGGCGTGCCGGTGCAGCAGCTGGTGGTCACGCGCTACCAGTCGCGGCCGGTGATCTGGGTGGCCGTGGCGCTGGCCGATGGCCGCCTGCAATGGCTGGGCTTTGCCGACGATGTGCTGGAGCCGCTGTTTCCGGCGCGCCTGGGCCTGGCGCTGCTGCTGGCCAGCCTGCTGGTGCTGGTGGCCAGTGCCTTGACGGCGCGGCGCCTGGCTGCCCCGCTGGCCCGGCTGCGCGAGCGCATGGCCGCCCACACCCCGGGCGCCGGCCCGCCGCCAGCGGCCCTGCCGGCGCGCGGGCCGGCGGCCACCGTGGAGCTGGCGCAGATCGAGCAGGCCTGGCAGCTGCTGGCCGAGCGCCTGGCGCTGCACGAAAGCGAACGCCAGCTGCTGCTGGCCGGCGTGTCGCACGACTTGCGCAGCCCGCTGGCCCGGGTGCGCATGGCCGCCGAGCTGCTGCCCGAGGCGCCGGGCGTGGCCGAGCGCCGCGCCGCCATCGTGCGCAATGTGGAGGTGGCCGATCGCCTGCTGCAGAGCTTTCTGGACCTGGTGCGCGCCGACACCGTGGCCCTCGACGAGACGGTCGACCTGGCCGCCCTGGCGCGCCAGGTGCTGGCCCTGCGCAGCGATGCCGGCCTGCAGCTCGAGGCGCCGGCCAGCCTGCGCCTCGAGCGCGCCAATGCGCTGGCGCTCGAGCGCGTGCTGCACAACCTGATCGACAACGCGCTGCACCACGGCGCCGCGCCGGTGGTGTTGCGCCTGGGGGGCGGCGCCGGCGCCCCGGCCGGCCTGGGCCACCCCGCGGGCCGCGGCGGCACCTGCTGGATCGAGGTGCAGGATGCCGGCCCCGGCATCCCCGAGGCTGAGCGCGCGCAGGTGCTGCGCGCCTTTGCCCGTGGCGACCGCAGCCGCGGCCGGCCCGGCACCGGCCTGGGCCTGGCGGTGGTGGTGGCCCTGGCGCGGCGCATGGGCGGCGGCGTGCAGATCCGCGGCGGGCCGGGCGATCTGCGGGTGCGCGTGACGCTGGACCGCACGGCTGCCCGCGCCTGAGCGGGCTGGGCGGGGCTGGGGCGGGCAGGGTTGGTTTCAGGCGGGCTCGGGGCGAACCGGGGCGCACCATGTGCCGCCTGCGCGGCGGCCGGGCGCGCGCGCCGCTCAGCGCGTCAGCGCGCGCTGCCGTCGTCGGCCGGGTTGCGCGCCGTGTTGCGCAGGAACAGGCGCGAGACGGTCTGCGCCACCTGCTGGCGCGCCTCGCCGTCGCTGCCGTGCAGCTCGGCCATGGCGCCGTGCAGCAGCTTCTGGGTGAGGCCGCGCGACAGGGCTTCGAGCACCGTGTCGATGTCGGCGCCCTTGGCCAGCAGCTTGCGCGCGCGGGCGATCTCGCCGGCGCGCCAGTCATCGGCCTGGGCCTGCAGGGCCTGGATCAGCGGTACCGTGGCGCGCTGCTCGAGCCAGTGGGTGAAGCTCTGCACGCCGGCGTCGATGATGGCCTCGGCCTGGGCCACCGCGGCCTGGCGGCGCTCGCCGGCCGACTGCACCAGGGCCGAGAGATCATCCACGGTGTACAGGTACACATCCGACAGCGTGGCCACCTCGGGCTCGATGTCGCGCGGCACGGCCAGGTCGACCATGAACATCGGCCGGTGGCGGCGTGCCTTCAGCGCGCTTTTCACCGCGCCCATGCCGATGATCGGCAGCGTGCTGGCGGTGCACGAGACGATCGCGTCGTACTCGTGCAGGCGCTGCGGCAGATCGGCCAGGCGCAGCGCCTCGGCGCCAAAACGCCCGGCCAGCTTCTCGCCGCGCTCGAGCGTGCGGTTGGCAATCGCCATGCCCTTGGGCGCGCGTGCGGCAAAGTGCGTGGCCACCAGCTCGATCATCTCGCCGGCGCCGACGAACAGCACGCGGATGTCGCGCAGGTCCTCGAACAGCTGCGCCGCCAGGCGCACCGAGGCGGCGGCCATGCTGATGCTGTGGCTGCCGATCTCGGTGCTGGTGCGAACGTCCTTGGCCACCGAGAAGCTGCGTTGGAACAGCTGGTGCAGCGTGGTGCCCAGGGTGCCGGCGGCGTCGGCCTCGCGCACGGCCTGCTTCATCTGGCCCAGGATCTGCGGCTCGCCCAGCACCATCGAATCCAGGCCCGCCGCCACGCGGAAGGCATGGCGGGCGGCGTCGCGGTGCTCGCGCACATAGGTGTGGTGGCGCAGCTGCTCGGGCGACACCTGGCCGTGGCCGGCCAGCCACTCGATGGTGGGCACCACCAGCTGCGGCACCTCGGCGGCGTCGGCAGCCACGTACAGCTCGGTGCGGTTGCAGGTGGACAGCAGCGCCACCTCGGGCGTCTGGCGCTGCAGGCGCTGGCGCAGCGCCTGCAGGGCCGGCGGCAGCTGGTCAGGCGCGAACGCAAACCGGCCGCGCAGATCCAGCGGCGCAGTGGTGTGGTTCAGACCGACCGTGAAAACGCTCATGGGGCGCGATTCTAGAATCCCGGGCTTCGCTGCGGCACCGCAAGGGCAGGGGTGCAGCGGGTCATCGCTTGACACACCTCAAGTCCCGCACCCGGATCGGCCGGGTTCATGCCTTCTTACCGGCCGCTGGCCCCCTTCACCCCATGGGACCGATCGACGCCTTCTGGCACCTGTTGAACCTCTTCGGCCCGGCCATCGGCATGGGCCTGATCGCGCCCACGCTGGCCAAGCTGCTGTGGCGCAGCGCGCTGCGCAGCGTGCCCTGGCGCGAGCTGGCGGGCTGGACCGCCGCGGTCTGCGCGGCGGTGCTGCTGGCCGGGCTGGTGGTTTTTGGCCGCGACGGCCGCATGACCACCTATGTGGCGCTGGTGCTGGCCACCGCCGCGGTGCTGGGCTGGCGGGGCTTCATCGCTCGGCGCTGAGCCGGCTGCGCGCCGCGCGGTGCGGGAGCCGCTGACCCAGCCCGGTGCGGGCCGGGTCAGGCCGGCGTCGGCTGCGCCGCCAGCGTGCTGGCGGCCTCGGGCAGGTGCACCTCGGCGCGCAGCGAGTGCGGCCGCGCCTCGGTGATGCTCACGTCGATCAGCTGGCCGACCAGGCGCGCGCTGTGCGGCCCGCCGTCGAAGTTGACGATGCGGTTGCACTCGGTGCGGCCCATCAGCTCGGCGGCGTCCTTGCGGCTGGGGCCTTCCACCAGGATGGTCTGCACCGTGCCCACGCGGCTGGCGCTGATGCGCTGCACATTGCCTTCCAGCAGCGCCTGCAGCTGCTGCAGGCGCGCCAGCTTGCGCTCGGCCGGCGTGTCGTCGTGCAGGTTGGCGGCCGGGGTGCCGGGGCGCGGGCTGAACACGAAGCTGAAGCTGGCGTCGTAGCCGATGTCCTCGATCAGCTTCAGGCTTCGGGCGTGGTCGTCCTCGGTCTCGCCGGGGTAGCCGACGATGAAGTCGGTGCTCAGGCTGATGTCGGGCCGCACCGCGCGCAGCTTGCGGATCGTGCTCTTGTACTCGAGCGTGGTGTAGCCGCGCTTCATGGCCATCAGGATGCGGTCGGAGCCGTGCTGCACCGGCAGGTGCAGGTGGTTCACCAGCTTGGGCAGGCGGCCATAGGCATCCACCAGGCGCTGCGTGAACTCGTTCGGGTGGCTGGTGGTGTAGCGGATGCGCTCGATGCCCGGGATCTCGTGCACGTACTCGAGCAGCAGCGCAAAGTCGGCGATCTCGGCCGTATCGCCCATGCGGCCGCGGTAGGCGTTGACGTTCTGGCCCAGCAGCGTCACTTCCTTCACGCCCTGGTCGGCCAGACCGGCCACCTCGACCAACACGTCGTCGAAGGGGCGGTGGATCTCCTCGCCGCGGGTGTAGGGCACCACGCAGTACGCGCAGTACTTGCTGCAGCCTTCCATGATCGACACGAAGGCCGAGGCGCCCTTCACCTGGGCCGGCGGCAGGTGGTCGAACTTCTCGATCTCGGGAAAGCTGATGTCCACCTGCGGCCGCGCGGCATCGCGCCGGCGCTGCAGCAGCTCGGGCAGGCGGTGCAGGGTTTGCGGGCCGAACACCACGTCCACATAAGGCGCGCGCTCGATGATGGCCGCACCCTCCTGGCTGGCCACGCAGCCGCCCACGCCGATCAGCACGCCCTTGCTCTTGAGGTGCTTGACGCGGCCGAGGTCGGAGAACACCTTCTCCTGCGCCTTCTCGCGGATCGAGCAGGTGTTGAACAGGATCAGGTCGGCCTGCTCGGGGTCACTCGTGGGCTCGTAGCCTTCGGCCGCGCGCATCACGTCGGCCATCTTGTCGGCGTCGTACTCGTTCATCTGGCAGCCGAAGCTGCGGATGTAGACCTTTTTCGTGCTCATGGTTTTGTCCAGGTCTGGGCGAGCGGATCGAATGTCCACTTGGCCGCTTCGTCGGCCGTGGTCGGCCAGGGCTTCTTTGCCAGCTCGTCGGCGCGCAGGATCCACACGTCCTTCACCAGGCCGGTGCCGGGTTCGAGCGTGTAGTGCACCGCGAGCTTCTCGCCCACCAGCTGGCCCGAGAGCTGTTGCATGTTCTGCAGGTCGCGGATGCGCCCGCCGGGCGCCAGGCGCACGGCCTGGCCGTTGAGCAGGGCCTCGGGCGGCTGGGTGATCTGCAGCGTGCCGCGCAAGGCGGTGGCCGGAAAGTTGCGCGCCATCTGCGCGCCGGCCGGCAGGCCCAGAAACAAGGCGGACAGCACCGCCACCGACGCGACGCGCCGGGAAACACAGCAATGCATGGTGTAGAGCCAGGGGCTGTGGAGGAAGGGCGCGATTCTAGCGGGGTGGCCCTGAGCGCGCCCTCGGGGGACGGGGCGCAGCGGCGTGGGGGCCGGTTCAGTCCCGCCGGGCCGCCCCAAGGGACTGAGCGCCCCCTCGGGGGGCAGGAGCGCAGCGACGTGGGGGCCCGTTCAAGCTGACGCGCGCAGCTCGGCGATGTCGCGCATCGGCGGGGCGCCGAACAGGCGGCTGTACTCGCGGCTGAACTGCGAGGGACTTTCGTAACCCACGCGGTACGCGGCGGTGGCGGCCTCCACCTTGTCGGCCAGCATCAGGCGGCGGGCCTCGGTCAGGCGCAGCTGCTTCTGGTACTGCAGCGGGCTCATCGCGGTGAGCGCCTTGAAGTGGTGGTGAAAGGTGGACACGCTCATGCGCGCCTCGCGCGCCAGGTCGTCGATGCGCAGCGGTTCGTGGAAGCGCTCGCGCAGCACCTGCACCGCGCGCGCCACCGGGTGCGTCTGCGCGCCGCTGTGCACCAGCTGGCGCAGGCGCCAGCCCTGCTCGCCGGTGAGCAGCAGGATGTGGATCTCGCGCCGCACCAGCGGCTCGAGCAGGGGCATGGCCTCGGGCCGCTGCGGCAGCTCGAGCAGGCGGCAGAAGGCGTCGAGCAGTGCCGCATCGGTGCGGCCTGTGGCCATGGCTCGGCCCTCCCGGCCCTCGCGGCCCGCCACCGGCGCGCCGGTGACGGGCGCGCCTTCCACCATCAGCGCCGCCATCTCGCGCAGATCCAGCCGCAGGGCCAGCGAGACATAGGGCCGCGCCGGCGTGGCCTCGAGGATGGCCGAGGTGGCCGGCAGATCCATGGTCGACAGCAGGTAGCGCGAGGCGTCGTACTCGAGCGTCTCGTCGCCCAGCATCACGCGCTTGCGGCCCTGCACGATGACGGCCACGCTGGGCTCGTAGATGCCGCACAGCAGGCCGCCGGGCTGCTCGGTGGTGAACAGCATCAGCCCGGCCAGCTGCGGGTGGGGCACCAGCCCCTGCGCAGGCGAGGCCTGCTGCAGCGCGTGCGCCAGACGCGCGCGCAGCGCGGCCAGCGCATCGGCGGCGGGGCCGGGCGGGTGGCCCGGGCCGGGGGCGGGGGGCGGCACGCGAAGTCATGGGCCGATGCTAGTACGGCTTGCCCGAAACCGTGGTGTGCCAGAGCATCAGGCAAGGAACACGCAGTTTTCGGCCAGCCGCACCGGCGCGGCGTGGCGACACTGCCCACCAGCCCCGCCGGCGCCCTGGCGCTGCGGGCCGATCGTTCGCCAGCTTGCCCGAAATCTGCCATGACCCCCTTGAACGTCAACGGCCGAGCCCACTCGGTCGACATCGACCCCGCCACGCCCATCCTGTGGGCCCTGCGTGACACGCTGGGCCTTGCGGGCACCAAGTTCGGCTGCGGCGCGGCGCAGTGCGGCGCCTGCACCGTGCACCTGGGCGGCCAGGCCATCCGCTCCTGCGTGACGCCGATCTCGGCCGCCGCCGGCCAGCCCATCACCACCATCGAGGCCATCACCGCCGGTGACGATCGCGTGGGCCAGGCCGTGCATGCCGCCTGGGTGAAACACGACGTGGCCCAGTGCGGTTACTGCCAGAGTGGCCAGATCATGAGCGCCACCGCGTTCTTGAAGTCGCTGCCCAAGGGCCGCCAGCCCAGCGCCGACGAGATCGACGCCGCGATGGCCGGCAACCTGTGCCGCTGCGGCACCTATGCACGCATCCGCGCCGCGGTGGCCGACGCCGCCCGCGCGCTGGCCTGAGAGGAGCCGCGACCATGATTCCCACCGCCCGATTCGAGCTTTTGCCCGAGGCCTTGCTGGCCGAGCTGCCGGCCGGCCTGCGCCGCCGCGCCCAGCCGGCCGAGGCCGCGGCACAGGCCGTGCTGCCGCCGCTGCCGCGCCGCAGCTTTCTGAAACTGGCCGGCGGCACCGGCCTGGCGCTGGGCGTGCTGCCGCTGCTGGCGCCGGCCGATGCGCAGGCCCAGGGCAGTGCCGCGCCGGCCGGGCTCAAGCCCGGTGAGCAGCCGTCGGCCTTTGTGCAGATCGATGCCGACGGCACGGTCACGGTCACCATCAACCGGCTCGATTTCGGCCAGGGCGTGCTCACCGCGCTGCCGATGGTGCTGGCCGAGGAGCTGGACGCCGACTGGGCCCGCGTGCGCGCCCGCCACGGCAGCAACCACCCGGCCTACGCCGACCCGCGCTTCGGCATGCACCTCACCGGCGGTTCCACCGCCATCAAGCACAGCTTCCAGCAGTACCGCGAGCTGGGCGCCCGGGCGCGCGCCATGCTGCTGGCCGCCGCGGCCCAGCGCTGGCAGGTCGAGGCCACCACGCTGCGCACCGAGGCCGGCGTGGTGATCGCACGCGACGGCCGCCGGGCCGGCTTTGGCGAGCTGGCCGCCGATGCCGCGCGCCAGCCGGTGCCGGCCAGCGTGGTGCTGAAAGACCCCCGGCAGTTCCGCCTGATCGGCCAGCCCACCACGCGCCTGGATGCACGCGCCAAGAGCAGCGGCCAGCAGGCCTTCGGCATCGACATGCGCCTGCCCGGCCAGCTCACCGCGGTGGTGGCGCGGCCGCCGGTGTTTGGCGCCAAGGTGGCCAGGCTCGACGACAGCGCCGCGCGCCAGATCAAGGGCGTGAAGGCGGTGCTGCGCGTGCCGCTGGACCGTGGCGCCGAGGGCGTGGCGGTGATCGCCGACGGCTACTGGCCGGCGCAGCAGGCGCGCGCCGCGCTGAAGATCGACTGGGCCACCGCCGGCCTGGAGAAGGTGGACAGCACCCGCCAGCTGGCCGACTACCGTGCGCTGGCCGCCAAGCCCGGCGCGGGGCTGCGCCACTTCGACGCCGACATGGGCCCGCTGGCCGGCGCCGCCCACACCATCGACGCCGAGTTCGTGTTTCCGTACCTGGCCCATGCGCCGATGGAGCCGCTGAACTGCACCGTGCAGCTGGGCGCCGAGGGCGCGCAGCTGTGGGTGGGCACGCAGATGCCGGGGCTGGATGGCCTGGCCGCGTCGAAGGCGCTGGGCCTCAAGCCCGAGCAGGTGCAGGTGCATGTGCAGATGGCGGGCGGTGGCTTCGGCCGGCGTGCCATCCCGAGCAGCGAGTACGTGGTCGAGGCCTGCCACATCGCCCAGGCGGCGCGAGCCGCCGGGCTGCAGGCGCCGGTGCGCACGCTGTGGAGCCGCGAGGACGACATCGCCGGCGGCTACTACCGCCCGATGCACCTGCACCGCGCGCGCATCGGCTTCGACGCGCAAGGCAAGGTGCTGGCCTGGGACCATGCGCTGGTCGGGCAGTCGATCCTGAAGGGCACGTTCTTCGAGCCGATGCTGGTCAAGAACGGCATCGACGGCACCGCCGTGGAAGGCATGCGCGAGCCCTATGACATCCCGATGCGCCTGACCGTGCACCACCCGCAGCTCAATGTGCCGGTGCTGTGGTGGCGCAGCGTGGGCAGCACCCACACCGCCTATGTGATGGAGACGCTGATCGACGAGATCGCCCGCCGCACCCGGCAGGACCCGGTGGCCTACCGCCTGGCCCAGTTTGGCAGCAAGCACCCGCGCCACCGCGACGCGCTGAAGCTGGCGGTCGACCAGAGCGGCTACGGCCAGCGCAAGCTGCCGGCCGGCCGCGCCTGGGGCGTGGCGGTGCACGAGTCGTTCGAGACCGTGGTGGCCTATGTCGTCGAGGCCTCGCTGAAGGACGGCCAGCCGGTGCTGCATGCGGTGACGGCCGGCGTGCACTGCAACCTGGTGGTCAACCCCCGCACCGTTGAAGCCCAGGTGCAGGGCGCGGCGCTGATGGGCCTGGCGATGTGCCTGCCCGGCCATGCGGTGACGCTGAAGGACGGTGTGGTGGAGCAGGGCAACTTCCACAACTTCCAGCTCCCGCGCATCAGCGCCATGCCGCAGGTGGCGGTGCACGTGGTGCCCAGCGCCGATCCGCCCACCGGCATGGGCGAGCCCGGCCTGCCGCCGCTGGCCCCGGCCTTGGCCAACGCCATCGCCGCACTCACCGGCCAGGCGCCGCGGCAGCTGCCCTTCGCGACGGCCTGAGGCCGGGCGACGGCGCGGGCGACGGCGCGGGCGACCGCGCGGGCGGTGGCGGCGGCCACTGCCTGCGCGCCCGACTTGGCCTGATTTGAGAAATATCTATTTCTCAATGAGTAGCGTATGCTTCAGGCATGTGGTGCATGCTCTGCCTGACGCTTCCGACCCAGCCCAATGCCGTGCGGCTGAGAATCTGGCGCGCGCTGAAGACGCTGGGCTGTGGCGCGCTGCGTGACGGCGTCTATGTGCTGCCCGAAGCGCAGGCGGCACTGTTCGACCCTCTGGTGGCCGAGGTGTTGGCCCACGGGGGGCAGGCCAGCGTGCTGGACCTGTCTGCCCGCGACGAGACCCGCCGCGCCGAGGTGCTGGCGCTGTTTGACCGCAGCGAGGCCTACGGCCACTGGCACACGCAAGCGCATGCGCTGCTCGACGCCTTGCCCACGCTGGAAGAGGCCGAGGCCCGGCGGCGCTGGCGCGGCACGGCCGAGGCCTTGCAGGCGCTGCAGCGCATCGACTACTACCCCGGCGCCGCCGCCGAGCAGGCGACTGCCGAACTGGCGGCATTGCGCCAGGCGCTCGACGCACGTTTCTCGCGCGGTGAGCCCGTGGCCAAGGCGCCGCACGGCATTGCGCGGCTGGATGCGCGCAAATTTCAGGGCAAACGCTGGGCCACCCGGGCACGGCCCTGGGTCGACCGCCTGGCCTGCGCCTGGTTGATCCGCCGCTTCATCGACCCCGCGGCCCAGTTCCTCTGGCTGGCCGATCCGGCGGGCACCACGCCCGCACCGCGCGGCGCGCTGGGCTTCGACTACGACGGCGCGCGCTTCACGCACGTGGGCGCGCGGGTCAGCTTCGAGGTGCTGGTGGTGGCCTTCGGGCTGGGGGCCGACGCCCGCCTGCAGCGCATTGCCCGCGCCGTGCACTTCCTGGACGCTGGCGGCATCCCGGTACCCGAAGCCGCCGGCCTGGAAGCCGTGCTGGCCGGCCTGCGCGAGGTGCATGCCGACGACGATCAACTGTGCCTGGCGGCCGCGACGGTGTTCGACGCGCTGCATGCCGCCCCGGCCACCCCGGCATGACCATGAGCCCCCGCGCCGACACCTCTCAACCGGCCAGCACGCCGGCCACCGCGCCCGGCGATCCTGCTGCGCAGCCGCCCGCCGCCGTGGGCTTTGCCGAGGCCTTGCGCTTCTGGCTCAAGCTCGGCTTCATCAGCTTTGGCGGGCCGGCCGGCCAGATCGCGATCATGCACACCGAGCTGGTCGAGCGCCGGCGCTGGATCAGCGAGCAGCGGTTTCTGCATGCGCTGAACTACTGCATGCTGCTGCCCGGGCCCGAGGCCCAGCAGCTCGCCACCTACATCGGCTGGCTGATGCACCGCGCTTCAGGCGGCCTGGTGGCCGGCGCGCTGTTCGTGCTGCCCTCGCTGTTCATCCTCATCGGCCTGAGCTGGATCTACCTGCGCTTCGGCAACGTGCCGCTGGTGGCCGGCATCTTCTTTGGCTTGAAACCGGCGGTGACGGCGCTGGTGCTGCACGCCGCCCACCGCATCGGCACGCGGGCGCTGAAGAACCGCTGGATGTGGTGCATCGCCGCCGCCTCGTTCATCGCCATCTTCGCCTTCGACACGCCGTTCCCGGCCATCGTGCTGGCGGCGGGCCTGATCGGCCACTTCGGGGCGCGGCGCTGGCCGCAGGTGTTTGCGCTGGGCGGCGGGCATGGCAGCGCCAAGGCCAGCTACGGGCCGGCGCTGATCGACGACCACACGCCCACGCCGGCCCACGCCCGCTTCTCGCGCCGCCACCTGGCCCGGGTGCTGGGGGTCGGCCTGGGGCTGTGGGCGCTGGCGATGGCGGGGCTGGTAGCGCTGTATGGCCTGCAGGGCACGCTCACCCAGATGGGCTGGTTTTTCACCAAGGCCGCGCTGCTGACCTTTGGCGGCGCCTATGCCGTGCTGCCCTATGTGTACCAGGGCGCGGTGGACACCCACCAATGGCTCAGCGGCCCGCAGATGATCGACGGCCTGGCCCTGGGCGAGACCACGCCCGGCCCGCTGATCATGGTGGTGGCCTTCGTCGGCTTTGTGGGGGGCTGGCTGAAGCAGGTGTTGGGGCCCGACGCGCTGTTCCTGGGCGGCGCGCTGGCCGCGGCCGTGGTCACCTTGTTCACCTTCCTGCCGTCCTTCGTCTTCATCCTGGCCGGTGGCCCGGTGGTCGAGGCCACGCACGGCAAGCTCGGCTTCACGGCGCCACTGTCGGCCATCACCGCGGCGGTGGTCGGCGTGATCCTGAACCTGGCGATGTTCTTCGGCTACCACGTGCTGTGGCCGCAGGGTTTCAGCGGGCGCTTCGATGGTCTGTCGGCGCTGATCTGCGCCGGGGCCGCCCTGGCGCTGTTTCGTTTCAAGCTGGGTGTGCTGCCGCTGCTGGGGGCCTGCGCGGCCATCGGCCTGGCGGCGCACTGGCTCGTTCCCCTGGTCCGCTGAAGGAGCTCGCATGGATGCACGCACACAGAACCTGCCGTTTGAGCCCGCAACGCTGCACGGGCTGTCGCCCCGCCTGATCACCAGCCACCACCAGAACAACTATGGCGGGGCGGTGAAGCGCTTGAACGCCATCCGCACCGAGCTGGCGGCCTTGGCGCCTTCGGCCGCGCCTGGCTTCCAGCTCAATGGCCTGAAGCGCGAGGAATTGATCGCCACCAACTCGATGCTGCTGCACGAGCTGTACTTCGGCAGCCTGGGTGGCGACAGTGTGACGCTGACGCCGGCCATGGCGCTGGCCCTCGAGGCCAACTTCGGCAGCGTGGCCCGGTGGCGCGACGAGTTCACCGCCATGGGCCGAGCCCTGGGCGGCGGCTCGGGCTGGGTGCTGCTGGTCTACCAGCCGCGCGAGGGCACGCTGGTCAACCAGTGGGCGGCCGACCACACCCATGCGGTGGCCGGCGGCGTGCCCATCCTGGCGCTCGACATGTACGAGCACGCCTACCACCTGGACTTCGGCGCGGCCGCGGGCGCCTATGTCGACGCCTTCATGGCCAACATCAACTGGGCCGCCGTGTACGAGCGCTACCAGCAGGCCGTGCATGCGGCCAGCGAGGCCTTCGGCGCCACGCAGGACGACATCGGCGATGCGCTGCTGCTCGATGTGCGCCGGGCCGGGGTGTTCGACCAGGCGGGCACGATGCTGCCCGGGGCACGCTGGTGCGATCCGTCGACGGTGGCCCGCTGGGCCGGCGAGTTGCCGGCCGACCGCGCGCTGGTGGTTTATTGCGTCTACGGCCACGAGGTCGGGCGGGTGACCGCAATGCGCCTGCGCGCCGCGGGGCTGGACGCCCGCTACCTGCGCGGCGGCATCGACGCGTGGCAGGCCGCAGGGCGGCCGTTGGCCGACAAGCCTGCGGCAGCGTCAGCGCCATGAGCGCGCCGGGCCGCTTCCAAGAGCGAATCCCGCAGCGCGAGGCGCGGAGGGTGGACCAGTGACCACGCCGGCACCGAGGGTCGCGCTGCCGTACCCCCGGTGACCGCGCAACGCGCGGCCGGTCCGATCCGGCCGCCAGCCGCTTCGCGGCGCTCTTCGAGGCCCTGGCCGCAGCGGGTGTGCATGCCGAGCCCGCCGTCTGCCACGACGACTTTGCCGACGAGGTGGCGGCGCCGTGGCGCGGCGTGCAGGCCGTGCTGGTGGGTGCAAGCCCATCGAAGACGGGCGTCGCCGCGACCGGCTCGATGCGATGCTGCGCGAACAGGGCGGCCTGGCACACGACCAGTTGCCCTGCTGTGGGACTGCGACTTCATGCAGGGCGCAGCGCACGCAGACGGCACCCCGCGCTTCGTGCTGCGCGAGATCAGCTTCAGCAGCGTGTCGCCGTTTCCACCCTCGGCCATCGCGCCGCTGGTGGCGGCCCTTCGGCGGCGCACGGCGCACTGAGCCGATCCGCTGCCGGCACCGATTCATTCGCTCGTGCTGAAGGCTCGCCAATTGCGGCCGCAAGGGCGCCGCGCTGCGCGGCCATGGGCATCCTGCAAGCGGGCCCCGGCCGGCTGCCCAGGCCAAGAAAAAAGCCCCGCAAGTCTTTGACCTGCGAGGCTTTTTAGATTTTGGTGGCGCTTCAGGGAGCCACCACCAAGATCCGAAATTTCTCGGCTTCTTTCGAAGCAAATCAAAGACTTACGACGACCTCGACTCTCGGCCAGGGTTGTCAAAAGCGTCACCCCGAAGTGTAACCCCTGTCTGCGGGCGGCTGGGGCCATGGGGCGCTGTTAACGCGGGGCAAATTTCGCTGGCCCGTGGATGGCGGGTTTGTCACTCGTAGCCCAGTTGCAGGGCCTGCGCCTGGACTGCTTGGCCAAAGTGGGAATTGATCCGTGTGCCCGTGGCGGAGTGCAAGGCATCGATGGATCGCGCGACTGTTGAGTAACCTGGTCATGAAACAGCGCGGTATGCTCAATTTGAAGCACCGATCGACTGCATGGCCGTCGTTTTGTGCTTCAATTCGCCATTGACAACGACGTGCGCTGTTGTTGAAGCATGAATCGACAATTCTGTCGGTGATGCATGCTTCAATTCGCTGCGGGTAGTGTTATGGCTGCTGAACTGGAACTTGCCTTGGTGCGCGAAGCGCTGCAGACCCGTCTGCTCGTCGAGCTGATGAGCAACGCCATGCACAAGGAACTGGTTCTGAAGGGCGGCATGGCCATGCGGGCGGTCCATGGCAGTGTGCGCTACACCAAGGACATCGATCTCGATGCCGACGAGCGTGCGTCCAAGGAACGGATCCAGGGCGTTGTCCGGCGCTCCATCGAACGGGCTGTGTCGTCCGGCCTGATTGCCAACGCGGTGGTCACCGCCCCGAAGCAGACCGACACCACACTGCGCTGGAAGATCACCGGCACCCAGCCCAACAGCACGGCACCCATGCACCTGACGGTCGAAGTCTCCCGCCGGCCCAGGTTGGTCGAAGGCCATGTGGTCGAGGTGCCCCTGGACAAGTCGTTCAACCAGACCGGGCGCGATGTGCGAGTGCAGGTGCTGGACTCGCAGCACATCGCAGTGACCAAGGTGCTGGCCCTGACCGATCCGATGCGGATGGCGCCGCGCTACCTGTTCGACCTGAACGTCTTGCTCGAGGCCGGTGTTGAGGATCCAGGCCCGCTGCTCGCGCAGATGCCGGACGCCCAGGAGCGCCTGCCGCTGATCATGGCCGAGCTGTGGCCGAAGATCGAGGCGATGAGCCACGAGCAATTCCGCAACGATGTCGTGCCCTACCTGCCCGCGGACGTTGGCCAGGCCATCGACAGCGAGGCGTTCGACGCCATGCGTGTGGATGTTGGCGTGGCCGTGGAGCGGTGGCTGCAGACCGCTGCCGCCGCATCGCCGGAGGCCGGGTCATGAGCGCCGGCCTGGTGCCCACCAGCCCGGAGCGAACCGACCCTCCGGCAGATCAAAGTGTCGGCGACTGGAAATTCAGGCTGCTGGGCGGCTTGGCCGAGACTGGCACGCTGAGGGTCTTCACGGCCGCCGAGTTCCACAAGCTCGTGCTGCGATACCGCCCCGGCGCATCCACGAGCACGGCCCGGCTGCTTGCTCACTCGCTGGTGCAGGCTGGTGCCCTGCGGCGTGTTGCGTCGGGGGTGTACCTGAACCGGCGCTGCCTGCCGCCGGCCGAGCTGACCGAGATGGCTGGCCGTATCCGGGCTGGAGCCGTCATCTCGCTGCAGTCGGTGCTCGGCGAGTGCGGCTTCTTGAACAACCCGTCATCCATCGTGATGGCCATGGTGCCCACTTCGGCGAGCAAACGGCCGAACCTGGGTGAAGTGAAGACTTCGGGCGGCAGTGTTTTCAGGTTCTACGGCCTGGCCGAGCGCTTCTTCCCCGACACAGCAGATGATCGCTGGGCGCTGTACCAACAGGGTCGGCCTTGCGACATGTTCCGGCCAGAGGCGGCGCTGCTGCAATGGCTGTACCTGGCTGGCATGAAGCGAAGCACGGTGACGCCGCCACCCATGGATGTGGACATGGGGCAGCTCGATGAAGAACACTTGAACCAGCTGGCGCAGCGATGGCAGTTGCAGGCCGAGTTGAGTGCTTGGCACGATCAGGCGAAGTCTGTCGGCTTTGGCGAAGAGCAATACAAGTCCCAGATCACCGTCAGCGAGAAGCCCCATGCAGGAGTGGCTGCCGATGGGGCGGCTGCGCGTGAGCGACTGTTGGCCCGATTGGGGAAAAGTCGTTGAAGTCCGGACGAGCTGGCAGCCGATCGAAGGAAGTTCGGTGCGAGTCCTCGAAAGTCGAAATGGGTTGCCGCCGCATCATTGCGCCGCGCCCCTTGAGGCCCGGATGGGAAAGTTATACCGATAAAAGTGTTGGACACGAAAGTTCATCGTGGTAAATTCTCGTGTAACGCAACTATTTTCAGCGATGAAGACGCCATGAGTTCGTTTGAAACCAAAGGTCAAAGAGCACTTGAGGATCTCATCGCGCAGCATGTCGCTCGCGACGCCTTCATGGCGTTTGAAGATGCCTACTTCGATGGAGATAAAAAGGGGCGCCTCCAGGCCGGTGGGTTTGCGCGTGGTCACAAGCGGTCTGCCGCCGGTTCCATCAAGCACTTCTACAACAACGAAACCTTTCACGAGGCACTGCTGACCCACGGCGCCAATCCGTCTCCCCTTCGAGGGACGAGCCTGGTTGTCGGGCGTCTCGGAATCTTTAACATCGTCCGACTGAATGTGCCCGGTCACAAGTGGACGAATCTGCGCCGTAGTTCGACGAGGGCGGCCTTGGCTGCGCTCAACGAATACATTCAGCGCAAGTACGTCCAAGGGGACTTCTTCGCAGAGGCACGCGATGTTGCAGAGGCCACGCTGTTTGTCTTGGGCGTGATGGATGGCGAAGACGGAAATGGTTTGGCTCAATTGACACAGTGCATGGTGGCGCTTCCGGCTGCCGACATGCGCTCGTGGCTGTATCTGAAGCCCATGACTGAGTTTTTGAAGGTGTACGACCGTGCATCCAATGGCTCACAGGCAGACAACGCAATGCCCAAGCTCAAGGGTTCGCAGCGGAAGAAGAACACTGGCACTGAAGATGACAACGGGAATTCGTGACCTCCAGCCTGCAAGGTTGGAGCAGGCCCTAGCGGCAAGAAGTTTGACGAAGGGGCAGCTTGCCAGCCTCGTGGGGGTGAGCGCGTCGACCGTCACCAAGTGGTGCAAGGGTGATCAGTCGCCGGAAGCGGAGACTTTCGAGCGCATCGCGAGCGTGCTCAACCTGCAGGCCGAGTGGTTGACGCGTCCTGTTCTCAAGGCAATCGCGACGCCGCTGTACAGGAAGAATTCTTCTGCGCTAAAGGCAGGGTTGGCGAAGCTGGGGGCACGTACCGAGTGGGGTCAGGAGGTCGCTACGCGTCTGGCGGAGCACGTGGACTACCCCGACTTGAATCTGCCTGAGCGCAGCTTCACCGAGCCTGATCAAATCCGGAAGTCGGACATAGAGGCTGCGGCCGAGGAGTGCCGCGACCTGTGGCAGCTCGGACGCGCCCCTGTGCAGGACTTAATGCTCGCAGCCGAGGGGGCCGGGATCATCGTGTTTCGCGAGGAGACCGATGTTGCTGTTGTGGAGGGCTTGTCCAGCTGGAGTCGTGAACTGGAAGGGCGCCCCCTGGTGCACCTGTCTGCTGATAAGGCCAATGGTTTTCGCAGCCGATTCGATCTTGCGCACGAGATCGGGCACTTGATCCTGCACAAACACGTGGAGCAACGGTCTGACGACAAGGTCCGCTACAACCTCATGGAGCGACAGGCGCACCAGTTCGCTGGTGCGTTGTTGCTCCCAGCACAGACGTTCGCGAATGACGTTCGCGTGCCGATCAATCTCGATAATTTGCTGAGCCTGAAGCAACGCTGGGGCGCCTCCGTTGGCGCGATGCTGATGCGGTTGCACTTCTTGGGGCTTCTCAATGACGACGAGAAGCTCGTGCTGTTCAAGCGGCGCTCCGCTCGGTGGGGCGCCAAAGCGGAGCCAGGCGATGACGGCTGGGTCCCGGAGAGGCCGCGACTGTTGAAAAGGACCGTGGACCTGCTGGTGCGCGAGAGCGTCCTGCCCGTTGATCGTGTTGCCCCGTTCCTTGGGTTCTCGACCAACGATGTGGTTCAGCTCTGCGGGCTGGAGGCCACCTACTTCTCGGCACCTGGGCGTGTTGTTGAGTTGGCGACACTGAGGTCGGCGCGTACGCCCTCTGAGACAGGCGACGAGTCCGGCCCATCAGTGCGAGCTGCAGCAGTATTGGCATTTGAGGCGGGTCGGCGAAGATAAGCCAGCCTCTGCTGGTGCATCACAAGACTGGCTCAATCCAAGCCAGTCGCTTCACTGGCTGGCCGCATTGCGGCTTGAAGTACCTCCTCAAACCGCCGCACCAGCTCGGTAGCAGAGCACCCCAGCGCCGCCGCGATGCGCACAACCGCCACGAGGTTCGGCGCCCCCTGGCCGCGCTCCAGCTTGCCCATGTACGAGCGGTCGACGCCGGCCAGCAGGGCGAGGTTTTCCTGCGAGATCTTGGCTTCTCGCCGCATGTTGACCACGGCTACGCCGAACGCCCTGGCTATCGCAGGGTCTGCTGATGTGGCGCCGGCCGGGCGGCCAGCTTTGAGAGGTTTGGCTGCTTCATTCATGCGCCTCAGGTTTTCATCATGTATGCATAAAAACCACGGTTAAAAAATCCCTTTCGGATAGAGTTGCCTGCATCCGGTGGCCGATCTTGTGGTCGCCGACAACGGTCAAGGAGCACCATGCAACTCGCGCGTTTCCGTCGAGGCCAAGCTGTCGCCGCTTTCGTGTGCGCACTGCTGGTGGGGCCGGCTGCTCAAGAGGCGGTGGCCGCGGCTGATTCGATGCAAGCAGCTGCGGAAGCTGCCCGGCGCGATGTGGATCCGTCGGTCAATGGTGCTGTCGGTGATGTGCCCCGCACGTCGGCGGCAGGGCTGCTGTCGGATGCGGCGACTGCCGCACGGCGGGACAGCGATCCGAGCCTCAATGGCCGCCTGGTGGACAGCCTGCCGCCTCAGGCTTCCGTCGCTGGCGGTTCGGACCTCACCGGCGCCTGGGATGCCTACGAACGTTGTCACTGGCAGGCTGCCTTCGGCGCATTCGCTGCAGCCGCTGACGCTGGCGTTCCTGAGGGGGCCCGCATGGCGCTGGCGATGGCCAAACACGGCAGCCTGCTGTACCGGCAGGTGTTCGTCGTCTCCGCAGCGCGGCGGGGCTCGTGGCAGCGCCTGGTGCAGTTCGCGTCGGCCTCGGCGGCCAATGCGTCCTCGGCACGGGGAGTGACGCAATGATCAATGCACTGCAGTTCACTGACCTGGCCGTCGGCGGGTTCGAGGCCGCCGTGGAAGGCTTCGTCCATCGCCGTCAGGAACAAGCCGCGTCTGACGCCCTCGAAGACGCGCACGAAGCACGGGCGTCGGCAAAGGCCTGGCATGACTACGCCAAGGACCTCGAGCGTCGCAATGCGCAGCTGACCAGCAGCCTGGCCCAGATCCAACATGACTACCGCAAGGCCCAGTCGCGGCAGCAGAGCATCCAGGACACGTTCGAGCGGTACACCGTGGTGCTGACGCGGCGCATCCGGGAGCTGGACGAGAAGCTGCAGCAGGTCAGCGCCACGCGGTTTGCCTTGAACTGTGCGCGTGCCACTGAGCGCCAACGCCGCTGTCCGGAGGATGCGACCGAGGAGCGCATCGCCGCCGATGAACAGGGCTACAAGGCCAACATCGTGTGGTTCATGGCCCATCAGAACGTGCGGCTGGGTGTGCCGGACGTGCCGATGCCGAGGGCGACGTGACCGAGGCGCCCCCACGCCTCACCGAGGTTCTGGATACAGTGAGCACAACTTTCAGCTGAACGCCAAGCCGTTCTGTGGCGACCCAGGGTCGCGATCTTGTTGCACGCGGTGCGCGCCATGAGGGCTGCGCACGTCCGTGCCCTCAACAGGATCGCCGCATGACGCACCACAACACCTCCCCTGAACCGCAAGACGGAACTGAGAGCCCAGCTGACCGATTGCGGCGCAGATGTAGCGCCGATTCCGAAGTCGTCCGCATCGAGTCCATCGAGGACATGCTCTGCATGCCGACCGATACCGAGGCTGCAGCCGATACGGGCGCGTCCGCATCTCCCCGGCACATGCTGTGCACCTGGGAAGCCGTGGACGAGTTGGCCGCTGCGGTGGCGATGGACATCGGCAACGAAGACCTTCGGAAACGAAACGCCGCCGTCCTTGCCACGCTGCGGCGAACAAACGGGCGGTTTCGCCGGCTGTGGCGCCTGCCAGATGCCTGGCGCGCCGACATCGGCGCGCTGGAGCATGCCTTCCCGAACTTCGGTGAGGTGCTGGGGCATGTGCGCGCCATGGGAGCGCTCGCGGAACTGCACGATGGCGTGATCAAGCTCGACCCGATGTTGCTCGACGGCACCCCTGGCACAGGGAAATCGACCTTCGCCGAGCAGCTTGCCAAGATCGTGGCCGGCGGATTTCAGCGCATCCAGATGAGCTCGGCAGAAACCGGCGCCCAGCTCGGCGGGTCGTCCGCCACCTGGGCGAACAGCCAGACCGGACAGGTCTTCGAGTTGCTGGTGAACGGCCGTTTTGCCAACCCTGTGATCCTTCTCGACGAACTGGACAAGGCGATGCTGCAGCCAGGCGAGCGCTTCTCGCCGGTCGGGCCGCTGTACCCGCTGCTCGAGCCCGCCATGGCCAGGACCTTCCGCGACATCTCGGTGCCGATGCTGGAAATGGATGCGTCGTCGATCATGTGGCTGGCCACGTCCAATGAGCGCCGCCTGTTGCCAGAGGCCATCCTGAGCAGGTTGCACCCTTTCGACATCCAGCTGCCCGGGCCTGGGATCGCCGTGCAGGTGGTGCATTCGGTGCTGCGCCAGCTCGCACAGGCCGAACCCGTGTTCGCGCGCTTCCATCTGGGCTCGGACGCCGCAGCCAAGCTGGCACGGCACGGGCCCCGTGCCGTGCGTGGCCTGCTGCGGCGAGCGTGCGGAAACGCGGCTCAGGCGTCGCGCTGGATCCTCCATGCCGAAGATGTGCCAGACGGCCGTGTGGAGCGCGCGCCAATGGGGTTCCGCGCATGAGCACAGCGCCACTTCGCCGGGCATGGGACGGCCGAACGCTGGAGCAGGAACTGCTGGACCTCGAGGACTGGCGGCCGCTCAACGACGAAGAGTGCCAGGCCTGGAGGAGCGGCGAACTGGGCCCGGCCCCCGATGGCCAGCAGTACGGCATCAGTCCCTGCGGCATCGCTGTCGTCTACAGGGAACGGAGCCTGGAGGCTGCCGTCGTGGCGCTGCACAGCGTGGGCGCTCACGGCCTTCTGGTCGCCTTGCTGGACTCTGGGGAAGCGGACCAGCTCCACGGTGCGGCCCGGCTGGATGTCTGCATCGCGCTCGGTGACCAGGCGCGCGCGCTGCGGGCTATGGAAGAAGAGGCGCCCTGGGCGCGCGAGTACGTGCTCGACGACCGACTGCGTCCGTGGACGCGCCCCGCTGTCTGGCAGTGGGCGCAGGACCTTGCCCGGATCGTTGCCGCGCGCCAGGCGGCCGTGGCGGCGATGCGCGGCGAGGAAGGCCTCGGGACCGAATGCTGAACGACGTGTCGTGATCGTTGCTTGCAACGATGACGAAGCTTCGGATGCGATGCACCGCTCCTTCGACAGGGCGCGTTGGGTCTCTACCGGAATGACTCCAAAATGCGCAAGCAAGAATGAACAACAAGTGTGCGCACAATGACCAGCCCGACCAAGAAGACCGCTCGCCCGCGCCGCGTCAGTGCCCCGCGCTCAAAGGCTGCCAAAGCCCGGGTTAACTTCCGGATGTCGGAGACGGAATTGCAAGCCCTGGACGCGGCGGCCGAGCAGAACCACCGCAGCCGGTCCGAGCTGATCGTCCTCGGCTTGCAACGCTGCCTGGCTGACGGCGTCTGGCGGCCAAGCTCGTCGCCATCGGCCTTGCAGCAGCCAGGCACGGTGTCGCCGTCCCCTGAGCTGGTCACCCTGTCGCAGGCGTTGATGGGTGCGGTGATGGGGCTCGATGCCCTTTACGCCGGCAAGAAGCGCCCATCGAAGGCGATGCAGGAAGCTGCTGCCACCGTGGCCGACGCGCGCAGGATGCTCTCGGACCTGCTTCAGGATCTTCAGTGCTCCTGAAGATCATCAACCACCGGCGCAAGCAGCCGCGCCGGCGCGCCGACTTGCGGCGCCTGTTCCGCTACCTGTTCTCGCCCCAGCACTCCATGTCTGGCAAGGACGTGCGGTTGCTGGGACCGCCGCAGCTCTACAAGCTCGCGCTGACGGCCATGCCCTGGGGCGATGAAGTTGCCGATGCGGCCGCTCAGCTGACGCTGCAGATGGACCGCTACTGCCGGGCGGCCAAGGCGGGCGCGCAGATTCCGCCGGTCTGGTACGTGCACATCGTCATCTCGTTCGCGCCAGCGGCGGCCCGCATGCTGAGAGAGCCTCAAGACCCGCACCGCCATGTGCCGCAGTGGGCCTCGAGTGCGCAGAACGCCTACCGCCTGGCTCGCGACGCCTTGGACTTCTTCGGCTGGACACCGAACCGCCCGACCGTGATGGTGGCGCACGGCGACAAGCGCCACATCCACGTGCACGTTGTCGCGGTGATCCCCGTGCTCAACGACGACGACTGGAACGTGCTGAAGAACTCCCGAAAACAGCTGCACGAGGTGGCCATGCTGTGCGCTGGGGCCTACGGCATCCCGCTGGCGGGGCGTGCGGCGCATGCGCATCACCGGAAGTGGGGGCACCTGGTGGATGTTAGGCCAGGGGCTTCGCGGGGCAGCTGATCGGATGACATCGGGTGCCGGGGTGGCATGCTGAAGACATGATCATTCGCCACCGTGCCACCGTGCCACCGTGCCACCGTGCCACCGTGCCACCGTGCCACCGTGCCACCGTGCCACCGTGCCACCGTGATGACATGGTGATGTGGCGATGTGGTGACACTGCGCCGCAGTCCTGGTTGACCAGCTGAACGGACAATGGCTGGGGTTTGCAACAAGAGGTCAGGAGGAGCGGCGTTGTTGTCTACGGGTTCGAAGTCGCCTCGCGCGGGCATCTGGCTGGCGGTCGCCGTTGTGCAGGAGTCCAGCGCCAATCTGCTGGTTGCAGTTGTTCCGGTCTCTGATCCAGATCTGCCCTTTTTCATCGCCGATGGTGAACTCACTGTCGCCGCAGCTCGCCATGGGCGAAATGGAAAGGCTGCGCTGGCGATGTTGGCTGCGCAACGACCAATGGTCGGCCAGCTGACCCGCCTCTTGCTCGCCCGCCGTGCGTTCCCCGTGGGTACCGATGAGGGCCTGCGAATCCACTGCCAATCGGTGGCCGTTGATGCTGCGCGCAGGACGGTCTCCGTCGTGGCATCGCTGGTGCCGGGCAACAGCGCGGTGCCGAAGGCGGTGCGCGATGCGGCCATCGTCTGCGTGACCCGAGAGCGGGCCGCGGAGGCACAGGCTGCCGCGCGGTGGGCAGTCGATGAGATCGATGGTTCGGCGAGTCCGGGCGCGGGTGCCGCGGGAGCGGCGCATGAGCGGCCTGCGCTCGACATCACACCGTTGCTGGAACTGATGCCGCCCGGCTTTGCCGTCCGGCTGAACAAGTCCTCGGTGGCCTCGGCTGACCGGGCAATCACCGAGGCCATCCTGGCGGCGCCGGATCCTGCGCATCCGCCACCGCGTGACGGCCAGTACCAGGCGTTGATCGTGGACGCGGGCGCAGGCCGGCGTCTGGCCGTGGTCACCTGGCAGCCCCATCGAGGCGATCCGTCTTATGGCGAAGTCCGTACGGCGGCCGAGCGTCGGTTGCCACGGGCCTTCGCCTCGCCACGCCAGACCGGCGCGCATCCACCGTTGCAGCCTGTGGGCCGTCACGACGGCATCGTGCGCGACGCCAGGCCCTTCGATCCCGCCGACCCCGCCTGGGTCGGCGCCTTCGACAGCGAAGCGGTGTTCGACTTCCCAGACCCGAAGGCCGCGGCTGATCGGATCCGGGCGCTGCAGGGCCAGGTCGGGTTCGAGGCCATCGCCTGGTACCAACCGCACCACACGCATGCCGAGAGCGCCTGGGGCATCTACTTCGACGCAGCGAACCTGGACGACTTCATCAGCAGTCTGCTACTTGATCTGCAGCGCGAAGGCTTCGGCCGCGGCAGTGATGCCCTGGCGGCAAAGCTTGGCGTCGGCCTGGCCTATGAGCACGCGCTGTTTCATGCCCAGGTGGAGGCCGCGCTCACCTGGATGGAGCTGCAGGCCGGGCACGCCAAGTTCATGCCCTACCAAACCCCGGTGTGCACGGCCGTGCGTGGCACGGACGACTGGCTGGAAGAGGCGCTGGCCAACTTCTGGGCCTGGTCGTGGCTGAGCGCGGATTCGATGCTGGCCATGATCACCGGCGCGCTGACGGGCGGCCAGCACGCCGCGCTGGAGCACATCGTCCAGGCGACGCTGGACCGGTCCCCCGCCGGCCACCGGCGCTGGCGTGACGGCCGACAGCGAGAGCCGTGGCGAATCCTGGCAACACAGGCCGTGACAGGCAAGCCGACCTTGCCGCCGCCTGGCATCGGCCTGCCCCTGGAGCCGACCTTGCGTGGCCCACTGCCGTTCGACTTCCGCCCCACCGATGTGCCGCTGCGTTTCGTGGGCGCCGGCCGGGTGACAGCACGCCTTCTGCGCATGCCGGCTGCAAGCTCCGTTTGCCCAGGCAAAGTCTGAAGCTGCTTGCTCGCAGTCGGCCGGGCGCTGGGGGGTTCATGACACACCGCTGTGTCGATCAAATACTGCTCCAATCGGATTGAAGCAAATAGTGCTTGTGCTTGGCATAGTGGCGCGTATGATGCTCCACTGTGATTGATGCAAACTTCTTCTCGTTGAGTCAGGTGGCTGCCGTCCAGTCGGGCTATCCGTTCCGGGGCACCATTGAGGGTGCCCAGGACGGCGGCGTGATTGCGCTGCAGATGAAAGATGTCGATCCCGAGTCGGGCATTGCATGGGCGGGCGCGCTGCGCACGCACCTGCCTGGCCGCAAGGGGCCGAGCTGGTTGCAGCCCGGCGACCTGCTCTTTGTCGCCAAAGGCGCGCGCTTCTACGCGGTGGTGGTGGATACGCCGCCCATGCCCTCGGTCTGCGGCCCGGCCTTCTTCCACCTGCGCGTGCAGCCTGGCGTCGCGGTGGAGCCGGCCTTTTTGGCTTGGCAGATCAACCAGCCACCGTTTCAGCGCCTGCTGATGCAGAGCGCCGAGGGCAGCGGCCAGCTCAGCATCCGCCGCCCGGTGCTGGAGGCGTTGCCGCTGGCCGTGCCGCCCCTGTCGCAGCAGCACCGCATCGTTGCGCTGGACCGCGCCGCCCGCGCTGAGAGGGCCACCCTGCGTCGCCTCATCCAGAACCGCGAACAACAACTCCACGCGCTGGCCGAAGCCCTGTCGGCGGCCTCCATGCGCAGTCAACAGGCCACCCGCCCATGAACGATCTCACCACACCCCAACTCGCCCAAGCTGCTGTCAGCCAGGACGACATCAACGCAGCCGTCTGGGCCGCCTGCGACACCTTCCGCGGCACGGTGGACCCCAGCATCTATAAGGACTATGTCCTGACCATGCTGTTCCTGAAATACGTCTCCGACGTATGGCAGGACCACTACGACAACTACAAGGCCCAGTACGGCGACCACCCTGAGCTGATCGCCGAAATGCTCAAGAACGAGCGCTTTGTGCTGCCCGCCAGCGCCAGCTTCTACGCGCTGCACGCGCTGCGCCACACGCCCGGCAACGGCGAGCGCATCGACAAGGCCTTGCACGCCATCGAAGACGCCAACCTGTCCAAGCTGCGCGACGTGTTCCAGGACATCAGCTTCAACAGCAACAAGCTGGGCGACGAGCAGCAGAAGAACGACATCCTGCGCCACCTGCTGGAAGACTTCGCCAAGCCCGCATTGAACTTGCGCGAGGGCCGCGTCGGCTCGCTGGACGTGATCGGCAACGCCTACGAATTCCTCATCAAGAACTTCGCCTCCACCAGCGGCAAGAAGGCCGGCGAGTTCTACACCCCGCCCGAGGTGTCCACCCTGATGGCGCGGCTGATGGCGCCACAGCCCGGCGATGAGATCTGCGACCCCACCTGCGGCTCGGGCTCGCTGCTGATGAAGTGCGGCCGGCTGATCCGCGAAGGCGCCGGCAGCCGCAAATACGCCCTCTACGGGCAGGAGGCCATCGGCAGCACCTGGGCGCTGGCCAAGATGAACATGTTCCTGCACGGCGAGGACAACCACCGCATCGAGTGGGGCGACACCATCCGCAACCCCAAGCTGCTGGACGGTGCCAACAACCTGAAGCACTTCGACATCGTGGTCGCCAACCCGCCATTCAGCCTGGAAAAGTGGGGCTTCGAAGGCGCCGATGCCGACAAGTTCAGCCGCTTCCGCCGTGGCGTGCCACCGCGCACCAAGGGCGACTACGCCTTCATCCTGCACATGGTCGAGACGATGAAGCCCGGCAGCGGGCGCATGGCGGTGGTGGTGCCGCACGGCGTGCTGTTCCGCGGCGCGGCCGAGGGGCGCATTCGCCAGCAGCTGATTGAAGAAAACCTGCTCGACGTGGTCATCGGCCTGCCCGAGAAGCTGTTCTACGGCACCGGCATCCCGGCCGCCGTGCTGCTGCTGCGCAAAAACAAGGTCGATGACCGCGTGCTGTTCATCGACGCCAGCCGCGACTTCGAGGCCGGCAAGAACCAGAACGTGCTGCGCGAAGCCGACCTGCAGCGCATCCAGGCCACCGCGGCCGACCGCCAGTCGGTGCCGCGCTACGCCCACCTGGCAACAAAGGCCCAGATCGCCGAGAACGACTTCAACCTGAACATTCCCAGGTACGTCGACACCTTCCAGGAAGAGGCTCCCATCGACCTGATGGCCGTCCGCCGCGAACGCCTGGAGCTCAAGGCCGAGCTGGCGCGGCTGGAAACCCAGATGGACGCTTATCTGAAGGAGCTGGGCTATGAGTGAAAGGGGCAAAGGTGGCAAAGGCGGCGGTGCGAGCAGCAAGCCTGGCAGCCGGGCCTTGACGGTGGCGCCTGGCATCACGCGCTCATCGGCGGCCGAGTACCTGACCTTTGTTGCGGCCGCCGGCCAGGGGGGTGTGGAAGCCCTCTATGCCGATGAAAACGTCTGGCTGACCCAAAAGATGATGGGCCAGCTCTATGACGTGAACGTCCGCACGGTCAGCGAGCACCTCAAGAAGATCTTCTCGGACCGAGAGCTGGCCGAAGATTCAGTTATCCGGAAATTCCGGAAAACTGCCAGTGACGGCAAGACCTACGACACCCAGCACTACAACCTGGGCGCCATCATCGCGGTGGGCTACAAGGTCAATTCCGAGCGCGCGGTGCAGTTTCGCAAGTGGGCCAGCGCCATCGTCGAGTCCTTCACCATCAAGGGCTTCGCGATGGATGACGAGCGGCTGAAGAACGACGGCACGGTGTTCACGAAGCAGTATTTCGAGGAGCAGCTGCAGCGCGTCCGCGAGATCCGCCTGTCAGAGCGCAAGTTCTACCAAAAGATCACCGACATCTACGCCACGGCCATCGACTACGACCGCCAAGCACAGTCCACCCAGCGCTTTTTTGCCACCGTGCAGAACAAGCTGCACTGGGCCATCCACGGCCAGACCGCCGCCGAGGTGATCCACAGCCGCGCTGATGCGCGCAAGGACCGCATGGGCCTGACCTCGTGGAAGGACGCGCCCGAGGGAAAGATCCAGAAGTTCGACGTGGTGGTGGCCAAGAACTACCTGACCGAGAGCGAAATGGCGCAGCTGCAGCGCCTGGTATCGGCTTACCTCGATGTGGCCGAAGACATGGCCTTGCGCAACATCCCCATGACCATGCAGGACTGGGAGACGCGCCTAAACCGCTTCATCGTCGCGACAGACCGGGAGGTGCTGCAGGACGCGGGCAAGGTCACCGCCGAAATTGCGCGAGCGCACGCCGAGAGCGAATTCGAGAAGTACCGCGTCGTGCAGGATCGGCTGTACGAGTCTGACTTTGACAGGCTGGTGCAAGGGGCTGGGGAGGAGCCGGCGGGATCACTGTTGGTCGATGAGGTCAAGGCAACGAAGGAGGCGGGCGATGCTTCCTGAAGGATGGTCACGCAGTAGGCTTGGCGACTTGGTTGCCGATGTCGAGTCTGGTGTCAGCGTGAACGGCCTGGATAGGGCGGCTGGCCAGGGCGAATATGGAGTGCTGAAGATCAGTGCTGTCACCAGCGGCGTGTTCGATCCGACGCAGAACAAGTTAATTCGAGCGGATGAAGTTTCGCGCGCAAAGTCGAATCCGCGCGCGGATCGGATCATCGTCAGTCGCTGCAACACCGCCGAACTGCTGGGCGCGAGCGCCTACATCGAACAGGATCACCGAGACCTGTTTCTTCCCGACAAGCTATGGCAATTGCAGCCAACTTCGACAAGGCCGGTTCACATGCGATGGCTGGCAAATTGGCTTGCAAACGCACCGACGCGGGCTGAGATTTCTGCGCTTGCGACGGGCTCAAGCGGCAGCATGAAGAACATATCTAAGGAGCAGTTCCTAAACCTTGCCGTAACGGTACCGCCGCTGGACGAACAGCGCCGCATCGCCAGAATCCTTACCGCGTGGGACGACGCAATTGTTGTGGCGGGAGCGCTCTGGGCCAAACGGATGGAGCAGGCCAGGCTCGTCCGCGAGACGCTGATCGGTACTGCGCTGAGGCACGCTCGTGTCCCCCTTGCGGATGTTGCTGACGTGCGCACAGGCCTGGCCAAAGGAAAGACCGGGCAACGGGACGCGATCAAGGTGCCATATCTCCGCGTCGCCAACGTCCAGGACGGCCGACTCGACCTGAGCGAGGTCAAGCTCATCGAGGTGGCTCGCGAACATGTCAGCCGGTACGCGCTGCAGGCCGGAGATGTTCTGATGACCGAGGGCGGCGACTTCGACAAGCTCGGCCGCGGGACGGTGTGGTCGGGCGAGATCGATCCCTGCCTGCACCAGAACCATGTCTTTGCGGTGCGTCCCAAGCTTGGCCGCGTGCTCCCAGGCTTCATCGCCGCCATGGCCGCCAGCGACCACGGGCGCAGCTACTTTCTCAGCTGTGCCAAGCGCAGCACGAACTTGGCAAGCATCAACTCGACCCAGCTGAAGGCCTTGCCAATTCCACTGGTGCCGATAGCGGAGCAAGAGCGAATCGTCGCCATCGTTGATGCAGCCATGCAGGTAGCTCACGGCACCAAAGAGATGTTCGACCGGCTCGTTCAGGAGAAGGCCGCCCTGATGGCCGACCTGCTGACCGGCAAGCGCCGGGTGCATCTGGAGCGTGAAGGAGTTGCTGCGTGATTCATCCAATCGCCCCCCGGATGCCCGCGTCTTCTAAACTTCGGTCAACACAGCCGCCACGCCTCTGCCCACGCATGCGCAACCTCGGCGGCTTTTTGTTGCCTGGCCGGGGCGCACCGCGATGACCACGCCGAACCCCCGAGAACAGTACAGCGCTCACATCCCCGCGCTGCATCTGCTGTGCAACCTGGGCTGGAGTTTCCTGTCCACCGCGCAGGCGCTGGCCCTGCGCGGAGGGACGCGCGAGGTGATCCTCAAGCACCGCTTGGTGGAGGTGCTGCAGACCCGGCGCTACGACTACAAGGGCCAGAGCTACCCGCTGTCCAGCAGCGGCATCGAGCAGATCGTGCGCGAGCTGTCAGCGGTGAACTTGGCCGAGGGCTTGTTGCCGGCCAACGAACGGCTGTACGCCAAGCTGGCCCTGGGCATCACGGTCACCGAGTTCATGCCCGACGGCAAGAAGCACCAGCCGACGATTGCGATCATCGACTGGAGCAACCCCGACCCGACGGCGAACCGCTTCGATGTGACGGAAGAGCTGCAGGTGCTGTCGACCCAGGGTACGCACCACCGCGCACCCGACATCGTGGGCTACGTCAATGGCCTGCCTCTGGTGGTGATCGAAGCCAAGCGGCCCGAGGGCTCGCACGCTGCGAAATCGATGGTGGCCGAGGGCGTCAGCCAGCACCTGCGCAACCAGCGGCCGGACGAGATTCCCCAGCTGTTTGCCTACGCCCAGTTGTTACTGGCCATCAGCCAGACCGAGGGCCGCTATGGCACCACCGGCACGGCGGCCAAGTTCTGGGCCCGCTGGCGCGACGAAGAATTCAGCGAGCCGCACTGGCTGGCGTTGAAGAACGCGCCGCTCGCCACCGACGTGCGCGACCGCCTGTTTGACGGCAAGCCACCAGCGCTGCGGGCGTACTTCGAGGGCCTGTGGGCCGAGACCATGGCCACGTCCGAGCAGGACGTATTGCTGATCGGCCTGCTGGCGCCAGCCCGGTTGCTCGAATTTCTGCGCGGCTATGTGCTGTTCGACCGCAAGGTGGGCAAGATCGTCGCCCGCTACCAGCAATTCTTCGGCATCCGTGCGCTGCTGCAGCGGCTGGGCCAGCTGCGGCCCGACGGTGGTCGCGAGGGCGGGGTGATCTGGCACACCACGGGATCCGGCAAAAGCTTCACGATGGTGTTCCTCACCAAGGCGCTGTTGCTGGTGGAGGCACTGGCCGAGTGCCGCGTGGTGGTTGTGACCGACCGGGTGGACCTGGAAAGCCAGCTGGCACGCAATTTCATGTCGGGCGGCGCCTTTGGTTCGGCCATCGCCTCGGTGAAGGATGGTGAAAAGAGCCGGGCGCTGTCGGGCCGTGACCTGGCCCGGCGCATCGGCAGCGGCACCGAACGCATCTCGTTCACGCTGGTGCACAAGTTCAACGCGGCGTCCAAGCTGCCGGAGTGCCGCAACGACTCCCCCAACCTGATCGTGCTGGTGGACGAGGGCCACCGCAGCCATGGCGGCGAGACGCACGAGCGCATGAAGCAGGCGCTGCCCCGTGCGGCCTACGTGGCCTTCACCGGCACGCCGTTGCTGAAGAACGAGAAGACAGCCAGCAAGTTCGGCCCCATCGTGCATGCTTACACCATGCAGCGGGCGGTGGAAGACGAAACCGTGGCGCCGCTGCTGTACGAAGAGCGGGTGCCCGAGCTGACGATCAACGAAGAGGCGGTGAACCGCTGGTTCGACAAGCTGACGGCCAGCCTCAGCGACGCGCAGCGCGCCGACCTGAAGAAGAAGTTCGCCAAGAAGGGGGCGATCTATGGCGCGGCCGGCCGCATCGAGCTGATCGCCTGGGACATCGCCAGCCACTTCGACCAGAACTTCAAGCAGCTGGGCACGGGGCTGAAAGGTCAGATCGCCACCGACAGCAAGCAGGATGCCATCCGCTACAAGAAGGCGCTGGACGACACCGGCCTGGTCAGCAGCGCCGTCGTGATCTCGGCGCCGGACACCCGCGAGGGCAATGCCGAGGTCGACGAGGACACCCTGCCTGAGGTGCAGAAGTGGTGGAAGCAGACGGTGTTGGCCAGCGGGCGTGACCCGGAAGACTACGAGAAGCAGCTGATCGCCGACTTCGGCAGCGATGGTGAGCCCGACCTGCTGATCGTCGTCGACAAGCTGCTGACGGGCTTTGACGAGCCGCGCAACGCGGTGCTCTACATCGACAAGCCCCTGAAGGGCCACAACCTGATCCAGGCCGTGGCGCGGGTCAACCGGCTGCACGATGCCAAGCGCTTCGGTCTGCTGGTGGACTACCGCGGCATCTTGAAAGAGTTGGACACGGCGATCCGCGCCTACCAGGACCTGGAAGAACGCACCCAGGGCGGCTTCGACCTCAACGACCTGGAAGGCCTGTACCAGCAGGTCAGCACCGAATACAAGCGCCTGCCGGCGCTGCACGACAAGCTTTGGTCCTTCTTCAAGGGCGTGGCCAACAAGCGCGACCGCGAGCAGTACCGCCAGGTGTTGACGCCGAAGTTCGTGACGGCCCCTGATGGCGAGGAGTACGACGAGCGCCAGAAGCTGCGCGATGACTTCTATGCCGCCGTCACGGCCTTCGGCCTGTGCCTGCAGACGGCGCTGGCCAGCCGAAGCTTCTTTGAGGACAAGAGTTTCTCGGAAGGCCTGATCGCGCAGTACAAGGCCGACCTGCGCTTCTTCACCGAGCTGCGCCAGACTGCCCGTCGCGACGCGATGGAGGTGGTGGACTACAGCGTCTACGAAGACCAGATCCGCCGCCTGGTGGACAAGCAGGTCATCGGCAAGGAAGTGCGTGAGCCCGAGGGCGTGTACCTGGTGCATCAGCTCGGCCAGCCCGAAGACCCGGCACAGTGGTCCGAGGAGAAGACCCGCAACGAGACCGACTTGATTCGTACGCGGCTGCGCAAGACCATCGAGCAAGAGCTGGCAGAAGACCCGTACGCGCAGAAGGTGTTCGGCGAGCTGCTGCGGCAGGCCATCGCCGAGGCTGAGGCCATGTTCGAGCACCCGCTGAAGCAGTACGCCCTGTTCAAGGACTTCGAGGACAGGCTTGGTGCCCGCCAGGCGCCTGGCACGCCCGACGCGCTGGCCGACCAGCCCCATGCCCGGGCCTACTTCGGCGTGCTGCGCCTGGTGATGGGCGATGACGCCGTGGCCGCCATGGACGTCCCTGCACGCGATGCCGTGGTGGCGCAGGCCTTGGCCATCGACCAGGTGGTGCGTGATGCGGTGGCCGAAAACTCGCTGAGCCCGCAGAGCATCGAAGCGGCCATTCGCAAGGGGCTGCTGCCGCTGTTGTTCAAGACCCTGGGCCTGGACGGCGCGAAGCAGGCCGTGGACCAGATCGTGCAGATCACGCGTTTGGGGCTTGGAAAAGCGTGATGGCCGGTGCCGAGGTCCGGGCAGGGCGCTTCAGCGTCCGCTACGGAGACGAAGTCATTTCGTTTTCGTTGCGGGTACAACGGGATCGAAAGCCATCGAAGGTGGCGATCCACGTTGAGCCCGATGGGCGGGTGCTCGTGGACGCACCCGAAGGCGTCGGACACGAAGCAGTCATCGTCGCCGTAAAGAAACGGTCGCGATGGATCCTCGATCACGTAGAGGCTGCTCGTGCGCGTACGGCCCATGTTCGCCCCCGTGAATACGTCAGCGGTGAGGCGGTGCACTACCTGGGCCGTCGGTATCGCTTGCGGGTCATCGTAGACGAAGTGGCAACGCCGTCATGCAAGCTGCGCGGTGCTTGCCTGGAAGTGGTCGCGCGCGAAGCGGCTTCGGCAACGGTGCAGCAGGCGCTGGACCATTGGTATCGGCAACGTGCCCGAGAGGTGCTTCGTGAGCGGATGGATTCGGTTGCGATGGGGCTTCGCTGGGTGAAGGCATCGCCGCCGATGCGATTGCAGGCCATGCGCGTGCAATGGGGCAGTTGCTCCCCCACTGGGCGCATCACCTTGCACCCCGGACTGGTCCGGGCGCCGCGCGAATGCATCGACTACGTGGTGCTGCACGAGCTGTGTCACCTGGCCAGCCACGACCACAGCCCGCGGTTCTATCGGCTGCTGGATCGGCACCTGCCGGGCTGGAAGGCCGTCAAGCAGCGATTGGATGGCATGGCAGAGGACGTGCTCCGAATCTGAACCGGCGGGTTGCAGCGCTACTGCGTCGGCAGTTGCTTGATCTCCGCTATCAGCTGGAGCTGTTGCAGGTACTCGGCGTGCGTCTTGGCCAGCCAGCGGACGACGGCGGCGTTTTCGAGCAGCGTCTTGCCAACGTAGGTCTTGATGATCTCCAACTGCAGGTTGGCCGGCCCGTAGCCTTCCTCCAGAAGCTTGGTGTCGGCCTGCACGGCAGCCAGTTCACGCTGCAGTCGCTGAAGAGCCTCCGTCGGGCCGGCGCGCTGACCCTTTGCTGTCGCCGCTTCCGTCAGTTGTTCCGGCGGTGTGGCCTGCAGCATGGCCAGCGCCAACTTGATGGTGTAGTTGTTGAGGTTGATCATGGCCTGCGCCACGTCAATCTGCCGGAACGGCTTCATCTGTTTAAGCACCTTGAACATGCCATGGGTGGCAGGCTTGTCGGCCAGCAGTGACACCGCCTCGCTGCAGATGCCATCGAGCAGCTTGAACTGCTGCCGTATGGCGCCGGGGGATACGGCCAGCACATCGGCCAGTTGCTGGACCGACACGCCCCGCTCGGCGGCACGGACGATCATGCGGTGCTCCTGCACCACCGAGAGTCGGTTGACGCGCTTGTTGTAGGTGTAGGCCTCGTCGTCCGTCGAGATGAGGCACAGCGCATGCTGCGCGGCCAATTCGCGCAGCGCCTCCAGGCGCATGCGTCCGTCAAGCACCGTGAACGTGCCGGCAGTCTCGCGGCTGTGCGCCACCACGATCGGCTCCACAAGGCCGATGGCCTGCACCGATGTGCGAATCTGGTGATATTTGACGGTCTCTTTGATGCCGGCCGGCAAGGGGATGCCCGGCTGGAGCAGGTCGAGCGCGATCTCCTTGCAATTCCGCTCGAACCCCAGCCGGACCGACTTTGGCGGCTTCTGGCTCATCGCACCAGGCCCCCGCGCGGCACCAATTCAGCCAAGGGTTGCGGCACGCTCACCAGCTTCTCGGAACGTAGCAGGGCGCAGAACTCCTTGCTCGCGAACAGTTCCTTGAAGATCTGCTGGGCCAGCAGCAGCGACTTCTGCGTGTACTCGGCCTTCTTTTGGATCCGCCGGTGCATTTCGACGTCGCGCTGGTACAGCTTGGCCAGGTCCTCGGGGCTCATCTGGCGCCGCGTCGGGCCCCTGGCAAACGAATTGGTGCCCTTTTTGCCGCTGCGCTCCCGCTGCTCGAGGATCTTACGCACAACGGTGATCTTTCGACCCGTCAACTCGCCGCTTTCGTAGGCATCCATCAGCAGCTGCTGTGCGTCGGCGCCATTCGCACGAGAGATGCTGACAGCCAGGTTGATCGGGATGTGGCCTGCTTCGGTGGCCGCCAACAATCGCTTCTCGCCGCGCTCCAGCAGGTTCACCACGTTGTTGACCCACGAGGGCGTGCAGCCGAGCTTGGCCGCCACTTCGGAATCGGTGTAACCGCGCTGCTTGAGGACACGCACATGCTCGAGCGTCTCCACGGCGCGGGGCGTTCGCCGGGCAACGTTCTCCACAATGCTCATCACGTGCCCGGTCTCTTCGTCGACGTCGACGATCAAGGCGGCGATCTCGGTCTGCCCCAGCATCCGGCAGGATTCCAGGCGCCCTTGTCCGCAGATCAGCGCATAGGGCGTACCACCTTGCCCCGGCGGTACGCGCCGCACAGTGATCGGCCTCTTCAGACCGACCTGATCAATGCTCTCGGTGATGGTCTTGTGGATCCTCGGGTTGCGGACACGTGGGTTGACTACCGCGATGTCGGCAATCGGGATCATTTCAATGTGGGGGGACGATTGGGTCATGCGGCGTCCTGCAGAGAAACACGTCCCGCCACTTGGTAGAAGAAGTCGAGCGAATCCGTGCGGTAGGCATCCAGTGTGAAGCCGTTGTCTTCCAGCGTCGGCAACGTGTCTGGAATGAAGTCGATGGCTGGGAAAACGTAGTAGTCGAAGACCCGCTGGTTTCCGGGGTCCATGCGAGCCACGACGGTGATGTCCGGCAGCAGGCTGGCGTCGAAGCGGATCCGCCACCGTTGCGATCCAGCGGGTGTCGGTTTCGATCTCGCGATCACCAGCGACACGGTGAACTCGCCGTTGACGGTGAGCAGGTCTGTCAAGGGGTCACGCACCGTCCAGCCGCCTGTGCTGACGAGGTTGGCCGCCATCTGCTCGATCAGTTCGGGATGGTGGCGCCGTAGCGCCCGATTAATCTCCAGATAGGCATAGTCGCGCCGCGGGGTGTAGCCGATGAGGCTGTAGGCCCGCAGCAGGCAGCCGAACCTGCTGCGATATGTGGAGCTGGACGGCGCGTCCTCGTCTTCATCGATGACGATGCCGGACAAGGCGCCGTGCTTCTGCAGTGTCCGCCGGAGAAGGTCCAGCAACTGATCGTCATCCAGATGCTGAGAGCGCGCGGCGATGATCGCCTGGGCTTGCACGAACATGTGCATCGGAACAATGGCTTCGAACGCACTGTCGCGACGCACCCATTCGTCCGGCGGGTTGCGCACGTGCCGGACCTTCAGCTTGTACGACGTGCGATTGTAGACGTTGTTGCCGATGTACTTCTCGTTGGTCAGGATCTGGTGGACCGTGCCGCGCGTCCAGGCGCGCCCCGCGTCCGACGGGATGCCTTCCCGGTTGAGCACGGAGGCGATCACGCGCTCCGGCATGCAGTCTTCGAGAAAGAGCCGATAGATGCGATGCACGACCGCCACCTCTTCGGGCGGGCCGGGGACCAGCACCACGCGGTCGGTCTGGATGCTCTTCTTCTCGCCGCGCGACAGCAGCCCCTTGACGTTCTGTTGCTCGTCGACCAACTGACGCCGCAGCCCGAACCCGGCGACGCCACCTTGGCGAAAGCCGTGCCGGACGATGTTGCTGGCGCCGGCAAACACTTTCACTGAAAGCTCACGGCTGTACTCGGCCGCCATGCTGCGCTTGATGCCGATGAACACAGTGGACGGCAACGAGCCGTCGTTGTTGAAGGGCTCGGCACAGTAAATGACCCGGATGCCGCGGCTCTTGCACGCGTGCTCATAGACAGCGGCTTCGTCGGGGTCAGGGAAGCGGCCCCAGCGGCTGACGTCGTAAACCAGTACGGAACTGAACTTCGGATTGGGTTGCTTCACGTCGTGAAGCAACGCCTGCAGACCACTGCGACCTCGGAGGTTCAGCCCGCTCTTGCCGGAATCCTCGTACGTCCGCACGATCCGCATCCCGTGGCGGGCTGCGTACTCGCTGATCGTGGCGGCCTGATTTTCAGTCGAGTACCTCTGATGCTCCGTGGACATGCGAACGTACTGGGCCACCGGTATCCCGGCGTCCTCGGCATCGTCTTCATCGCTCTGCCCAGCCTGATCCTGCACCCGATAGCCTCACCTGATCGCAACGCTTACATGTGATGCCTACATGGTCTGGTCAGTTCGTGACGGCTTCATGACGCGGGCGCCGACGCACTGTCTTGGTACCTCCCCGCATGAAAGGCTGGCAGGCAGCGGCTTGATGGCATGGCGCGAGATGTGCCCTCGTGATCGGGGTTGGGAACGCCTGCTGCAGCAGAGACTTTCCTGCTTTATGCCTCGCGTTTGCAGCGCTCAACGATGGCGCGCACGAGCTCAGCCGCGTCCACCTCCAACGCGTCAGCAATCCTGACCAAGACGGCCAGCGAGGGCTGCGTCTGCGCCACTTCCACGCGCGCGATGAAGGACCGGTGGACGTCCGCGCGGTGCGCCAACTCCTCTTGGCTGATGTCAATGCGGCCGCGGCGCGCTTTGATTTCAGCGGCGGCGGCTCGCAATACCAGTTCGTCTTGGGCTTTGCGCATCCTCGGAAATGGTGAGGATGTGGTCGCATATATGCACCCTCATATATGGTACAAAGCGAGATTGAACCGATCTCTCTCATGGCCGCAATGCAGCTGTCCAGACGGTCGCCATCGAGCCGGTTGAACCGGCGCAACGTCTCGCCTGAGGAGGCCAAGAACATGAAGACTCGCCCGTTTGCGGCAACCGCTGGCCTAGTCGCGGTGGTATTGCTGAACGCTGTCGCTGTGCGTGCAGCCGATACCGACCCGCGCCGCCAGAGCGGCGAGCGAGCCGCAGATCGGAGCAATACGCCTCTGGCTGCATCCAGCATTCCGGATGCTGTTCTCCTTGCTGCCGCGATAGCCGCGCGCAAGGACTCCGATCCTGAGCTGAACGGGGCCATCCGAGTCTTCCGCCCAGCGCGGGCCTCTGCGGAGCGGCGCTGACCGCATCAGCCCAGACCAAGGCCGCGAGGTCTGCGTGTGCAGACCGGGGCTCGGCCGCATGCCCCCAGTGCTTCCCTTCGATCAAACCAACATGACTCTGTCTGCCCTCCGCCCCTGTCGCAGCCTCATCGCCACCGCACTTCTCGCCGCCCTGAGCGCCGGCCCCGTTCAAGCGGCATCGATCTACAAGCCGCAGGACACCAAGGGCGCAATTGCCTCGTACGACCTTCTCGGCGTGAAGCTGGGCATGAGCGAGGCCGAGGCCGTTACAGCCATCCGAAAGCGCTTCCCGCCGGGTAGCAAGGACGCCAACGATCGGCCGATCAACCTCAAACAGTCCGACTACGAGCTCACCAGCCCGGCAACCGGTGCCAAGGTGAGGGCAGGCATCCGCTTCGATCTGCATCCGGAAGCGAAGTCGAACTTCGATTTCGTGAAGGTCTTCCTCCACGAAGGGAAGGTCTGGGCGGTCTGGCGCGACGATGCGAGCGGTCGGTATGCCTACGAGAAGATGGTCGCCGACGTGCAGGCCAAGTACGCGGACGCCGCGCCCATCAAGAGCGCCTTCATGATCGTGAACGGTGGCACCATCGCGCCGCAGCAAGGTGATCCCGCCATCCACGGTGCCGAGCTGTTTGAAGGGCAGTGCTTGGACTTCCCGTTCGTCCGCAGCGGCAGCGGTGACAAGATCAGGCTCGACCCCGCCTGCCGCAAAGCTTTCGGCGTCAGCTACCAGCCCCAGCACAGGAACGGGGTCAAGATCCTGGCGTCCGGATTCGGCCAACTGGTGGACCTCGATGCAGGGCGCTCGTTCATGAAGTACATGGCTTCTGGCGCGGGCAACATCAATGGCGAGAAGCCGAAGACCGGCGACGCGAAGCTCTGAACAGGCATTCCGTGAACCATCGGCAGGTGAAGGCCAACGAGCTCGAGGACATGAAGGATCGACGCCGGAAGCCCGTGACGTGACGACACGGGACGCAGGCCGAGAGCCTGGCGGCGCACGACACCGTTGCGTCAGGGCAAAGGTGTTGCCCCGACGTACGAGCGAACATCAGAGAATGAAGCTGCCCTGATCGGCGTAGCCAGAAGGCTCGATGGCCAGCTCGGCCAGCTGAGGTTTGAGGTCGCGCTTGCAGTGGAAGGCCTCACCGCCGTCCTGAATCCAGACGCCCAGTCGGCGCTCCACCCAGCCATGCGCCATCGCGTCGGCCCAGTCCAAACCGTGGTGCCACTCCGGCTTGATGTCGGTTCTCTTGGGGCTGAGCAGCACGCAGATGGACAGCTCGTCGCCGGCATGGGCGTCCACGCTCACAAGTGCAGGCAGACGGCCGTCGACCAGGAAGCGGTACATGTGCGCCTGGCAGCGTTGGTTCTCCGGCGAGGCGCCGGGCCACCAGTTGTCGGTAGGCGTGAGGCCGAATAGCCGCTGATCAAGACCGGCGTTGATGGCCGACACCATCAGGTTGCGCCAGGCCCACCAGCGCGCACTGCGCTTCTTGCGCAGAGGGTCGTTGCGGAAGGGCGTGTAGGAGTGTTCGAACTCGGGCACGAGGCGAGCCCCACCTGGGATCGCGTGGTGACCGAGTTCGTGCAACCGTTTCACCATGCGTGCATTGCTGGGCTTGGGAACCTCGACCGTGGCGCGGCCGCTGAGTGCGTCGCGAAGCGCGGCATGGGTCCTGAAGCCAAGCGCCGCTGCGAGGGCCTCGCTCATATGGGCGGAGGGGACACCGCGTGTGCGGTGTTGGGCGCCATGCTTGAGATGTCGCACGGCGGCCGAGGAAACGAAAAAAGTCGAAACAGACATGCCAAATTCCTTAGTGCATGGTCGATGTCTGCCGATTACGCACCGACCAGAGGAATGGGCACGGTCTGCGAATCAGAAAGGGAAGCGGAAAACGTTGTTTAACCCGGCAGCAGGTTCAGCGTAACGCGGCTGTGGGCGCATCTTATTCGTTTTGACAGGTGCCGTATGCACAGCGCCTGCGCGCCGCCACCCGACTTCCTGCACGCCGAGCCCTTGCGGAGGTCAAGCCCTTGTCCCGCCCTCGGATGGAAGCATGCTTCCATCCATCCTGCACTCCGATGAGCAGACTCATTGCGCCGCAGAGATCGACCGGTCGCTTCGCCGCTTGTGCAAGAACAAAGTCACTTGGGCGACCAGGGCTTCGCAGTCGGACTTGGACAGGCCGGCGTGGACCCGAAGCGTCACCGCACTGGGCCCCGAGGACTGAATCTCGACGATGGCTCTGGTCTGTGCATCGACGGCAGCCGGGGCAGGTTGATCGGCCTGGGTGATGGAGCCTCCATCACCCACGGCAAGGCGCCGGGGCACCAGCCTCACAATGGCCTGCCTGGCTGGCAGTGGCCCGTCTACTTCCAGCAGACCGCGCGCGCGGTGCAGTAGGCCCTCGGCATCCTGCGTCCAAGCTGCACGCAGCCGCTTTGCATCGTCGCAGCCGATCTCCACCGGGTTCCGGAAGACCGCGATCAGATCGGCGGGCATCCCAGCTAACCACATCTTCCGGCCGGCGTCGGCTTGGTCGATGCCCAGGGCTTCCGCCATCTGGCGCTGGCTGCTGTACAGCTGAGCATCCATCAGCTGCTTGTAGAACAGGCCAGCTTCATAGGCAGACAGGGGCGCCCGGTCCCTGTTCTCGGCGTGGGCCCGCCTTACCAAGTCCCCTTCGGCGAGCTTTTCGACGATTGCGCGAACGGGCAGGCCGAGCTCCAAGCAAGCCTGGCGGCGCCGATGGCCGTAGACCAGTTCGTAGCGTGGCTGCGCAGTGCCGCTGCGGCCCGAGGGCAGGGCGCGGACGAGGACAGGGACGTGGTTTTCACCATCATGTTGGATGCTCCTTTTGAGGTTTTGGAATGCGTCGCTGCGGTAGCTCTCGTCGTGCCGGTTGAACCAGCGCGACACATCGATCTGCCTGGGGTCCAACAGCAGCACCGTCGGCGCTGACGCCTTCGGCTTCTCGCTACGCTGGGCCTGGCCAAGCTTGATCGTGGTCCGGATCTGGACAACCTTCTCCCCGCGCTTCATCGCCGCTCGGGCAACGCCGCGCACCGCCTGGTCAAGCCGGGCGCTGCGATGCGCGCCGGCACCAACGCCTGCATGCAGGGCCGCAGCGTCGTTCATCGGTGCGGTGGCGACGAGAGGTTCAGGCGGATCCATCATGAACTGTAAGCGTCCGGCGAACCCATCTTGAACCGGGGCGGTGCGGCGATAACGATCCTGTCCAGTTAACGAATAGCTGGACACGATGGATACGGAGAAGAGTCGTAAGCGACGGCGCCACAGCGCCGAGCTCAAGGCGCAGATCCTGGCCGAGTGCGCCGTGCCGGGCGCGTCAGTAGCCAAGGTCGCAATGGCGCACGGGATCAACGCCAATATCGTGCATGGCTGGCGCAAGCTGGCCCGCGAGGCAGGTGCAGTGACTGTGTCGCAGCAGTTCGTGCCGGTGGCGGTCGCGACGACCGCGGTGCCGTCGGCGGACAAGCAGGCCATCGAGGTTGAGCTGCGCCGCGGCGCCATCACGGTGAAGCTGAGCTGGCCCATGAGTTCGGTGATGGATTTGTCGGGCTGGATGCGCGAGTTGCTTCGGTGATCAAGGTCGAAGCGGTGTGGCTGGCTGTGGAGCCACTGGACATGCGCGCTGGCACCGAAGCAGCGCTGGCGCGCGTGGTCACGGTGTTCGGCGCAGCACGGCCGCACCATGCCTATCTGTTCGCCAACCGGCGCGCCAACCGCATGAAGGTGCTGGTGCACGACGGCATCGGCGTGTGGCTGGCGGCCCGGCGCTTGAACAGCGGCAAGTTCGCTTGGCCCAAGGACATCAGTGGCACGCTGACGCTGAGCCGGTCGCAGTTCGATGCGCTGGTGCTGGGCCTGCCCTGGCAACGCATCGGTGAGGCGGGCGTGATCACGCTGCTGTAGCGCGTCCATTGCGGCATCTGCCAATGGTGGTCGCAGGCTGCGCTTGGCACGATCACACTCCGTGATCGCCGAAGACCTCGACACGCTGGATCCGGAGCAACTGCGCCAGGCACTGCGTGCCTCGCGCGCCGAGATCGCGTTCAAGCAGGCGGTCATCGACAAGCTCACGCACGAGAACGCGCTCCTCAAGCGGCTGAAGTTCGCCGCCAAGAGCGAGGCCTACAACGCCGAGCAGAAGAGCCTGCTGGACGAGACGCTGGACAGCGATCTGGCGGCGGTGGCCGCCGAGATCGAGGGGATGCAAGCCCCGACCAAGGCGCCTGGTGAGAAGCAAACCCCCAAGCGCGAGAAGCTGCCGGCGAACCTGCCGCGCCGCGAGGTTCACCACGAGCCCGAGGACACCACCTGCGGCTGCGGCACACCGATGCAGCGCATCGGCGAGGACGTGGCCGAGAAGCTGGACTACCAGCCGGGCGTGTTCACGGTGGAGCGGCACATCCGTGGCAAGTGGGTGCGGCAGCAGCGGCAGAAGATCCCGGATGGTTCGGCCACAGCTCGGGCGATCGACTACAGCCTGAACCGCTGGGTGGCGCTGACGCGCTTCCTGGATGATGGTGATCTGCCGATCGATAACAACTGGGTGGAGAACCGCATCCGGCCCATTGCGATCGGACGGCAGAACTGGCTGTTCGCCGGATCACTTCGCGCCGGTAAGCGTGCCGCTGCTGGCATGAGCCTGATCCACTCAGCCAAGCTCAACGGGCTCGACCCCTACGCCTACATGCGGTACGTGCTCGAGCGGCTTCCTACGCAGCCGGCCAGCCGGATCACCGAACTCCTGCCGCATCACTGGCAGCCCATCACCTCCGCCTGAGCTCCGCACCCGTCGTCAAGACGGGTTCGCCGGACGCTTACCATGAACTGACCAGGGGTTGCGACAACAAGCAGTCTGCCGAGACCGCGGAGGTTTGTCGCGCCGAGCGCAGGCAGCGCGCTGCCTGCGATGTCGAACAGCACCGACGGACGGTGACACGGTGACGTGGTGGCATGTCACCACGCCACCACTTCGCTGGCGCGGTTCAGTCCCCCGCCAAGGGCGGCAGGCCACGCTGCCGGAGCAACTCACTCACCCCTTCGAGCAGCAGGCGCTGTAGCGACGTTCGTTCGCGCATGGCGAGTTCCGTGGCGCGGTGCCAGTCTGCGGGGCTGAGGCGGACAGCGATGCCCACGCGCTTGTTCTTCCCACGCGTGGGGACGATGCCCGGGCTCGTCGAGGCGTTCGCCTCGTCCACTGGCTTGACAGCGAATTTGCTCAGGCTGCTTGCGGCGTTTGCCATGCTTGTTCCTTCATGTGTTCGTACAACCAATCCCAGTAGACGTTGATCTCGGTGGCGGCTTTCGACCTGCCGGGCGCAAACTCGGTCACCGCAAGGCCAGCCGTCAGCGCGCGCGAGTAAGCCCTGCGGTCACCGATCACCACCGGCGCCACCCGTCCGCCGCCGCCCAGCGCCTCGATGGCCTGCATGACTTCCGGAGCGCGGGTGGGCGCGCGGTTCACCACGAAGGAGTAGCCCCGGCCGGCGGATCGAGCCAGGGCCACCGAGCGGGCGGTGGCCGAGAGGTCGGGCATCGTCGGTTGCGTCGGGATCACGATGTGGTTGGCCGCGCGCAGCAGTGCGGCCGTGCCGGGTGCCGCGTGCGGCGGGCAGTCGATGACCGCCAGGTCGAAGCTCTCTGACTCGGCGCTTTCCAGAAGCTGCGTGATGGACGACGGCTCGACGCGGGCGACGAAAGGGTCCGTGGCCTGTCGGTCCTGGGCCCAGCTGGCCACCGTGCCTTGGGGGTCCGCGTCGATTAGGATCACCTTCATCGACCGCGCCGCCGCGACCGCGACGTGCACGGCGATCGTGGACTTTCCGGCGCCGCCCTTTTGAGAGAAAACGGCGAGTTTCAGCATGACCGCCCCCACGATGCAACGCCGCCTTCATGCCGGCATGTCGCCATGTCATCACTGTTGTTGGCGAGGTTTGGCCAGGCTGGCCGGTCATCGCGAGAGCTTGGCTTCATGGCATGTCCTTGGGTTCGCTGAGCAGGTTCCTGGCGTTCTGGGCGCGGCGCACGGCGTCGATGTCGTTGGCGCTGGGTTCTGCCTCCAGCGGTCGGCCGCCTCGGGCGTGACGCGCCGCGGCGTAGTTGCGGCCTGCCGTGGCCGTGCTGGCGTGGCCCATCAAGGCGGCGACTTCCACCTTCGAGTAAGTCGCCTTGGCACGCGCGGCGAAGCAATGTCTCGCCGTGTACAGCGACGGATACCGGTCCCGGCCCGGAAAGGTCTCGCGGGCAACATCACAGATCAGGTCGCGCACGCCGTCGTAGAGCGTCTTGTAGCCGTCCTCGCCGAAGCTGCGCACCAGTTCCAGAAAGGAGGCGACGATTGCCAGTTCCGTGCGATCGCACTTGCCCAGCCCGATGGTCCGGGTCGCCGAGTGCGAGCGCCCGTTGGTCGCCTTCGCGTTCACGACGACCAGCGACGCGCCGTCGAGCATGGCCCGGCGCCACTCGCAGGGCCGCAGGCCCGTCAGCAAGGTGGCGGTGATCCAGTGGCGGGCCGGTGTGGCCCAGATGCTGCGGGACCGACCGAATGCTTCGCTCAGCCTGGCCCAGTCCTGCATCGACAGCCACTTGGCCTTTTGCTGGGCGCCGCGTAGCGTCTGAAGGTTCCGCGCACGTTTCTCCCGGAGCTCATCCTGTCGGTCGGACTCGCTCGCCGAAGGTTCGGGGTCGATGATCTTCAGCACGTCCCAGTCCCGCTCACCCGGTTCGGCCTCGATCAGGTGCAGGATGGCCGCGCGGTACAGGCGTGCGGTGGCCTCGGTCACGGTGGGTTCCAGGCAAGCGTAGGCGATGGCCACGCGCACGTTGCGATCCGGGATCTCGGCCATGTCGCCCGCTGCCAGCAGCTTGGCGGCGTGGCGTTCGAGCCGGGCCACCACGCGCCTGTAGAAGCTCTGCGTCTCCCGCGTTTGTGTGAGTTGTGTGGTTCGCATTTCAGGCGCGCTCATGTGGTTGTTAATGCGGCGTGGTGGTGGTGCTGAAATGCGACTGGGGGCGTGCTGCCTGAAATGCGGGATCAGGCCGCTGCGGTGCCGGGTTCCGCAGGGGCCGGCGACGCGGCGTCGGCCGGTCGGCCGCAGGCGCCGGCGACCCGCTCCGTCATCGTCTGCGCCACCTTGTGGCTGTTGGCGTGCCAGCCCGACTTCCACCGCTTCCCTTCCAAGACAGTGAGTTCTTGGACGATGGCCGCAGCCTCTTTCAGGCCTGCGAAGTCGATGCCGAAGGTGAGGCAGCGATCGACATGCTCGCGCAGTCGCAACATCAGCGGCTTGTCGTTGTCGGCAAAAGCCGCCGCATCGACGTAGGTATCGAGGTGCGTCGCGTTGCCGCGATTCCCAGCGGCGCCACGCCCTGCCTGCAGCCGAAGCTCGGTGTCCTGCGATGCGTGGCCGACGATCAGTTCAGCGTCGCCGACCGGCACCCCGCGCACGTGCATGCGCGTGATGGCGGTGTGCCTGAACGAATGGAACACTTTCTTGGCGGTCTTCAGATCGCAGTCGCGCAGATGCTCCGAGTACACGCGGGAGAGGTGCTTCGAGGGATCGTTCTTCCGCGTCTTGTTCATCGGGCGATGCGGAAACAGCGCCTGTGCGCCGGCCAGGCGCAGCTTCTCGACGTAGGCCAGGAAGCCGAGTTCGACGAGCGCCGACGCGATGGGAATCCTGCGGACGGAGTTCTGGGTCTTGGGCCCGTCGCTGTCGTTGAGCTCCTCGGTGATGTTGATCACCCACAGCTGCGATGGCGCGTCGAGCACGATGTCGGCCACGCGCAGGCCGACGAGTTCTCCCGCGCGTGCGCCGCTGAAGAGCGCCAGCAGCGGCGCCCAGAAGTCATCCGCCGCGTTCAGGTTGCGCAGATAGCGCCGCGGTTCGAAGATGCCTTGGATCTCGGCTTCATCGAAGAGGTCGTAGTGGTTGGACTTCTTCTCCTTGCTGGAGATCACGCGGTACTGCGCGGTGGCTCGGTCGAAGGCGTCGTCGATCGGGCTGATGGCGATCCAGTCGTTGGCCAGCGCCTGGACGAAAAAGTCTTGGAGGTGGCCAAGCGCTTTCTTGATCGTGCGCGCGTTGAGGGTCTTCAGCTCTGCCTTGGTCGGCTCGACCGCGGTGTCTTCAGGCGACGTCGCCGCACGCTTGCGGTCTGCGAGGGCCACCCTGGCGGCCTTCGACGGACGCTTGGCGTAGCGATCGACGAAACCTTTGACGTCGGACCGGGTGACTTCGTGGACACACACGGTCTCTCGGTCGCGGCCTTGCGCAGCCAGATCATCGAGCAGCAGGGTCAGCGTGCGCAGCTTCTCGCCGGGCGTGCTGCGGGTGCCGCGCGTGACCTCGGCGGCCGATCCCGCGTTCGCGGCAGCGACGAACTGCTGGATGGCCTCGACCATCGGCGTCGGGCGAGCGACGCGGTGAGCGCCGCTGGCGGCCTGCTTGAGATCCTGCACGAGGCTGGCCATCGCCTGGCTGGGATCTTCGCCGCGGCGGATGGCCTGCATCAGCGCGTCGCGCAGGTCGCCGTTCTGCGTCAGGAAGCTCTGGAAGAGGCGGAGGTCGTTGTCGTCCTTGATCTCGGCTTCGATGCCGCCCGGCAGCTTGAGGTTGAGCGGGGTGATCAGGTGCCGGAGATCGGCGGCAGGGTCCTTGGACATGGCGGCGCGCAGTCGTTCGAGTTCTAAGTTGAGCTCGAGCGCGAGGATGCGTGCTGTCCGGCAGTCCTTCGTGCGAAGGGAGACCCTGATCTCGCGGCGCGCGCCCACGCGCTCGCGCAGAGGCACCGGCACGATCCACCGGAAGGTGAAGGTGCCGTGTCGGTTGCGGGCGAGTCGAGCGGGCTTGGCGGCCAAAAGTGGATACCCTAGGTGGATACCCCGGCCAAAGAAAAAGCCTCGCAAGTCTTTGACCTGCGAGGCTATTTTAGATTTTGGTGGCGCTTCAGGGACTCGAACCCCGGACCTGCGGATTATGATTCCGTCGCTCTAACCGACTGAGCTAAAGCGCCAAGAGCCCGCGATTATAGCCAGGATCTTGGAACCTTTCGCAAGCCCCCCGGCGCCGAATCCCAAACGCATGTTCAGCTTCTTCAAGAAAAAGCCCACACCCGACCCGGCCGACGCGCCAGCGGCCGCGCCCGCAGCCAGCCCCGCCGCCGAGCCCGAGGCGCCTACGGGCGAGGGCAGTTCGTGGTGGAGGCAGGCGGTGGGCAAGCTCACCGGGCGGGCGGCTGAACCGGCGGCGGCGGCGCCTGCGCTGGCTCCGGCCCCGGCGCCGCAGGTCATGCCGGCGCCAGTGCCAACGCCAGTGGACGCGCCGGCCCCGGTGGCACCCGCACCCGCACCCGCACCCGCACCCTTGGCCGCAGCACCTGCTGCATCGGTGGCGGCCCCAGTGGCAGCCCCTGCGGTCGTGCCGCCCGAACCGGCCTCACCACCCGCGCAAGCCGTTCAAGCCGTGCCGGTGGTGCCATCGCCCGCCTTGCCGCGGCCCATGCCCGTGGCGCCGGCGGTGCCAGCGCCTCCCGCACCCGTACCTGCACCTGCACCTGCGCCCGCGCCCGCACCTGCACCCGCACCCGCACCCGCACCCTTGGCCGAAGCGCCTGCGCCAGCCCCGGCGCCCACGCGCCAAAGCTGGTTCGACAAGCTGCGCAACGGCCTGCGCAAGACCGGCTCGTCGATTGCCCAGGTGTTCACCGGCACGCAGATCGACGATGCGCTGTACGAGGAGCTGGAGGCCGCGCTGCTGATGGCCGACACCGGCGTCAAGGCCACCGAGTTCCTGCTCACCGACCTGAAGCGCCGCGTCAAGGAGGCCAAGGCCACCGATCCGGCGCGTGTGAAGGGCCTGCTGGCCGATGCCGTGGCCGAGCTGCTGGCGCCGCTGGAAAAGGGCCTTGAGGTGGGGCGCTACGAACCCACGGTGATGATGGTGGTGGGCGTCAACGGCGCCGGCAAGACCACCAGCATCGGCAAGCTCACCAAGCACCTGGCCGATGCCGACCAGCGCGTGCTGCTGGCCGCGGCCGACACCTTCCGCGCCGCGGCGCGCGAGCAGCTGGGCATCTGGGCCGACCGCAACAAGGTCGAGATCATCAGCCAGGAAGGGGCCGACCCCGCGGCGGTGAGCTTCGATGCCGTCTCAGCCGCCAAGGCGCGCGGCCGCGATGTGGTGATCGTCGACACCGCCGGCCGCCTGCCCACCCAGCTGCACCTGATGGAGGAGCTGAAGAAGATCAAGCGCGTGATCGCCAAGGCCGACGCCACGGCGCCGCACGAGGTGCTGCTGGTGGTGGATGGCAACACCGGCCAGAACGCGCTGACCCAGGTGAAGGCCTTCGACGACGCGCTGCAGCTCACTGGCCTGATCGTCACCAAGCTCGACGGCACGGCCAAGGGCGGCGTGCTGGCGGCCATTGCCCGCGAGCGGCCGGTGCCGGTGTACTTCATCGGCGTGGGCGAGAAGCTGGAAGACCTGCAGACCTTCAGCGCCCGCGAGTTCGCGAAGGCCTTGCTGGAGTAAGCGGGGCGGCGGCCTCGGGCAGCCACACGCGCAGCGCCGGCCGCGCCAGCACGGCCGAGGGCGGCAACCCGAACATGGCGCGAAAGGCCCGGGTGAAGTGGGCCTGGTCGGCAAAGCCGGCGGCCAGTGCGGCGTCGGTGAGGCTGTGGCCGCGTGCCGCCCACTGCGCGGCCTGGGTGAGCCGGCACCACAGGCGGTAGCGCCGCAGCGGCGTGCCGGCCTGCGCGCTCACCAGGTGGCGCAGGCGCGAGGCCGACAGCGCAATGCCGGCCGCGGCCGGCGATGGCAAGCCGCGCAGCGGCGGGGCGCCGCTGGCGGCCGCGTCGGGCGCCAAGGCCAGGCTTCGCACCTGGGCCAGGGCGCGCAGCACCTGCGCCGCACCGTGGCGCCGGCTGGCCAGTTCGCCGGGCGGGGGTGGCGCCAGCGGGGGCAGCGCCTCGCACAGGCCGGCCATCAGCCGGGCCAGGCGCGGCGCGCTGTGCAGCCGCCGTGCCCAGCGCAGCGCCCGGCACCAGTTGGCGGCCCCAGGCAGCGGGCAGGCGCCCGTGGCCGCATCCGATGCCTGCGCCGCCGGGCCGGGCGCCAGGCGCAGGGCGGCGCGTGCGGCCCGGCTGCCGGGCTCGAGGTACAGCACCGCCACCGCGCCATGGCCACCATCCACCCGGTGCGGCCAACCGGGCGCAATGCACCAGGCGCTGGCACGCTGCATCGGCGCCTGGGCATCGGCCGCGGCCACGCCCACCGGCCCATCCAGGCCCACCAGCAGGGCCGGGGCGGCATGGGTGTGCGGCGCCACCGGCCCGAGCGGCCCGACAAACAGCACGGCCAGCGCATGGAACACCAGGCAGCTGTCGGCGCCGGTGGCCGCGCGGGCCGGGGGGCGACGGCCCTGCAGCACAGCCGAATCGTTCAATGCCGCGCCCTCCGCGCTGCCTAGAGTGCGCGCAGTGTGCCAGCCGCATCGGGTGGCTGGATGCGGCATCCGCCGCAGGGAGCAACGGGCATGAATGGATCGATCGCGGCCAGTTTGGCGCTGGCCTGCGCAGGAGGGCTGCTGCTGGTGGGCCTGCTGCTGGGGGTGTGGAAGTACCGGGCCATTCGCCGCAGCGCCCAGGCCCAGGCGCCCGAGTACGTGAGCACCGCCCACCGCGCGGCGCTGATGTATGCCTTTGCCACGGTGCTGCTGGGCCTGCTGGCGCAGCACAACGCGCTGCCCACGGCGTGGGCGGTGGCCTGCGTGCTGGCGGCGGTGGCCAGCTTCGTGCTGGCCATCGGCTCGTATGTGCTGCACGGCGTGCTGCGCGACACCGACAACCAGTTTGCCGAGCCGATGCGCGTGGGGCCGCGCGTGGTGCACAGCCGTGTGGCCGATGCCGTGATGGCCGGCAAGGCACTGGCTGAGCTGGCTGCGGTGGGCGGCCTGCTGGGGGGCTACCTGCGGGCGCTGGGCTGGGTTTGATCGGGGGCCGGGCTCATGTCCGGCCTTGCCCCACGGCCGGGCTTTGCATGCCCGGCCGCTTCGGCAGGCACTCGCCCGTCCTCAGGACGGGCTCATGTCCAGCCTTGCCCCACGGCCGGGCTTTGCATGCCCGGCCGCTTCGGCAGGCATTCGCCCGTCCTCAGGACGGGCTCATGTCCGGCCTCAGCCCATGCCGGGGGGCATCATGCCTTTCATGCCGCCCAGGCGTTTCATCATCTTCATCAGGCCGCCGCCCTTCATCTTCTTCATCATCCCCTGCATCTGATCAAACTGGTTGAGCAGGCGGTTGACGTCCTGGATCTGCACGCCGGCACCGGTGGCGATGCGGCGCTTGCGGCTGGCCTTGGTCTTGCCGTCCATCAGCAGCGCGGGGCGGGCGCGTTCCTTGGCCGTCATGGCGTTGAGGATGCCTTCCATGCGGCGCATGTCCTTCTCGGCCTTGTCCAGGTCGGCCTGGCCGGCCTTGGCGGTCATCTGCGAGGGCAGCTTGTCCATCAGTTGCCCCAGGCCGCCCATCTTCTTCATCTGGCTGAGCTGGGCGAGAAAGTCGTTGAGGTCGAAGCCGTCGCCCGACTTCACCTTCTCGGCCAGCTTCTGCGCGGCCGCCATGTCCACGCCCTTGGTCACCTCTTCGACCAGGGCCACGATGTCGCCCATGCCCAGCACGCGGCCGGCATGGCGCTCGGCGTCAAACGCCTCCAGGCCGTCGATCTTTTCGCTGACGCCGGCAAACTTGATCGGCGCGCCGGTGATCTGGCGCACGCTGAGCGCCGCGCCGCCGCGCGAATCGCCGTCCATCTTGGTGAGCACGATGCCGGTCAGCGGCAGGGCCTCCTTGAAGGCCTTGGCGGTGTTGATCGCGTCCTGGCCCTGCATGGCATCCACCACGAACAGCGTCTCCACCGGGTGGATGGTGGCGTGCAGGTCGCGGATCTCGGCCATCAGCGCCTCGTCGATCGCCAGGCGGCCGGCGGTGTCGACGATCAGCACATCGAAGTAGTGGCGGCGCGCGTGGTCGATGGCCGCCAGCGCGATGTCGTGCGGCTTCTGGTCGGGCGTGGACGGGAACCACTCGCCGCCGGCCTGCTGGGTGACGGTCTTGAGCTGCTCGATGGCGGCCGGGCGGTACACGTCGGCCGAGACGGTGAGCACCTTCTTCTTGCGCCGCTCGATCAGGTGCTTGGTGAGCTTGCCGGTGGTGGTGGTCTTGCCCGCGCCCTGCAGACCGGCCATCAGGATCACGGCCGGCGGCTGGGTCACCAGGTTGATGTCGGCCACCGGGCGCAGCGTCACGCCATCGGGGGCCAGCTCGCCCATCGTGGCCGCCAGCTCCTTGTGCACGATGCCCACCAGCGCCTGGCCGGGGTTCAGCGAGCCGGCCACCTCCTGGCCCAGGGCCTTGTCCTTCACGCGGGCGATGAAGTCGCGCACCACAGGCAAGGCCACGTCGGCCTCGAGCAGGGCCATGCGCACCTCGCGCAGCATGTCCTGCACGTTGGATTCGGTGATGCGGGCCTGGCCGCGCATCGTCTTGACCAGGCGTGACAGGCGATCGGAAAGGGTGGAGGCCATCTTCTCAATGTGGCCGAGGCGCGATGCCCCGGGTGCCTTGCGCAACGTGAAGCGGCCGTAGGAGCACGGCCGCGAAAGTACACTCGTTGCGATGATTCTACCGTTCGCCCCCATGGCCAGCCTGGGCGCGGCGCCACTGGCGCTGGCGCTGGTGGCCATGCTTGCCTATGCCGTGGCGGCCCTGCCGGCGGCCGGGCCGGGCGGCACCGCCCGCTGGCCGGCGCCGGCCCTGGTGGCCGGCTGGCTGCTGCATGCGGTGCTGCTGGTGCTCGATGTGGGCGGCTGGGGCCGCGAGACACCGGGCGCGCGCCTGGGCTTCGGCCCGGTGCTGTCGCTCACCGTGTGGCTGGTGGTGGCGGTGCATGCGGTCGAGAGCCGCTTCGTGCCGCTGCCCGCGGTGCGCCGCGTGCTGGCGGTGATGGGGGCCGGTGCGGTCTTGCTGGCCTGGGCCTTTCCGGGCGGGGTGCAGGCGCTGACCAGCCCGTGGGCGCCGCTGCACTGGGTGCTGGGCGTGGCCTCGTACGGCCTGTTCGGTGCCGCGGTGCTGCATGCCTCGATGCTGGATTCGGCCGAGCGCGCGCTGCGGTCGCGGGCCGGCCTGCTGGCCGTGGGCTCGGGCCAGATCGGCCTGCCGGCCGCGGCCGGCGCTGGCCTGCCGGGTGCTGCACGCCCGGGCCCGATGGGCATGCCGCTGCTGCGGCTCGAGCGGCTGACCTTCCGCTTCGTCGAGGCCGGCTTTGCGGTGCTCACCGCCGCGCTGGTGCTGGGCGTGGCCACGGCCGCGCCGTTCCGCTTCAACCACAAGACGGTGTTCTCGCTGCTGGGCTGGGCGGTGTTTGCGGCGCTGCTGGTGGGCCGCCATCGCCAGGGCTGGCGCGGCCGGCGCGCCACGCGCTGGCTGTACGGTGGTGCGCTGCTGCTGCTGCTGGCCTACGCCGGCTCGCGCTTTGTGTTCGAAGTGGTGCTGGGCCGCTCGGCCGGCTGAGAGTTGATCTTGAAATACCTGTTGCTGCTGCTGGTTCTGGGCCTGGTGCTGTGGAAGGTGGCGGCGCGCCTGCGCGTGAAGCCACCACCGCCGCCCGCCAAGCCCGCCGCCGGCACCCCCGGGCGCGCGCCGGCCGCCATGGTGGCCTGTGCGCATTGCGGGCTGCACCTGCCGGCGGCCGATGCGCTGCTGGAGGGTTCGCACATCTACTGCAGCCCGGCGCACCGCGCGCTGGGCCCGCGCACACCGCCGGCGTGATGGCCGGATCGCGCGGCACCGAACGCCGCCGCCAGCCCGACCGTCGGCAGGGAGACCGGCGCCGGCCGCCGCGCTCGACGCTGGGCGACAGCTGGCTCAGCGTGTGGGGCGATTCGCGCACCAGCAGCCGGCGCGATGGCGGGGCCGAGGCCGATGCCGGTGGCGGTGGCGACAGCCGGCTGCTGCGCCGCGAGGCCGAGCGTCTGGTGTCGGGCGATGGCGCCGCGCTGCCGCGCATCCTGCGCACCTATGTGATCGCACGGGCGGCGCTGGGCATGGCGCTGGTGGTGGCGCCCTGGGTGGCGGCCCTGCTGGGCAGCCGGCCGCCGCTGCCGATGATGCTGGTGGCCCTGGTCTATGCCAGCCAGGCGGTGTCGCTGTGGGTGCTGCGCGGGGTGCACGACGACGCGCCGGCCGATCGCCTGCTGCCGCGGCAATGGCTGTGGACCATCGGCATCGACCTGCTGGCCTTCGTGCTGCTGCGCCTGCTCGATCCCACCGGGCTGCTGAACTATGGCGCGCTGCTGGTGCTGCCGGTGCTGATGGCCGGCGTGCTCACGCGGCGGGTGCTGGCGCTCGGCACGGCCGCCGCCGTGGCCCTGGTGCTGCTGGCCACCGCCTGGTGGAGCAGCCAGCCGGCGGGCGACCTGCTGCTGGCGCTGTCGCAGGCCGGGCTGTCGGGGGCCGGGCTGTTTCTGGTGGCGCTGCTGTCGGCCGAGCTGGCGCAGCGCCTGGCGCGCGAGGAGCGCAGCGCACGCAGCAGCCTCGAGCTGGCGCGCCAGCAGACCCAGCTCAACCGCGTGGTGATCGAGGAGATGAACGACGGCGTGATGGTGGTCGACCGTGCCGGCACGGTGCGCACCATCAACCCGGCCGCGCGCCAGTTGCTGGGCGTGGCGGGGCAGCGCATTGCCTTGCCCTGCCCGATGTCCGGCGAGCCGGTATTGGCCGGGCTGTGGCAGGCGCTGCAGCAGGCCTATGTGCAGGGCAACTGGCCTGAATCGGCGCGCGAGCAGGTGCTGCCGCAGGCCGAGGGCGAGGGCCGCGCGGTGCAGGTGCGCGCGCGCTTCACGCGGCGCAGCGGCATCGCCGCCGACGACACGCCGCCCGAGGACATCTGCGTGCTGTTCATCGAAGACCTGCGCCTGCTGCGCAGCCGCCAGCGCCAGGAGAAGCTGGCGGCCATGGGCCGCATGTCGGCCGGCATCGCGCACGAGATCCGCAACCCGCTGGCGGCCATCGCCCAGGCCAATGCGCTGCTGCTGGAAGACGACCTGCCGCCCACCCAGCAGCGCCTGACCCGCATCGTGGCCGACAACGTCGACCGCCTCAAGCGCATCGTCGACGACGTCATGGCCGTGGCCCCCGGCGCCGCGCCCAGCAGCGCCGAGATCGATGCCAACGCCGAGGTGGCCGTGGTGGTGGCCGACTGGCGCCGCAGCGCGCCCAGCAGCTGGCGCGCCGACGAGCGCCTGAGCGTGAGCCTGCCCGGGCATGCGCTGCGCGTGCGCTTCGACGCCGACCACCTGCGCCGCGTGCTGCTGAACCTGCTGGACAACGCCGTGCGGCATGCCGGCGAGCAGCCCGGTGCGGTGGTGCTGACGCTGCGCCCGCTCACCGGTGACCGCGCCGTGCTGCTCAACGTGGCCAGCGACGGCGAGGCCATCGCGCCCGAGGTCGAGCGACACCTGTTCGAGCCCTTCTTCTCCACGCGCAGCCGCGGCGGCGGGCTCGGCCTGTATATTTGCCGCGAGCTGTGCGAGCGCTACGGCGCCAGCATCGAGTACCGCCCTGGCGCCGTCGGGCAGCTTCATGTCGGTCACCGCAACCAGTTCAGCGTGGTGATGCGACGCGTGGCCGCGGCCAGCTGAGGCCGCTGCCGGCCGCCGCGCCAGCCGCGCGACGCCGCACCCCACGCCGCCCCCAAACGCTGCCGCCATGCCGCCCCCATGAGCCCTCTGCAATGACCGCGCCCTACAGCCTGCTGGTGGTGGATGACGAGCCCGACCTGCGCACGCTCTACGAGCTGACCCTGATCCGCGAGGGCTACGACGTCGACAGCGCCGGCACGGTGGAAGAAGCCTGGGCGCGGCTGGGCGAGCGCCAGTACAGCGCGGTGATCACCGACATGAAGCTGCCCGACGGCAACGGGCTCGACCTGCTGCGCCGCATCGAGGCCCAGGGCCGGCCCGAGAAGACGCTGGTGATCACCGCCTACGGCTCGGCCGAGAACGCGGTCGAGGCACTGAAGGCCGGCGCCTTCGACTACCTCACCAAGCCGGTCGACCTGCGCCAGTTCCGCAGCGTGGTGGCCTCGGCACTGGGCCGCAGCCTGCCGGCGCCGGGGGCTTCATCAGGTGCCGCGGGTGCCGCAGGTGCCGCACCCGTGCCCGGTGCTGGCGCAGCGGCCGTGGCCGTGCTGGCGGCGCTGCCTGCCAATGCCGCCAGCGCCGCCAGCGCTGTCGCCGAGCATCCTGCGCTGCGGCGCCTGAGCGGGCAGTCGGTGGTGATGCAGCAAGTGCGCGCGCTGATCGAGCGGGTGGCCCGCGGCATGGCGCCGGTGCTGGTGCAGGGCGAGTCGGGCACCGGCAAGGAGCTGGTGGCGCGCGCCATCCACGAGGTCAGCAGCCGCGCGGCCATGCCCTTCGTGGCGGTGAACTGCGGGGCCATTCCCGAGCAGCTGCTCGAGGCCGAGTTCTTCGGCTACCGCAAGGGCGCGTTCACCGGCGCCACCGAAGACCGGGTCGGCTTCTTCCAGGCCGCACAAGGCGGCACGCTGTTTCTCGACGAGATCGGCGACCTGCCGCTGGCCATGCAGAGCAAGCTGCTGCGCGCGATCCAGGAGCGCTCGGTGCGGCCGATCGGCGCGGTGGCCGAGGCGCCGGTGAATGTGCGCATCGTCAGCGCCACGCACAAGGACCTGGCGGCCGAGGTGCCCGAAGGCCGTTTCCGCCAAGACCTGTACTACCGACTCAACGTCATCCAGATCCGCATGCCGCCGCTGCGCGAGCGGGTGGACGATCTGGCGCTGATCGGCAGCGCGCTGCTGGCCCGCATCTCGGCCGATGCCGGCGTGTCGCCACCGCCGCGCCTGACCACCGAGGCCACGCAGCTGCTGTCGCGCCACAGCTTTCCGGGCAATGTGCGCGAGCTCGAGAACCTGCTGCACCGGGCCGTCACGCTGACCGGCGGTGACCTGATCCAGCCACAAGACCTGGGCCTGCCGCTCGACGACATCGGCGAGGCCGAGTCGGCCGCGGCGGGTGCCGGGCCTGGCGCGGCATCTGGTGCGGTGCCCACCGGCCCGGCGCCCGCCGAGACGCCGACGGCCGACGACGCCACCCGCGCCGACGCGCTGTCGCTGCCCAGCGATCTGGCGGCCTACCTCGACCAGGTGGAGCGCGACATCCTGATGCGCGCGCTCGAGAAATACCGCTTCAACCGCACCGCGGCCGGGGCCAGCCTGGGCCTGTCGCTGCGCCAGATGCGCTACCGCATGGCGCGCCTGGGTGTGCAGGTGGCCGAGCAGCATGGCGGCGACTGAGCCCGGCCCGAGCGCGCCGCTGCCACCGGTCTTGCCATCACCCGCTGCGCCTGGCGCCTGGCAGGCCGGCTGGTGGTTGGCGGCGCAGCGCTGCCCCTCGCCCAACCATGGCCCGCGGCCGCCGGGCGAGGAGATCGCGCTGGTTGTGCTGCACTCGATCAGCCTGCCGCCCGGCCAGTACGGTGGCGACGCCATCGAGCGCCTGTTCACCAACCAGCTCGACTGGGACGCCCACCCCTACTACGGCCAGATCCGCGGGCTGCAGGTCTCGGCGCACTTTCTGGTGCGGCGCGACGGCCGGGTGCTGCAGTTCGTCTCGTGCGATCACCGCGCCTGGCATGCCGGCGCCTCGCACTGGCGTGGCCGTGACAACTGCAACGACTGGTCGATCGGCATCGAGCTCGAAGGGCTGGAGGGTGAAACCTTCGAGCCGGCGCAGTACACCGTGCTGGCGCGGCTGCTGGCCGACATCGCCCAGGCCTACCCGGTGCGCGATCTGGCCGGGCATGAGCATGTGGCGCCGTTGCGAAAGCGCGACCCCGGCCCCGGCTTCGACTGGCAGGCGCTGCAGGCGCAGGCGCTGTGGCCGCGCCACTGGTGCGCCGCCGAGCCAGCAATGGCGCGGCCTGGCGGGCCGAAACCGGCCGCTTAGCCAGTGCTGGCGCGGCTTCGCGCCGCCATCGCCACCAACCACGCGGCGCGGCGGCGCATGCCCCGGTTCAAGGCCTGTTTCGGGTGCCGCCATGCACCAGCACAAAGCAGGGTAAGCACGCTACCGGTAGTGCTTGAGAGTGGCACGTACCCCCAGATATAGTGTCCCTTCGTGCTATGCTGAACGCCTTGAACACCTTGCCCTGACGCCTTCGCGCGGCGCCTGTTCACCCTCCTCACCTGCAGCCTGATCCGCGGTGCCGCCTGGCACCCGGGCCGCCGGTGTTGTTGGGTGACCGGCGCCACAGGGCAGCACAGCCAGCGCGTGCCCACGGGCACGCCGAACCAAACATCCAGCGGCACCGCGCCGTCATTCACGCAAGGGGAATCCATGCAAACTCTCGTCACCAGCAGCCCAGCCGTCGGAATCGCGCCGCATGCCGCGGCCAGCAGCGAAAGCCCCATGTCGGCCTACGCGGGCTACCAGATCATCCGACGCAACGGCTCGGTGGTGGCCTTCGAGCCCAACAAGATCGCGGTGGCGCTGATGAAGGCCTTCCTGGCCGTGCACGGCACCCAGGGTGCGGCCTCGGCCAGCGTGCGCGAGACGGTGGATGCGCTGACCGAATCGGTGGTGCGCGCGCTGCTGCGCAGCCGTCCGGGTGGCGGCACCTTCCACATCGAGGACGTGCAAGACCAGGTCGAGCTGGGCCTGATGCGCGGCAGCCACCATGAAGTGGCCCGGGCCTATGTGCTGTACCGCGAGCGCCGTTCGCAGGAACGTGCGCGCCAGGTCGAGCAGGCCGCCCCGCCGGTGCCGGCGCTGCAGGTCACCGACAAGGGTCGGCGGGTGCCGCTGGACGTGGCCGCGCTGCATGCGCTGATCGAGTCGGCCTGTGCCGGCCTGGGCGCTGACGTGAAGCCCGAGCCCATCCTGGCCGAGACGCGCCGCAACCTCTATGACGGCGTGCCGATCGACGAGGTCTACAAGGCCGCCATCCTGGCCGCCCGCACGCTGATCGAGAAAGACCCGGCCTACAGCCGCGCCACCGCGCGCCTGCTGTGCCACACCATCCGCCGCGAGATCCTCGGCGCCGAGGTCACGCCGGACGAGATGGCCGAGCGCTATCCCGAGTACTTCCCGCAGTTCATCAAGAAGGGCGTCGAGAGCGAGCTGCTCGATCCCAAGCTGCAGCAGTTCGATCTGGCCCGCCTGGGCGCCGCGCTGAAGCCCGAGCGTGACCTGCAGTTCGACTACCTGGGCCTGCAGACCCTGTTCGACCGCTACTTCCTGCACGTGAACGAGCAGCGCATCGAGATGCCGCAGGCCTTCTTCATGCGGGTGGCCATGGGCCTGTCGCTCAACGAGATCGACCGCGAGGCACGCGCCATCGAGTTCTACGACGTGCTGTCGTCGTTCGACTTCATGAGCAGCACGCCCACGCTGTTCAACAGCGGCTCGCTGCGCTCGCAGCTGTCGTCGTGCTACCTCACCACCGTGGCCGACGACCTCGACGGCATCTACGAGGCGCTGAAAGAGAACGCGCTGCTCAGCAAGTTTGCCGGCGGCCTGGGCAATGACTGGACCCGTGTGCGCGCGCTGGGCAGCTACATCAAGGGCACCAACGGCAAGAGCCAGGGTGTGGTGCCGTTCCTGAAGGTGGTGAACGACACCGCCGTGGCGGTCAACCAGGGCGGCAAGCGCAAGGGCGCGGTGTGCGCCTACCTCGAGACCTGGCACCTGGACATCGAAGAGTTCCTTGAGCTGCGCAAGAACACCGGTGACGACCGTCGGCGCACGCACGACATGAACACCGCCAACTGGATCCCCGACCTGTTCATGCGCCGCGTGCTCGAAGGCGCCGACTGGACGCTGTTCTCGCCCAGCACCTGCCCCGACCTGCACGACAAGTTCGGTGCCGAGTTCGAGGCCGCCTACACCGCCTACGAGGCCAAGGCCGACCGTGGCGAGTTGAAGCTCTTCAAGCGCATGCCGGCCAAGGACCTGTGGCGCAAGATGCTGACGATGCTGTTCGAGACCGGCCATCCCTGGATCACCTTCAAGGACGCCTGCAATGTGCGCAGCCCGCAGCAGCACGTGGGTGTGGTGCACAGCAGCAACCTGTGCACCGAGATCACGCTGAACACCAGCGACACCGAGATCGCGGTCTGCAACCTGGGCTCGGTGAACCTGGCCCAGCACCTGACCGACGGCCCCGACGGCAAGGTGATCGACCAGGCCAAGCTCAAGCGCACCGTGGGCATCGCGATGCGCATGCTCGACAACGTCATCGACATCAACTACTACGCGGTCAAGAAGGCGCGCGACAGCAACCTGCGCCACCGCCCGGTGGGCCTGGGCCTGATGGGCTTCCAGGATGCGCTGTACCAGCTGCGCTTGCCTTACGCCAGCCAGGCCGCGGTGGACTTTGCCGACCGCTCGATGGAAGCCATCTGCTACCACGCCTACTGGGCCAGCACCGAGCTGGCCGAGGAGCGTGGCCGCTACAGCAGCTACCGCGGCAGCCTGTGGGATCGCGGCATCCTGCCGATCGACAGCCTCGACCTGCTCAGCGCAGCACGTGGCGGCTATGTCGAGGTCGACCGTTCGGTGAGCATGAACTGGGACGCGCTGCGCGCGCGCATCGCCACCCACGGCATGCGCAACAGCAACTGCGTGGCCATCGCCCCAACCGCCACCATCAGCAACATCATCGGCGTGGACGCCTCGATCGAGCCCTGCTTCGGCAACCTCTCGGTCAAGAGCAACCTGTCGGGCGAGTTCACCGTCATCAACGAGTACCTGGTGCGTGACCTCAAGCGCCTGGGCCTGTGGGACGACGTGATGGTGATGGACCTCAAGCACTTCGACGGCAGCCTGCGCCGCATCGACCGCGTGCCCGAAGAGCTCAAGCAGCTCTACGCCACCGCGTTCGAGGTGGATGCCACCTGGCTGATCGAGGCCGGCGCGCGCCGCCAGAAGTGGATCGACCAGGCGCAGAGCCTGAACATCTACCTGGCCGGTGCCTCGGGCAAGAAGCTCGACGAGACCTACAAGCTGGCCTGGCTGCGCGGCCTGAAGACCACCTACTACCTGCGCACCATGGGTGCCACGCATGCCGAGAAGTCGACCGTGACCGCCGGCGCGCTGAACGCCGTGCCGGGTGGCATGGGCAGCGGTGGCCTGTCGGCACTCGATGCCGCGGCCGCGCAAGCCCAGCAGGCCATGGATGCGGTGCCCGCCAGCGACATCAAGTTCTGCTCGATCGACAACCCCGACTGCGAAGCCTGCCAGTAAGCGGCGCTGCCGCTGCCGCGCTGATAAACCGCAAAGTGAGCGGGCGGTCTTGCGCTCAAGATCCCCGCTGTCGTGTGATCCCTGCCACGCTTGTGGTGCCGTGGCAGGGCATCACCTCACACCAACGATGCAAGCGTGCAACGACGAAGTCGTCTGCATGTCAAGAAGTGCTTGGTGTTTGAACACGACACTCCGATAATTCGCACCCATAGGACGAAATCGCATGCTGGTCTGGGAAGACGACGTCGCATCCCCTTCGACGACACCGCCACAGGGTTCCACACCGCAAGCCGCCAATGCATTGCGGCCTGAGGCCTCTTCTCCTCTTGCGCCGATGCAGCAGGTGGCAGTGGCCTCTGTGGCCCCCGCAGTGGCAACGGCAACTGCCCGCACAAGCGCTGCACCCGCGCAAGCGGTCGCCGCATCGGCCGACCCGGTGGCCACGCCGCAACTGGCTGCAGCCAAGAGCACGCGCCGTGTCAACGTGGCCGAGAAGCGCATCATCAACGGCCAGACCGACGTGAACCAGCTGGTGCCGTTCAAGTACAAGTGGGCCTGGGAGAAGTACCTCGCCACCTGTGCCAACCACTGGATGCCGCAAGAGATCAACATGTCGCGCGACATCGCGACCTGGAAGGATCCCAACGGCCTGACCGAAGACGAGCGCCGCATCATCTGCCGCAACCTCGGCTTCTTCGTCACCGCCGATTCGCTGGCGGCCAACAACATCACGCTGGGCACCTACCGCCACATCACCGCGCCCGAGTGCCGCCAGTTCCTGTTGCGCCAGGCCTTTGAAGAAGCGATCCACACCCACGCCTACCAGTACATCGTGGAGAGCCTGGGTCTCGACGAGAGCGAGATCTTCAACGCCTATCACGAGGTGGATTCGATCCGTCAGAAGGACGAGTTCCTGATCCCGTTCATCGACGCGATCATGGACCCCAACTTCCGCACCGGCACGCTCGAGAACGACCAGACGCTGCTGCGCTCGCTGATCGTGTTTGCGTGCCTGATGGAAGGCCTGTTCTTCTACGTCGGCTTCACGCAGATCCTGGCGCTGGGCCGCCAGAACAAGATGACCGGCGCAGCCGAGCAGTACCAGTACATCCTGCGCGACGAGTCGATGCACTGCAACTTCGGCATCGACCTGATCAACCAGATCAAGCTCGAGAACCCGCAACTGTGGACGGCCCAGTTCAAGGCCGAGATCCGCGGCCTGTTCGAGAAGGCCGTCGAGCTCGAGTACCGCTATGCCGAAGACACCATGCCCCGTGGCGTGCTGGGTCTCAACGCATCGATGTTCAAGGGCTACCTGCGCTACATCGCCAACCGGCGCGCCACGCAGATCGGCCTGGAAGCGCTCTTCCCGAACGAGGAGAACCCGTTCCCCTGGATGAGCGAAATGATCGACCTGAAGAAGGAGCGCAATTTCTTCGAAACCCGCGTCATCGAGTATCAAACCGGTGGCGCACTGAGCTGGGACTGATTGGGCCGGGCACGCAGGTGCCTGGCGCAAGGTCCCGCGGTCAGAACAAGATCCGCGTCCGTGTCGAGTTGCTCACCAGAAGCAACCGCCGCGGACGCATCCCCGTTCACCGGGGAGCCAGCAAGGGTCTCGAGGCCCGCGTGGCGCTGCGGTGAATCACGCCGTCGCTAGACCGACGGAATGTGTCTTGCAACTTGATCAAGGAGTTTGTGATGGCAACTGCGAAGAAGGCTGCTCCGGCAGCGAAGCGTCCGGCTACTAAGCCAGCCGCCCCCGCCAAGAAGGCTGCACCGGCCAAGAAGGCTGCTGCTCCGGCCAAGAAGGCCGCTCCGGCCAAGAAGGCTGCTGCTCCGGCCAAGAAGGCTGCTGCTCCGGCAAAGAAGGCCGCGGCTCCGGCGAAGAAGGCTGCCGCTCCGGCCAAGAAGGCTGCTGCTCCGGCCAAGAAGGCTGCTGCACCGGCCAAGAAGGCGGCACCGGCGAAGAAGGCTGCGGCACCGGCGAAGAAGGTCGCTGCGCCCGCCAAGAAGGCGGCACCGGCCAAGAAGGCCGCCGTGCCGGCGAAGAAGGCTGCACCGGCCAAGAAGGCGGCGGCTCCGAAGGCTGTGGCCACGAAGGCTGCCCCGGCCAAGAAGGCCGCTGCAAAGAAGGCGGCTGCGAAGAAAGCGCCCGCCACCCCTGCGCCTGCGCCTGCGGCACCTGCTGCAAAGACGGCTCTGAGTCCCGCGGCGGCTTGGCCGTTCCCGACAGGGAACAAGCCCTAAGCGCTGACGTAGCGACTGTCTATGGAGGCCCGGCAATCGCCGGGCCTTCTTTTTTGGGAATACTGTCGATCTTCTCTACGATTGCCATGGCAAGCGACATGGTCGATTGTTGGGTAGCTTGGTGCGCCTGAAGGTGGGCATCAGCATGCTCGCCATACGCAGAGGCCAAGTCTGGGTGCCCGCAAAGATTGGCTGTTTGCCGGGCTCGACCAAACACATACGCTTGGTTGTCTTCGTCGTCAGTAGCCGTTAGCGATGCAACGGCCACACCTATCAGTTCCATGGCGTCAGACAGCCGGCCAAGGTTGGCGTAGCTCCATGCGCGACTAGCCAGCAGAAGTGGAACCTCTCGCTTTGGCAACATGTCGGCTCGCACCTTGTCGAGCATGTCGCTTGCCTCGGCGTACTTCCTCCCGACTAGAAAAAGTTGCCCGCGCACTAGGGGCGTCGACTCCTCGAACGAGACAGCGCCAACGGCAAAGTCGTAAGTTCGGAACGAGCCCACTTCCATGTTCGCCCTGAGTAGCTCGGACGCAGAAACCTCACCAAACGCGTCTGCGATCAAGATATTCGCGGCCCGGCAAATTGCAACGTTGAATAACATCGCACTCAGCAAGGCTTGATCGCCCTCGGCGGTGGCATGTCGGCGGGCGCTCTCGTACCAACGGCGTGCAAGGGGATAACTGCCAGCCATGTGGATCGTATCGGCCAACGTCAAGCTCGCTCGGCCCAAGGCATGATGATCTTGAACGTGCGCGTGCTCGAAGGCCTCGACTAGGAATCGAGACATTTCGTCGTACCGACTGTTCTCGAGGGCGATCAAACCCATCCAGGCGGCACAAGCCGGCAGAAAGGCCTCGGTCCTGAGGGCGACCGCGAGCGCATATGCGCGTCGCATTCGCTCCCACGAGGGTTTCACCCTGATCTGAAAATAATGCCCCACCCCCTCCGCCAACATCACCCACGGCGCGATCTCGTGGTGCAGTTCCACGCCGAAGGTTTCGCGGATGCGCAGGATCAGTGACTGGGCTTCGTCGTGCTGGCCCTGGCGGGCGCGGTGCACGGAGATCTTGCACGCCGCGCGTGCCCAGTGCACGCGGTCGGTGGCGTTACGGGCCTGGGTTTCCAGGTCGTCCAGCAGTCGGCAGTACATCGCGGGCCTCCCCGGCCCGCGTGCAGGCTGTGGTGTCAGCCCTGCAGCGTGGCCAAGGCCGTTCTATACCGCTGCGCCGTGGCGTTGGCAACCTGGGTTGGTACCGGGGGGGCCGGTGCCTTCTTGTTCCAGGGCTCACCGTCCACCTGGGCACCCTCCAGCCAGTCGCGCAGGTACTGCTTGTCGAAGCTGGGCGGGTTGATGCCCTCCTGGTAGCCGGCCACCGGCCAGAAGCGCGAGCTGTCGGGTGTGAGCACCTCGTCCATCAGGGTCAGCGTGCCATCGGCATCGAGGCCGAACTCGAACTTGGTGTCGGCGATGATGATGCCGCGCGTCAGCGCCAAGGCGGCGGCCTCGGTGTACAGGCGGATGGCGGTGTCGCGCACCTGCTCGGCCAGCGGGGCGCCGATGATCTCGGCCATGCGTGCAAAGCTGATGTTCTCGTCGTGGTCGCCCATCTCGGCCTTGGTGGCCGGGGTGAAGATCGGCGCCGGCAGGCGGCTGGCGTTGTGCAGGCCGGGCGGCAGCGGCACGCCGCAGACCTGGCCGTTGTCCTGGTACTCCTTCCAGCCCGAGCCGGCCAGGTAGCCGCGCACCACGGCTTCCACCGGCAGCGGCTTCAGGCGCTTGACCAGCATCGAGCGGCCCTGCACCTGGGCCACCTCGTCGGCGGCCACCACGCTGGTCGGGTCGTCACCAGTGAGGTGGTTGGGCACCACATGGCCCAGCTTGTCGAACCAGAACAGCGCCATCTGGGTCAGCAGCAGGCCCTTGCCGGGGATGGGCTCGCCCATCACCACGTCGAAGGCCGAAATGCGGTCGCTGGCCACCATCAGGATGCGGTCGTCGCCCACCGCGTAGTTGTCGCGCACCTTGCCACGTGCCAGCAGGGGCAGCGAGTGGAGGCTGGTTTCGAACAGGGCGTCGGTGCTCATCGGCTTCTCGGCAAGGGCGGGTGGGGGCGGGCGGCTGCCACGGGCAGGGCCGGCGGGAAGGGGCCGTATTGTGCCTGCCGGGGCCCGCGCGGCCATGCAAAAGGGGCCCGCAGGCCCCTGGGGGTCGATCGCTGCGGCGTGCTTGCCGCCGCGCTCACTTCACCAGCTGGGCCAGCTGGCCGCCGGCATAACGCGCTGCCATGTCGGCCAGCGTGTGGCCCTTGATCTTGCCGGCCTGGCCTTCGCAGCCAAACTCCATGTAGCGCTGCTTGCAGATGGCCTTGGCGGCCTCGCGTGCGGGCTTGAGCCACTCGCGGGCGTCGAACTTGTCGGGGTTCTCGGCCATGAACTTGCGCACCGCGCCGGTCATCGCCAGGCGGATGTCGGTGTCGATGTTGATCTTGCGCACGCCGTGCTTGATGGCTTCCTGGATCTCCTCGATGGGCACACCGTAGGTCTCCTTCATCTTGCCGCCGTACTGGTTGATGATGGCCAGCAGTTCAGCCGGCACCGACGACGAGCCGTGCATCACCAGGTGGGTGTTGGGGATGCGCGCGTGGATCTCCTTGACGCGGCTGATGGCCAGGATGTCGCCGGTGGGCTTGCGGCTGAACTTGTAGGCGCCGTGGCTGGTGCCGATGGCAATCGCCAGCGCGTCGAGCTGCGTGGCCTTGACGAACACCGCGGCCTCTTCCGGGTCGGTCAGCATCTGGCTGTGGTCGAGCTTGCCTTCGGCGCCGATGCCGTCTTCTTCGCCGGCCTCACCGGTTTCGAGGTTGCCCAGGCAGCCGAGCTCGCCTTCCACCGTGACGCCCACCTTGTGTGCCATGGCCACCACCTGGCTGGTGACGCTGACGTTGTAGTCGAAGTCGGCGGGGGTCTTGCCGTCCTCGCGCAGGCTGCCGTCCATCATCACCGAGCCGAAGCCCAGGTGGATCGCGCCTTCGCACACCTTGGGGCTGGTGCCGTGGTCTTGGTGCATCACCAGCGGGATGTGCGGGTAGGCCTCGGTGGCCGCCTGGATCAGGTGCTTGATGAAGGGCTCGCCGGCGTACTTGCGGGCGCCGGCGCTGGCCTGCAGGATCACCGGGGCGCCCACTTCGTCGGCCGCAGCCATCACGGCCTGCACCTGCTCGAGGTTGTTGACGTTGAAGGCCGGGATGCCGTAGCCGTTTTCGGCGGCATGGTCCAGCAGTTGGCGCATCGAGACGAGAGGCATGGCAGATCCTGGATGGAGAGTGAGAAACCGTGCGGGCGGTGGCCATGGTACGGCGCGTGGATGTCGCTGTCAGGTCGCTGAAACCGCCTTGTAACTGCGCAGGATTGTATCGACCGAGGCTGTCGCGCCAAGGGTGGCCGCTCAAGCCGGGTGGGTGCCGGCGGTGCAGGAATTGGCGGGTCGGGGCCGCGCTTTTCGCGCTTCAGCCCGGGCTCCTGCCGGTCGACACTGGCAGCCACAGACGGTGGCGGTGATGCCGCCTGAGGACGACACCATGGCCCAGCCACAAGCTCCCCGTTCGCCCCTGAGCAAGGCCTGCGACTGCATCACCGAACTGGTGATCCGTCACCCCGACGCGTTGCCGCACAAGCTGGCCGCACGCCTGGCGATGCCGCCCGACGCGGCGCGCGAGCTGTGCGACCAGCTGGTGGATCTGCAATGGCTCGAGCCCACCGGCACGGCCGCGCGCCCGGCCTGGCGCCCCGGCGCGCTGCGCCAGGTGGTGCGCCGCTACGGCCTGGCCGGCCTGCAGGAAGATGTGCCCTGGCAGCACGACTTCGCGCCCTACTTTGCGCTGCCCGACAACGTGGCGCGCATTGCCCAACATGCGTTCACCGAGCTGATGAACAACGCCATCGACCACAGCGGCGGGCGCCAGGTCACGATCTCGATGCGCCAGACGCCGCTGCAGATGCAGATGCTGGTCAGCGACGACGGCCGCGGCGTGTTCAGCAGCATCGGCCGCCAGTTCAAGATCGAGGACCCGGTGCATGCCATGCTCGAGCTGGCCAAGGGCAAGCTCAGCAGCCAGCCCGACCGCCACACCGGCCGCGGCCTGTTCTTCACCGCCAAGATGGCCGACATCTTCGACCTGCATGCCAATGGCGCCGCGTTTCAGCAGCGCGACTGGGACCGCGAGGAATGGCAGCGCGGCCGCCCGGCCTGTGGCCGCGGCACCTCGATCTACGTGGCGGTGGCGCTCGACACCGAGCGCACGGTCGACGAGGTGCTGCGCCAGTTCAGCGCCGATGGCGAGAGCTATGCCTTCGAGCGCACCGTGGTGCCGATGAAGCTGCTCACCGCGCCGCAGGTGGGGCTGGAGTCACGTGCGCAGGCGCGCCGCATTGCGCAGCGCCTGTCCGATTTCCGCTGCGTGGAGCTCGACTTCGATGGCCTGTCCGACATCGGCCACGGCTTTGCCGACGAGCTGATGCGGGTGTTCAAGCGCGAGCATCCGCAGGTCAAGCTGGTGCCGGTGAACATGGCCCCGCGCGTGGCCGCGCTGGTGCACAGCGTGGCGGCCTGAGCCAACAGGCGCCGCGTCAGCCGACGCGGCAGACCTTGAGCATGTTGGTGCCGCCCGGGTAGCCCATGGGCTCGCCGCAGGTGATGGCGTAGGTGTCGCCGGGGCGCAGCACCTCGCGGCTGACCAGCACGCGCTCGGCATCGGCCAGCGCGGCGTCGCGGTCGGAGTGCGACGACATCAGCACCGGACGCACGTTGCGGTAGAGCGCCATGCGCCGCTCGCTGGTGGGCTTGCTGGTGATGCCGAAGATCGGCACATGGATGTTGTGCCGGCTCATCCACAGCGCGGTGCTGCCCGATTCGGTGAGCGCCACGATGGCCTTGCAGCCCAGGTGATGGGCGGTGAACAGCGCACCCATCGCAATGCTCTGGTCGATGCGGCCGAAGGCGCGGTCGGTGAAGTTGGCGTCCAGGCGCACGTCTTCAGCACGCTCGGCCTCCAGCGCGATCTGCGCCATCTGCTCCACCGTCTCCACCGGGTACTTGCCGGCGGCCGTTTCGGCGCTAAGCATCACCGCGTCGGTGCCGTCGAGCACCGCGTTGGCCACGTCGCTCACCTCGGCGCGGGTGGGCACCGGGTTGACGATCATGCTCTCCATCATCTGCGTGGCGGTGATGGCCACCTTGTCCATCTCGCGCGCCATGCGGATCATCTTCTTCTGCAGCGCGGGCACGGCGGCGTTGCCCACCTCCACCGCCAGATCACCGCGCGCCACCATGATGCCGTCGCTGGCCTTGAGGATGGCCTCGAGCTGCGGAATGGCCTCGCTGCGCTCGATCTTGGCAATCATCGCCGGCTTGTGGCGGTAGGCCTCGCCGGCCACATTGGCCAGCTGGCGCGCCATCTCCATGTCGGTGGCGTTTTTCGGGAAGCTCACCGCCAGGTAGTCGCACTGGAAGGCCATGGCGGTCTTGATGTCCTCCATGTCCTTGGCGGTGAGCGCCGGCGCGGTCAGGCCGCCGCCCTGCTTGTTGATGCCCTTGTTGTTGCTGAGCTCGCCGCCGATCTTGACCGTGGTGTGCACCTGGTCGCCGCGCACGACTTCCACCGTCAGCACCAGCAGGCCGTCATTGAGCAGCAGGGTGTCGCCGGGCTTCACGTCGCGCGGCAGCTCCTTGTAGTCGAGGCCCACGCCCAGGTCGTCGCCAGGCTCGGTGCGCGCGGCGTCCAGCACGAAGGGCGCGCCGGCCACCAGCATGGTCTTGCCGGCGGCAAACTTGCCCACGCGGATCTTGGGGCCCTGCAGGTCGGCCATCAGGGCCACCGGCTTGCCCACCTTGGCGGCGATCTCGCGCACCAGCCGGGCGCGGTCGATGTGGTCCTGCGCCTTGCCGTGGCTGAAGTTCAGCCGCACCACATCCACGCCGGCGCGCAGCATGCGCTCCAGCACCTCGGGGTCGCTGCTGGCAGGGCCGAGGGTGGCAACGATCTTGGTGGCACGTGGCATGGTGGGCAGTGGCTTGGCAGTGAAGGGCGGCCTGATTATGGGCGCCGTGCGCCGGTGCGCCGACGCCACACGGTTACCGCGCGGTTTCTTTCGGCGCCGTGGCGTCGGCCACGGCCAGCGCGGTCATGTTGACCACCCGGCGCATGGTGGCCGAGGGCGTGAGCACATGCACCGGTGCGGCCGCGCCCAGCAGCATCGGGCCGATGGTGACGCCGTGGCCGCTGGTGACCTTGAGCACATTGAACAGGATGTTGGCCGCGTCCAGGTTGGGCAGCACCAGCAGGTTGGCCGCGCCCTTGAGCGTGGCATCGGCCAGAAAGCTTTCGCGGATGGGCTCCGACAGGGCCGCGTCGCCCTGCAGCTCGCCATCGCATTCCACGTCGGGACACCACTGCACGAACAGGTCGCGCGCGGCGCGCATGCGGCGCGCCGATTCGCGCTGCGACGAGCCGTACATCGAGTGCGAGACAAAGGCCACCTTGGGCGGCATGCCGAAGCGCCGCACCTCGTTGGCGGCCAGGCGGGCAATCTCGGCCAGCGCCGCGGCGTCGGGCGTCTCGTTGACGAAGGTGTCGGTGATGAACAGCGTGTGCTCCTCGAGCATCAACGCGTTCATGGCGGCCAGCGTGCCCACGCCGGGGGCGCGGCCGATCACCTTGCACACATGCGCCAGGTGCGCGTCGTACTGGCCCACCAGGCCGCACAGCATGGCCTCGGCCTCGCCACGGCGCAGCATCAGGCAGGCAATCAGCGTGTTGCTGCGGCGCACTGCCGCCTTGGCGGCCTCTTGCGACACGCCGTCGCGGCCCATCAGCTGGTGGTACAGCGCCCAGTAGCTGCGAAAGCGCGGGTCGTCCTCGGGGTCGCACACATCGAAGTCGACACCGGCCTTCAGGCGCAGGCCGGCGCGCTCGATGCGCATGGCCATCACCGCCGGCCGGCCGATCAGGATGGGCCGCGCCAGGCCTTCATCGAGCACCACCTGCACCGCACGCAGCACGCGTTCGTCTTCGCCCTCGGCGTACACCACGCGCACCGGCTGGCGGGCGTGGGCGGCCTTGGCCGCGGCAAACACCGGGCGCATCACCATGCCCGTCTGGTAGACAAAGCGGCCCAGCTGCTGGCGGTAGGCGTCGAGGTCGGCGATCGGCCGCGTGGCCACGCCGCTCTCGGCGGCGGCCTGGGCCACGGCCGGGGCAATGCGCAGGATCAGCCGCGCATCAAAGGGTTTGGGAATGATGTAGTCGGGCCCGAAACGCAGCTCCTGGCCGGCATAGGCCGCGGCCACCTCGGACGGCGTCTCGGCCTTGGCCAGCGCCGCGATCTCGCGCACGCAGGCCAGCTTCATGGCCTCGTTGATGCGCGTGGCGCCGCAATCGAGCGCACCGCGAAAGATGTAGGGAAAGCACAGGACGTTGTTGACCTGGTTCGGATAATCCGACCGGCCCGTGGCCACGATGCAGTCGGGCCGCGCCGCCTTGGCCAGCTCGGGCCGGATCTCGGGCTCGGGGTTGGCCAGCGCCAGGATGATGGGCTGCGCGGCCATGGTGGCCACCATCTCGGGTGTCAGCACGCCGGCGGCCGAGCAGCCGAGAAACACGTCGGCGCCCTTCACCGCATCGGCCAGGGTCAGCGCCTCGGTCTTCTGGCAGTAGCGCTGCTTGCTCTCGTCGAGCTTGCCGGCCGCCACATCGGCCCGGCCGGCGCGGATCACGCCCTTGCTGTCGACCACCGTGATGTGGCCGATGACCACGCCCAGGCCCACCATCAGGTCCAGGCAGGCGATGGCCGCGGCGCCGGCGCCCGAGGCCACCAGCCGCACCTGGTCGATGGGCTTGCCCACCAGTTCGAGCGCGTTGAGCAGCGCGGCCGAGCTGATGATGGCCGTGCCGTGCTGGTCGTCGTGAAACACCGGGATGTGGAGCCGCTCGCGCAGCGCCCGCTCGATGTGGAAGCACTCGGGCGCCTTGATGTCCTCGAGGTTGATGCCGCCCAGCGTGGGCTCGAGCGCGGCAATGATCTCCACCAGCTTGTCGGGATCGCGCTCGGCCAGCTCGATGTCGAACACATCGATGCCGGCGAACTTCTTGAACAGGCAGCCCTTGCCCTCCATCACCGGCTTGCCGGCCAGCGGGCCGATGTCGCCCAGGCCCAGCACGGCCGTGCCGTTGGTGATCACGCCCACCAGGTTGGCGCGGCTGGTGTACTCGGCCGCCAGCGTGGGGTCTTGCTCGATGGCCAGGCAGGCATAGGCCACGCCGGGTGAATAGGCCAGGCTCAGGTCACGCTGGTTGCTGAGCGGCTTGGTGGGCAGCACCGCAATCTTGCCCCGCGTGGGGCTGCGGTGGTATTCCAGCGCCGCGTCGCGCAGCGCCTGCTCGGCCGGGGTGAGCTCGGATGCCATGGCGTGTGTCTCCTTCGTGGTCTGCCCAGGCAGACCCGCCGAGATTACGCCTGAAGCATGACCGCCCGGCCTGAGGTTTCACCTCGGGCCGGGCGCCCGGGTCAGCCTTGTGCGCGCTTGGCCAGGATCTCGAAGGCCGGCAGCGTCTTGCCTTCCAGCACCTCCAGGAACGCGCCGCCGCCGGTGGAGATGTAACCCACCTGCTGCTCGATGCCGTACTTGGCAATGGCCGCCAGCGTGTCGCCGCCGCCGGCAATGCTGAAGGCGCTGCTGTCGGCAATGGCGCGGGCGATGGCCTCGGTGCCGCGGCTGAAGGCCTCGAACTCGAACACGCCCACCGGGCCGTTCCAGACGATGGTGCCGGCGGCCTTGAGTTGTGCGGCCAGCGTGGCGGCGGTCTTGGGGCCGATGTCGAGGATCAGGTCGTCGTCTTCCACCTCGGTGGCAGCCTTCACGGTGGCCGGCGCATCGGCGGCAAAGGCCTTGGCGCACACCACGTCTTCGGGGATGGGCACGGCCGCGCCGCGTGCGGCCATGGCCTCGATCACGGCCTTGGCTTCGCCCACCAGGTCGGGCTCGGCCAGGCTCTTGCCGATCTTCAGGCCGGCGGCCAGCATGAAGGTGTTGGCAATGCCGCCGCCGACGATCAGGCCGTCGACGTTGGCGCTCAGGCTCTTCAGGATGGTGAGCTTGGTGCTCACCTTGCTGCCCGCCACGATGGCCACCAGCGGGCGCTTGGGCGCGGCCAGGGCCTGGCTGATGGCGTCGATCTCGGCGGCCAGCAGCGGGCCGGCGCAGGCGATGGGTGCGAACTGGGCGATGCCGTAGGTGGTGCCCTCGGCGCGGTGCGCGGTGCCGAAGGCGTCGTTCACGTAGACGTCGCACAGCGCGGCCATCTTCTTGGCCAGGTCTTCGTTGTTCTTCTTCTCGCCCTTGTTCAGGCGGCAGTTTTCCAGCATCACCAGCTGGCCCGGGGCCACCGTGACGCCATCGACCCAGTGGGCCAGCACCGGCACCTCGCGGCCCAGCAGCTCGCCCAGGCGCTTGGCCACGGGTGCCAGCGAATCCTCGGGCTTGAACTCGCCCTCGGTCGGGCGGCCCAGGTGGCTGGTGACCATCACCGCGGCGCCGGCCTTCAGCGCCAGCTCGATGGCCGGCACCGAGGCGCGGATGCGCGTGTCTTCGGTGATGGCGCCGGCATCGTCTTGCGGCACGTTCAGATCGGCGCGGATGAACACGCGCTTGCCGGCCAGCTGGCCTTGCGCGGCCAGGTCTTGCAGTCGAAGAATCTTCATGGTGAGCTGCTTTGCGGGAGTGGTGAAAAACTCGGATTCACCCGCAAGTTTGTCAGATCACCAGCCCAGGCCCAGCCGGCAGATCAACATCGTGGCCGTGCCGGCCACGATGGTGCCCAGCATGTCGCGCCGCCACAGGTAGTACAGCGTGGCGGCCAGCGCACCGGCCAGGCGGGGGTCGCGCCAGGTGCTGATCAGCTGGCCCTGGCTCATCACCAGCTCGGGTGCGATCACCGCCACCAGCGCGCCCACCGGGGCGTAGCGCAGGCCCTCGCGCAGCCAGTCGGGCATCGGCAGTTCGCGCTCGGGCAGGATGAAGAAGCCGCGCGTCAGCAGCGTGATCAGCGCCAGCCCGGCAATGGTGAGCAGAACCTCCCAGGTGGCCATGCTCAGGCGCCCCGACTGCGCAGCGGCCGCGTGTGGTCGATCACCGTGCCCACCACCACCGCGGCGGCAATGGCCACCAGCATGTTCAGCTTGAGCGGCAGGGCATAGGCGGCCACGGCCGCGGCGCCGGCCACCACGGCGGGCAGCCAGGTGGCGCGGTCGGCCAGCATCGCGTAGGTCATGCCCAGCAGGGCCACGGTGCCGGCAAAGCCCAGGCCCCATTCGGCCGGCACGCGGTGGCCCAGCGCAATGCCCAGCAGCGACATCACATGCCAGCTGCCGGCGTTGACCGTGACGCCGCCCCAGAAGTAGGGCTGCTGCTCGGGCGCCGGCCTGGGCTCGGGAAAGCGGCGCATGAACAGCACGTAGTTCAGATCGGCGCAAAAGTAGGCCAGCAGCGCGCGGCGCCGCCGCGGCAGGTGGGCGAAGTAGGGCCGCCACTGCGTGCTGAAGACCACGAAGCGCAGGTTCAGGCACAGCGCCGTGGCCCACACCACCCAGATCGGCGCGCCGCTGGCCATCAGCGGTGTGGCGGCCAGCTGGGCCGTGCCGGCAAACACGGTGAGCGACATCAGCACGGCCAGCCAGGGATCGAGCCCGCTCTTGACCATGGCCACGCCGGTCACCAGGCCCCAGGCGCCGATGCCCAGCGCAATGCCCACCATGTCGCGCGCGCCGCGGCGGTATTCGGGGTGGCGCACCAGGCGGGCCAGGCGGTGGCCCAGGCGGGCGGTATTGGCCGGCGGTTCGGGCGGCAGGGGCTGGGGCCGGCCCGCGGAAGCGGAAGTCATTGCCGCGATTGTCGGCGCTGTGGCCGCGGCGCCATGCAGGCGGGCCGTGCGCCGATGCACGCCGCGAGGCGCCACCGCCGCTGCCAGCGCGGCGCCACCGCCACCGCCGCTGCCAGCGCGGCGGGGGGCCGCCTCAGTACTTCTTCACCTTGCCCGAGCCGGCCACCTTGGTCTGCACCGTGGCGTTGCCGGTGTGGCGCACATCGCCCGAGCCGGCGATGCCGATGTCCAGCGTGCGCTGGGCCTGCAGGTCGACACTGCCCGAGCCGGCGATGCTGACCTTGGCATCGTCCGCACGCAGGCCGGCAGCCTTGACATCGCCCGAGCCGGCGATCTTCACCACCAGCCGCGTGGCCTGGCCGGCGGCCAGCACATCGCCCGAGCCCGATACGTCGATGCTCAGCTCGTCGGTGCTGATGTCGGCCAGCTGCACATCGCCCGAGCCGCTGATCTGCACGCGCAGCTGCGGCACCTTCAGCGCCTCGGCCAGCAGCTTGCCCGAGCCTTGCACGGCCAGCCCGCGCAGCTGCGGCACGGTGACCTGGATCTGCGGCGCCACGCGCGTCTGCAGGCTGGTGCCGCGCTTCCAGCGCAGCACCAGGGTGCGGCCGTCGACCACGCTTTCCAGCAGCGGCAGCAGGTTGGCATCGGCCGTCACGCTGACGGCCGGCACCGCGCCCTGGCGCACGCTCACCTTGAAGCCCTGGGTCTGGATGCTGTCGAAATCGCCCGGGCTGCGCTGCTCGGTGGCGGCCTCGCCGCTGCCCACCACGCGATCGGCAGCGCGCGCGGCGCCGGGCCAGGCGGTGATGGCCAGCATCAACAGGGCGCTGGCCAGGGCCAGGCCGAACAGGCGGTCAAGCCAGCCGGTCATCGGCCGTGAACGGGGGGTGGAATTCATCGCGTGCTCCTCGGTGGCCGCGATGATGGCTGAGGCGGGGCACCCGCCCCAGTGGCCGCGCGACGAAGCGTCGCCCAGGTGGCCCAGGCTGCGGCCTGGCGCGACGTGCCGGCGTCAGCCGCCGCGGCGCTGCGCTCAGTGGCCCTTCTTGCCCTTGGCCGGCGGGGCTTCTTCCTCGTCGGCCTCGTCGGCGGCCGAGGCCTTGGGCGCCGGCTTGGGCGCCGAGGCCGGCTCGGGCGGCTTGGGCAGCGGCACCACCGGGGTCACCGGCTCGATCTTGTTCTCGCGCATGTAGTTGTCCATCTCGCGCCAGCCGGCGTAGATGGCCGACTTGTCGGCCTTCTTGTAGAGCGTGTAGCAGTCTTCGATGGCGCGGCCGGCATGGCGGCAGGCGCCACCGATGGCCTTGCTGTCGGCTTCACGCTTGGCCGCGGCCGCGGCGGGCGTGTCGATGCCCAGCTGCTCGCAACCGGAGGCGAGTACGCACACGAGCATCCAGGGCGCGAGGGTCCACTTCATGCCCCCGATATCGGCCCGGCGGCGGGCCAACTTGAGCGGCGCTGCGGCGTGCGCGCGGCGCCGGGTGCCCCGTTCAATCAGCGCATGGCCAGCAGGCGCTCCACGCGTTCCTCGGTGGACGGGTGGGTGGAGAACAGGCCGCGCAGGCCGCCGCCCGACAGCGGGTTGACGATCATCATCTGCGCCGTCTCGGGGTGGCGCTCGGCGGCCTCGAGCGGTGCGCCGCGGGCAAAGCGCTCGATCTTCTGCAGCGCCGAGGCCAGGGCCTGCGGGTCGCCCGAGATCTCGGCGCCGCCGCGGTCGGCCTCGAACTCGCGCGCGCGGCTGATCGCCATCTGGATCAGCGCGGCCGCCATCGGTGCCAGGATGGCCACCAGCAGACCGGCCAGCGGGTTGACCGGCCGACCCTCGCTGTCACGGCCACCGAACATCATGCCGAAGTTGGCCAGCATGCTGATCGCGCCGGCCATCGTGGCGCTGACGGTGGAGATCAGGATGTCGCGGTGCTTCACATGCGCCAGCTCGTGGGCCATCACGCCGCGCATCTCGCGTGCGCTGAGGGTGCGCAGGATGCCGGTGGTGGCCGCCACCGCGGCATGCTCGGGGTTGCGGCCGGTGGCAAAGGCATTGGGCGCGTTGTCGTCGATCACGTACACCCGCGGCATCGGGATCTGCGCGCGCTCGGCCAGCTCGCGCACCATGCCCACGAACTGCGGCGCGGTGCTGTCGTCCACCTCGCGGGCGTTGTACATCTTCAGCACCATCTTGTCGCTGAACCAGTAGCTGAAGAAGTTCATCCCCAGCGCCACCAGCAGCGCCAGCATCATGCCGGTCTGCCCGCCCAGCACACGGCCGAGCAGCATGAAGAGGGCGGTGATGGCCGCCATCAGGATGGCGGTCTTCATCAGGTTGAACATGGTGGTTCAGCGCCCCGCGGGGCGGGGCAGGGGTGGCGATGAGGCGTCAGATGCGGCCGCGGGCGCGGAGTTCAATGCCGCGCGGGCGAGCCCCCGCCAAAGGCCATCAGCCGAGCTGGGTGCCGGCCAGGCCGGGGCACTGCTGCAGCAGCACGCCCACATCGATGCGCCGGCCGCCCGGCCGCTGCAGCGTGCGCAGCGCCAGCGCGCCGTCGCCGCAGGCCACCAGCAGGCGCTGGCCGTCGGCCTGCAGCACCTGGCCCGGCGTGCCGCCGGCCTGCGGCAGCACCTCGGCCGCCCACAGCTTCACCACCTCGTTGCCGAGTGTGAAGCTGGCGCCGGGAAACGGGTCGAAGGCGCGCACGCGGCGCTCGATCACCGCCGCCGGCTGGCGCCAGTCGATGGCCGCCTCGTGCTTCTCGATCTTGTGCGCGTAGTTGACGCCCTCGGCCGGCTGCGGCGTGCGCCGCAGTGCCTCGGGTGCGGCCAAGCCCTGCACGCACAGCGCACCACCCTGCGTGGCCAGGCGGTCGTGCAGCGTGGCGGTGGTGTCGTCGGGGCGGATGGCCTGCGCCGCGGTGAGCAGCATGTCGCCGGTGTCCAGGCCGGCGTCCATCTGCATCAGCGTGATGCCGGTCTGGGCATCGCCGGCCTCGATGGCGCGGTGGATGGGCGCCGCGCCACGCCAGCGCGGCAGCAGCGAGGCATGGATGTTCAGGCAGCCGCGCGCCGGCAGATCCAGCACCCACTGCGGCAGGATCAGGCCGTAGGCGGCCACCACCATGGCCTCGGGCGCGGCGCCCAGCAGCGCCTGGCGCGCCGCCGCGGCATCGTCAGGGTACTTGCCGTCCAGCCGCAGGCTGCGTGGCTGGGCCACGGCGATGCCGTGCTGCAGCGCCAGGGCCTTCACAGGTGAGGGCGTGAGCTTCATGCCACGGCCGGCCGGGCGGTCGGGCTGGGTCAGCACCAGCGGCACGGTGTGCCCGGCGGCCAGCAGCTGGCGCAGCGCCTCGGCGGCAAATTCCGGCGTGCCGGCGAAAACGAGCTTCATCGGGTCAGGCGTCAGGGCGTCAGGGCTTGGGGCAGGCGGTGTGCGGTGGCCGGCGCCGGCTCAGCGCGGGCTGTCCTGCTCGTCGCGCGTCTTCTTGACCATCTTGGTCTTGATGCGGTTGCGCTTGAGCAGGCTCAGGTACTCCACGAACACCTTGCCCATCAGGTGGTCCATCTCGTGCTGCACGCACACCGCGGCCAGGCCCTCGGCGTCGAAGCTGAAGCTGCGGCCCTCGCGGTCGAGCGCGCGCACGCTCACCCGCGCATGGCGCTGCACCGGCTCATAGATGGTGGGCACCGACAGGCAGCCTTCGTCGCCCACGTGCATCTCGTCGCTCACCGCGGTGAGCTCGGGGTTGATCAGCACCAGCGGCTGGTCGCGCTCGGCCGAGGTGTCCATCACGATCACGCGTTCGTGCACATCCACCTGGGTGGCGGCCAGGCCCACGCCGTCGGCCTGGTACATGGTGGCCAGCATGTCGTCGGCCAGCTGGCGGATGCGCGCGTCCACCTGGCTGACGGGCTTGGCCACGGTGTGCAGGCGCGGATCGGGGTAGCGGAGGATCGTCAGCATGGGCATGGCAGGGCGGTGTCGGCCTCGGGCCGACACATGGGGAAACAACTGTGGATGTCAAGCAACGCCGGGCGGTGAAGGCCTTGGGGCGGCGGTGGCCAGCCTCAGCGCTTTTCATTGCGGCATCAAGGGTTTATCGGCAGAATCTGCGAGGCTGCATGAAGTATTTCAGCGCCCTTGCAGCCCTTTGCAGCCGTTGGCGAGCCAAGGGCGGGTGGGGGCACTGCGATGCAGCTTGTGCCGCGCGGTGCGGATTGTCGCACCGGCCCCTTCCGGAGACTGTCGCCATGAGTTCACGCCCGCCCCGACCCGCACGCCTGCGCCCGATGGCGTGCGCCTGGGGTCTGCTGCCGCTGCTGTGGGCGGCCGCTGCCGGCGTGCAGGCGCTCGAGCCGGTCACCCCGGCCTGGCGCGCCACCGCCCAGCAGGTGGCCGAGGCCGGCGTGCCGCTGTCCGAGCTGGCCGCCAACGCCCCCGATTCGCACACCGTGCAGCGTGGCGACACGCTGTGGGGCGTGTCCTCGCTGTTCCTCAAGGGCCCCTGGCGCTGGCCCGAGCTGTGGGGCATGAACCTCGACCAGATCCGCAACCCGCACCTGATCTACCCGGGGCAGGTGCTGGTGCTCGACAAGAGCAACGGCCGCGCGCGCCTGCGCCTGGCCAGGGGCGCGGCAGATGGCCAGATGCCCAGCAACACCGTCAAGCTGTCGCCCACGGTGCGCAGCCAGCTGCTTGACAACGGCGCCATCGCGTCGATCCCGCTGCACCTGATCGGCCCCTTCCTCAACGAGGCGGTGGTGCTCAGCGACGACGCGCTGGCCACCGCGCCACGCATCGTGGCCACCCAAGAGGGCCGGGTGATGGTGTCGCGCGGCGAGACGGCCTATGTGCGCGGCGATCTCGCCGGCGCCCGCAGCTTTGCGGTCTACCGCCAGACCAAGCCGCTGTCCGATCCCGAGACGCGCGAGCTGCTGGGTTTCGAGGCCGGCTATGTCGGCACCGCCGACTTGCTGCGCACGGCGGTCGAGCAGGGGGTGCCGGTGCCGGCCACCTTCACGATGACCAGCGTGCGCCAGGAGGCCGGCGTGGGCGACCGCCTGGCACCGGTGCCGCCGCATGACCTGCAGGCCTATGTGCCGCATGCGCCGGGCCAGCCGGTGGCCGGCCGCGTGGTGTCGATCTACGGCGAAGCGCTGAGCGCCGGCCAGAACCAGATCGTGGCCATCAACCGCGGCACGCGCGACGGCATCGAGCGCGGCCATGTGCTGGCCTTGTGGCGCGCCGGCACGACGGCGGTCGACCGCACGCAGGACAAGCCGCTGCTGATGCAGCTGCCCGACGAGCGCAGCGGCCTGCTGTTCGTGTTTCGGGTGTTCGATCGCGTGTCCTATGCGCTGATCGTCTCGGCGCTCGATCCGGTCAAGCCCGGCGACCGCTTCACCCAGCCCTGAACCGGCGCGCGGCGGCATGTCGGTGTCGTCCGCGCCCGACGCTGACGAACTGGCCGCCTGGCTGCGCCTGCTGGCCACGCCCGGCGTGGGCCGCGACACCGCGCGGCGCCTGCTGGCCGCGTTTGGCTCGCCGCAGGCGGTGCTGGCCGCCGGCGAACTGCCTTGCCGCAGCGTGGCCGGCGTGGCGGTGGGTGCCGCGCTGGCGCAGGTGCCCGCCGGGCTGGCGACCCAGGTGGCCGCGGTGCAGGCCTGGTTGCAGGGCGCTGGGGCCAATGGCCCGGCGCGCCGCGTGATGGTGCTGGGCGATGCCGACTATCCGCCGCTGCTGCTGCACACCGCCGATCCGCCGCTGCTGCTGTACCTGGAGGGGCGCAGCGAGCTGCTGTCGGCGCCAGGCCTGGGCATCGTCGGCAGCCGCCGGCCCACGCCGCAGGGCCGCGAAAACGCCCGGGCCTTTGGCGCCGCCCTGCTGCGCCAGGGCTGGACGGTGGTCTCGGGCCTGGCCCTGGGCATCGACGCCGCCGCCCACGAGGGTGCGCTGCAGGCCCAGGCCGAAGCCGCCGCCGGTGCCGACGGCCCCGGCACCGTGGCGGTGATCGGCACCGGCATCGACGTGGCCTATCCGCTGGCGCACAAGGCACTCACCCGGCGCATCGCCGCGCGTGGTCTACTGGTCAGCGAGCTGCCGCTGGGCGCGCCACCGCTGGCGGCGCATTTTCCGCAGCGCAACCGCCTGATCGCCGGGCTGACCCGCGGCACGCTGGTGGTCGAGGCTGCACTGCGATCGGGCTCGCTGATCACCGCGCGGCTGGCCGCCGAAGCCGGGCGCGAGGTGTTTGCGCTGCCGGGCTCGATCCTGTCCGACCAGAGCGAGGGCTGCCATGCGCTGATCCGCCAGGGCGCCACGCTGGTCAGCTCGGTCGAGCAGGTGCTGGAAGACCTGGGCCCGCCCGCCGCCGGCGCGGGCCGCTGGCCGGCCGCCAGCACCACGCCGGCCGATGCCGGCGCGGCCGCAGGGCTGTGGCCCGACGCGCCCGCGGCGGCGGCCTCGGCAGACGAAAGCGACGACCCGGTGCTGCGCGCGCTGGGCCACGATCCGGCCTCGCTGGACGCCCTGATGGCTCGCTGCGGCTGGCCCGCGCACAGCCTCTCCGCCCACCTGCTGACGCTGGAATTGAGCGGCCAGATCGCCCGTTTGCCTGGCGGTCTGTACCAGAGAATCCAGCGTTCTTGAGCGCTTTTCGGGCAGTGAGCGCATGCTCACATCAAAGCCATGAAAAGCCACCGGAACCCAGGCCTGGGCCCACGCCCCAATCCCGGGCCCTGGGGTATAGTCAATTCATGTTCGAGGTTCTGGTCTATCTCTACGAGAACTACTGGCGCCCTGATGCGTGCCCGGATCACGCCCAGCTGACGCGCAAGCTCTCGGCCGTGGGCTTCGAGTCCGACGAGATCCAGGAAGCCCTGGTGTGGCTGGACGGCCTGGCCGAAGTGGCGCAAACCTATACCGGCGAGCAGTCCGAGGCCAGCATGCGCGTGTACTCGCCGGCCGAGGTGGATCGCCTGGGCCCCGATTCCGTGGCTTTCGTGAGCTTTCTCGAATCGGCCGGCGTGCTGCCGCCCTCGATGCGCGAAATGGTCATCGACCGTGCCACCGCGGTGGGTGAGTCGCCGCTGGCACTCGAAGACCTGAAGGTCATCGTGCTGATGGTCTTCTGGAGCCTGGGTGAAGAGCCCGACGCGCTGATCCTGGACGAGCTGTTCGTCGCACCCGAAGAGCGCCTGATCCACTGATCGGCGCTTGCGAGCGCTGCGGCGCTTTCAAGCGCCGGGCCACCACCCCTGTGCACGACCGCCTGCGCGCGCGGGCCGGGCCGGCGGGCCGACACCCGGCACCGGGATCTTCTAGTTCATCAGCTTCGACGGATCAGCGTCCAGCCGCGCCAGCGCGCTGCGTGTGGCCTTGACGGTGAGCGCTTCGTCTTGCGCAGGCAGCAGCAGGCCGGCCTGCAGATAGGCGGCCAGGCGCTGCTGCTGGAACATCAGGCAGCGGCCGGCCGGCGTGACGAACAGCGACAGCTGGCGGCGCATGCCGTGCCACACCAGCTGCACGTTCTCGCGGCGGCCACGCCAATCCAGCGTGTACCAGCTGCCCACCATCAGCTCGCGCGCCCAGGCCAGCATCGGCGCGGTGGGCATGGTGCCGCCGTCGGACACCACCTCGAGCTCGGAGCTCTCGTGGCCCGACAGGTCGAGCACCATCGACTCGTCGATCTCGATGTCTTCGGCGGCCGGCAGCAGCTCTTCGAGTGAGTCGAGCCGCTCCATCAAATCCTGCAGCCGGTCGCTGGGAATCACCGCCGCCTTGGCAGTGAAGGCCGCGGCCAGCGCGTTGTTCAGCGCGTTGATGCGCTCGTCCTGCTTCTCGGCGGCCATGTTGGCCGAGGCCATGCCGTCGCGCAGGCGCTTGAGAAGCGGCGGCAGGCGGCGAATGACCTCGGCGCGCTCTTCGCGCGTGACCTTGGCGCTGGCCGACCAGATCAGGTCGGCGGCGGCGCGCTTCATGGCCTTGGTCTCGGTGCTTTGCGCGCCGTAGCGCACGGCCGAGGTGGCCAGCACGTCGGCCCACACCTGGAACAGGAACTGGCGCACGCCCTCCTGCACCGGTACCTCGTTGAGCATGCGGCGCAGCTCGATGGTGTACTGGATGGCCAGGGTTTCGCGCTGCTCGACCTGCTGGGCCAGCGAGACGCCGCGGCGGGTGGCCTCGTTCTCGTTCTTGAAATAGTGCTCGAGGAACTTCTCGAACTCGACCAGCACGGTCTGGAACACGCGCCGGCCGGTGTCGGGATAGGCTTCGACCACCTGCACCACGCGCTTGATCTCTTTCTCGAGCGCGTCGCCGACCGCGCCGCTGGCCGAATCGAGCCCCATCACGCAGGCGCCCATGCGGTCGATCAGCCGGCGCGCCGGGTGGTCCAGCGTGGCGAAGAAGTCGGGCTCGCTGATGGCCACGCGCAGCACCGGCATCTGCAGCCGGGCAAACCACACGCGCATGGCCGCGGGGATGCGGTCTTCGGTGAGGATGCTCTGGAACATCATCGCCACGATTTCGATGGTGGCCCGCTCGGTGGGGCTGGAGGCGGCCTGCTTGAGTGCCTGCTTGCCCTTGTCGAGCTCGTCGAGCAGCATCGGCCCGGTGGGCGCCATGGCCCCGCCTGGTGCGCCACTGCCGCTGCGCCGGCCGGCCAGCCCGGCGGCGCCGCTGGGCGGCGTGGCCACAAAGCGGCGGCGCAGGTTCTGCTGCGCGTTCTGGATGGCCACGGCCAGGGTGTCGGACACCGGCCGCGCCTGCACCGTGTCGGAGAAGCCAGGCAGGTGGCGGCCCACCAGCCGGTTGAGCCGGCTCATCACCGCCTCGGCATGGTCGCTGCCGCGCGCCAGCGGCGCGGCGCGGGTCATCATGCGGGTTTCTTCGCCCACCTGCCGGTCGTCGGACGGGCCGTGCGACGGGTCGGCGTAGCGGGCGTTGCGGCGGCTGTCGCGCTCGCCGGCAGACTCCCAGCCGCCGTCGTACGCACCGGCGTCGGCATGGCCGGCGTGGCTTGGGTAGCCCGAGTGCGCGCTGCCGTAGTAGCCGCCGGCGCCACTGGCGTGGGCGTGGGCCATGCCGCCATGGCCGCTGGAGGTGCTGGGCACCCCCGAGGTGCTGCGCGGCGCCTGGCCCTGGGCACCGAAACCGCTGCCGCCGCCACCACCGCCGCCGCCATTGCTGTCGCGGGTGCGGCGGATCAGCGGGCGCAGGTCGACATCGGCCATCACGCGCTGGCTCACCAGCCAGCGGTTGGTCTCGTGGTAGGCCTCCTGGGCCAGGGCCGAGAACTCGTCGTGCAGCAGCGGCTGGGCCTCGCGCCAGTCACCGGCCAGCAGCCCCGACTGGCGCCAGGCGTCGAGCGCCACGCGCGCCAAGATGTGGGCGCGCAGCATGTCGTGGGTGTCGAGCTCGCCGCGGCGCTCAAGGTAGGCAACGCGCGAGCGCAGGTCGGTGAACTCCCAGGAGGCGCGATCCATCACCGCCAGCGCCAGGCGCGAGGTGAGGATCTCGCGCTCGATGGTGTCGTCGTCCACCAGCGACAGGCCGCCGCCGCGGCCGCCCAGCGGCGCATCGGAAGGCACCGAGGCCGTGACGCCATGTTGCAGCACGTGGCGCAGGCCGCTGGCCATGGCCGCGTGCCAGGCGCCCGAGCACTTGATCAGGCCCTGCACCAGATCGCGCCTGCGCTGGCCCACGGCGTACTCGGCCGGTTTGTCGAGCAGTTCGCGCGCGCCGCTCGAAACCGCTGTCACGAGGGCCGGCAGGCCCTTGAGCAGTTCTTCCACGTAGCGGCGCCGTGCCAGGCTGGCGATCTGGGCGTTGTCGGCAGCGGTCGCCATGGTGGAAGGCAGGACTTCGGGAGACTCAGAAATGACGCCTTACTCTATACCAGGACTAGACCACCGCCCCTGCATTCGGGTCGTTGGGATCGTGTTCCTTTGTACCGGCGCCCCCTCCCTTGCTGATGAGGTCTTCCCGCTTGACGCCCAGCCACATCGCGATGGCCGCGGCCACGAACACCGACGAGTAGATGCCGAACAGGATGCCGATGGTCAGGGCCACGGCAAAGTAGTGCAGCGTCGGGCCGCCGAACAGCAGCATCGACAACACCATCAGCTGGGTCGAGCCGTGGGTGATGACGGTGCGGCTGATGGTGCTGGTGATGGCGTGGTCGATGACCTGCGCGGTGTTGAGCTTGCGGTACTTGCGGAAGGCTTCGCGGATGCGGTCGAAGATGACCACCGACTCGTTGACCGAGTAGCCCAGCACCGCCAGCACCGCCGCCAGCACGGCCAGCGAGAACTCCCACTGGAAGTAGGCGAAGAAGCCCAGGATGATGATCACGTCGTGCAGGTTGGCGATGATCGCCGCCACCGCGAACTTCCATTCGAAGCGGATGGCCAGGTAGACCATGATGCCGATCACCACCACGGCCAGCGCCATGGCGCCGTCAGTGGCCAGTTCCGAGCCCACGGCCGGGCCGACGAATTCGGTGCGCGAGAGCTTCAGCGGCTCGGTGCCGGCGGCCACGGCACACGAGGGCCGGCTGACCTGCTCGCCCTGGGCCGTGGTGTAGGCCTTGGTGCCCACGCTGCCGCCTTCGGCCTTGCACAGGGCCTCGAAGGCCCGCGTGGCGGTGGCGGCCTGCTCGCCGGCCTTGGCCTCGCCGCTGACCGGCATGCGCACCAGCACATCGTGCGAGGTGCCGAAGTTCTGCACCTGTACCTCGCCGAGCTTGAGCGCCTCGACGGTGCTGCGCACCTTCTCGAGGTTGGCGGCCTGGGTGTACTCGACCTCCAGCACCGTGCCGCCCTTGAACTCGATCGACAGGTGCAGGCCGCGGGTGAGCAGGAAGAACACCGCCGCGGCAAAGGTGACGAAGCTGATGATGTTGAACACCAGCGCATGCCGCATGAACGGGATGTCGCGGCGGATGCGGAAAAATTCCATGGTCGTGCTCCTGTCGCGCTCAGGCCTTGGGGGCCGGGTCGGCGTCGGTGTTGTCGGGCGTCAAGGCGGAGCCGGCCACCGCGGCCGGGCGCCACACCTGGCCGATCGACACGCTCTTGAGCTTCTTCTGGCGGCCGTACCAGAGGTTGACCAGGCCGCGCGAGAACATCACTGCCGAGAACATGCTGGTCAGGATGCCCAGGCAGTGCACCACGGCAAAGCCGCGCACGAAGCCCGAACCGAAGGCCAGCAGCGCCAGGCCGGCGATCAGCGTGGTGATGTTGCTGTCGAGGATGGTGGCGAACGCGCGTTCGTAGCCGGCATGGATGGCCGCCTGGGGCGAGGCGCCGTTGCGCAGCTCCTCGCGCACGCGCTCGTTGATCAGCACGTTGGCGTCGATGGCCATGCCCAGCGTCAGGGCGATGGCGGCGATGCCCGGCAGCGTGAGCGTGGCCTGCAGCATCGACAGCACGGCCACCAGCAGCAGCAGGTTGAAGCCGAGCGCCAGCGTGCTGATCACGCCGAACAGCAGGTAGTAGCCGCACATGAACACCGCGATGGCGGCGAAGCCGTAGGCCACGCTGGCAAAGCCCATCTGGATGTTCTCGGCGCCCAGCGTCGGGCCGATGGTGCGCTCTTCGATGATCTCCATCGGCGCGGCCAGCGAGCCGGCGCGCAGCAGCAGCGCGGTGTCGCTGGCTTCCTGGGTGGTCATGCGGCCCGAGATCTGCACGCGGCCGCCGCCGATCTCGCTGCGGATCACCGGCGCGGTGACGACCTCGCCCTTGCCCTTCTCGAACAGCAGGATGGCCATGCGCTTGCCGATGTTGTCGCGCGTGACATCGCGGAAGATGCGCGCGCCCTTGGCATCGAGCGTCAGGTGCACGGCCGGCTCGCCGCTGGTGCCCGAGTCGAAGCCCGACTGGGCGTCGGTGAGGTTCTCGCCGGTCAGCACGACCTGGCGGAAGACGATGATCGGCGTGCCGTCACGCTCGAGGTAGCGCTCGCTGCCAAAGGGCACCGGGCCGGCGCCGCGCAGCGCATCCAGCGCCTCGGTGCTGCTGTTGACCATGCGCACCTCCAGCGTGGCGGTGCGGCCGATGATGTCCTTGGCGCGGGCCGTGTCCTGCACGCCGGGCAGCTGCACCACCACGCGGTCGGCGCCCTGCTGCTGGATCACCGGCTCGTTGGTGCCCAGCTCGTTGATGCGGTTGTGCAGCGTGGTGATGTTCTGCTTGATGGCCGCGTCCTGCACCGCCTTGGCGGCCGGGGGCTTGAGCGCGCCGGTGAGCTTGACGTCGCTGCCGTCGGGGGCCGGCGTCCACTGCCAGTCGGGCAGCTGGTCGGACAGCACATTGGCCGCCTGCTGGGCGGTGGCCGCGTCGCGCAGGCGCACCGTCACCGTCTGGCCGTCGCGGGCGATGCCGGCATGGCGCACGTTCTTGTCGCGCAGCAGCGTGCGGGCGTCGCCCACCACGCTGTCGGCCTTCTTCAGCAGCGCGGCCTTCATGTCCACCTGCATCAGGAAGTGCACGCCGCCGCGCAGGTCAAGGCCCAGGAACATGGGCATCGCGTGCAGGCGGCTCAGCCAGGTGGGCGTGCGGCTCAGCAGGTTGAGCGCGACGATGTAGCCGGGGTCGGCGGCATCGGGGTTCAGCGCCTTGGCGATCGCGTCCTTGGCCTTGATCTGGTCGTCGGTGCTGCCAAAGCGCGCCTTGACCGAGGTGCCTTCCAGCTGCACGAAGTCGGCCGTCAGCCCGGCGGTCTTGATCGCCTGCTCGATGCGCGGCACCAGCGCCGCCTCGACCTTCAGCGTGGCCTTGGCCGAAGACACCTGCACGGCCGGCGCCTCGCCGAAGAAGTTGGGCAGCGTGTAGACCAGCCCGATCACCAGCGTCAGGGCCAGCAGGGCGTATTTCCACCAGGGGTAACGGTTCATCGTCGCGATCCTCGACCCGGTGGCAGGCCCTGCTGGGCAGGTGGCTGCGGCGCCGGGCGGTTCACCCCGCGGGCGGGGTGCATCTGGCGGCCGTGGTGCGGGGGGCACCGGCGGCCGTGCCTCACAAGCCGCTGGGGCTTACTTGCCGTAGGTGCCCTTGGGCAGCACCTGCACCACGGCGCTGCGCTGCAGCTGCAGCTCGACGCCGCTGGCGACTTCAAGGCGCAGGTGGTTGTCGTCGAGCTTGGTCACGCGGCCCACCAGACCGCCCGAGGTGACCACCTCGTCGCCCTTGGCCAGCGCCTCGATCATGGCGCGGTGCTCCTTCTGGCGCTTCATCTGCGGGCGGATCATCACGAAGTACAGCACGGCGAACATGCCGACCATGATGACCAGCTGCATGGTGCCGCCGTCACCAACACCGGCGGCCGGGGCGGTCTGGGCGAATGCGTTGGAAATGAACATGTGAGAGGTTCCTACTGAAGGTCAGGTCGTGCGCTGCCTGGAGGCAACGCCTTGGGATGCGGGCAAACCGCCCATTTTAGGTGCGCGCGGTGACGCCCGATGCGAGGGGCGCTGCGGCGGCGCCCGGCACCCGGCCGGGCGCACGGGCGCATGGCGTTCAGAACAGCGCCATGCTGAGCTTGCGACGGTACTGGTCGATCACCGGGTCGGACGGCGTCACCGCCGCCTTGCCGGTGAGCTCGAGCGTGCCCTTGGCCTTGGCGGCGTCCTGCCCCGGCGCGGCCTTGGGCACCGGCTTGGTCATCAGCTCGAGGATGGCCACATAGGTCTTGCGCGCCAGCTCGTCGTGCCAGGCCTTGTCGCGCATGATGATCTCGAGCAGCGCGTCCATCGCGTCGGTGAAGCGGCCCACCGCCATCAGCAGCTGGGCCAGCTCGTAGCGGGCGTCGAAGTCGCGGCGGTTGGCCTCGATGGCCGCGGCCAGGGCCTGCGGGCTGCGCGCCACGGGCGCCTTCTCGCAGGCGCTCAGCCACAGGCCCAGGGCGGCCAGGCGCGGCTCGAACTGCAGCTTCGAGACCACCGGCTCGAAGGCCTGGCGCGCCAGCACCAGATCGCCTGTCTCGATCAGCAGCTTCACGTAGTCGAAGCGCGCGCTGTCGTTGGCCGGGTCCGCCGCCACGGCCTGCTGCAGCTTGGCCAGCGCGGCCGGCAGGTCGCCCTCGGCCTCCAGGGCTTCGGCCTCGGCGGTCTCGACCTCGGCCTCGACCTCGTCGGCGCTGGGCACATGGCGGTCGAGAAACTCGCGGATCTGCGCCTCGGGCAGCGCGCCTACAAAGCCGTCCACCGGCTGGCCATTGGCAAACAGCACGCAAAACGGGATCGAGCGCACGCCGAAGGCCTGGCTCAGCTGGCTGGCGATCTCGGGCTGGTCGTCGCTGTTGAGCTTGGCCAGCGTGAAGCGGCCCTCGTAGGCGGTTTCCAGCTTCTCGAGGATGGGCCCCAGCGTGCGGCAGGGCTGGCACCAGGGCGCCCAGATGTCGAGCAGCACCGGCTGCTGCATCGAGGCCTGGATCAGCTCGGTTTCGAAATTCTGGATCGTGATGTCGCTCATGGTGGGCTGGGCCTGCAGGGGTTTTGACAGTCGCGTGGCACGGGCAGATGCGGGCGGCCGCCTACAATTCAATGTTTTGCCGTCGCTTGCGGAGAACCCCTTGTCAGTTGAGCACCACAACCCCAGCGCCGTGATCGGCGTGCTGATGGGATCGTCCAGCGACTGGGAGACGATGCGCGAGGCGGCCCGGATTCTCGCCGACTTCGGCGTGCCGCATGAATGCCGCGTGGTCTCGGCCCACCGCATGCCCGACGAGATGTTTGCCTACGCCGAGGCCGCTGCCGGTCGCGGGCTGCGCGCCATCATCGCCGGCGCCGGTGGCGCGGCCCACTTGCCGGGCATGCTGGCGGCCAAGACCACCGTGCCGGTGCTGGGCGTGCCGGTGCAGAGCCGGGCGCTGTCGGGGGTGGATTCGCTGCACTCCATCGTGCAGATGCCCAAGGGCATTCCGGTGGCCACCTTCGCCATCGGCGCGGCGGGCGCGGCGAACGCGGCCCTGTTTGCGGTGGCCATGCTGGCCACCGGCGATGCCGCGCTGCGCGGCCGGCTCGAGGCCTTCCGCGCGGCGCAGACGGCCGCTGCCCAGGCCATGACGGCAGAACTCAAATGAGCGGCAAGACGATTCTTCCGGGCGCCACGCTGGGCGTGATGGGCGGCGGCCAGCTGGGCCGCATGTTCGTGCAGGCGGCGCAGGCGATGGGCTATTTCACCGCCGTGCTCGATGCCGATCCGGCCTCGCCGGCCGGCCTGGTGGCCCACTACCACATCGACACCGGCTACCTCGACGAGCAGGGCCTGGCGCAGCTGATGCAGCGCAGCGCCGCGATCACCACCGAGTTCGAGAACGTGCCCGCCGCCGCGCTGGTGACGCTGGGTGCGCACCGGCCGGTGGCGCCGGCGGCCGAGGCCGTGGCCATCTGCCAGGACCGCGCCGAAGAAAAGGCGCTGTTCCGCCGCGCCGGCGTGCCGTGCGCGCCGCATGCCCGCATCGAGACCGAGGCCGAACTGGCCGCCGTGCCCGACAGCCTGCTGCCCGGCATCCTGAAGACCGCCCGCCTGGGCTACGACGGCAAGGGCCAGGTGCGCGTGGCCGACCGCGCCGCGCTGGCCGCCGCCTGGGCCCAGCTGCGGCAGGTGCCCTGCGTGCTCGAGGCCATGCTGCCGCTGGCACTGGAGCTCAGCGTGGTGGTGGCGCGCAATGCCTTTGACGACGTGGTGCAGCTGCCGGTGCAGCAGAACCTGCACCGCGACGGCATCCTGGCCGTGACCCAGGTGCCGGCACCCGATGTCGCGCCGGCGCTGCAGCAGCAGGCCAGCGACTGCGCCGCCGCGCTGGCCCGGGCGCTGGGCTATGTGGGCGTGCTGTGCGTCGAGTTCTTCGTGCTGAAAGACCCGCTGCCAGGCCCCGACGGCACCTGGGTCTCGCTGGTGGCCAACGAGATGGCGCCGCGTCCGCACAACTCGGGCCATTGGTCGGTGGACGGCAGCGACGTGAGCCAGTTCGAGCTGCAGGTGCGCACGCTCACCGGCCTGCCGCTGGTGGCGCCGCGCCAGCATTCGCCGGCGGTGATGCTCAACCTGCTGGGCGACCTGTGGTTTCCGCAGGGCGCCGATGCGGCCGAAGCCACACCGCCGTGGGCCCAGGTGCTGGCACTGCCCGGCGTGCACCTGCACCTGTACGGCAAGGCCAGCGCCCGCCCGGGCCGCAAGATGGGCCACCTCACCGTCACGGCCGACACCGCCGCCATGGCCCGCACGGTGGCCTCGCAGGCCGCGGCGCTGCTGGGCCTGCCGGCGTTCTGAGCGCGCGGCGCCGCGCCACGTCTCCATCAAACCTCCGGCGATGAGCATCCTGCGCGGCGACGATCCCGCGGCCCTGGCCGCCGCCGCCGAGCGCCTGGCCGCCGGGGCGCTGGTGGGCCTGCCCACCGAGACGGTGTACGGCCTGGGCGCACGCGCCGACGACGATGCCGCCGTGGCGCGCATCTTTGCCGCCAAGGGCCGGCCGGCCGACCATCCGCTGATCGTGCACGTGGCCGACGCCGCCGCCGCGGCGTTTTTCGCTGCCGATGCGCTGCCGCCCGCGGCCCGGCGCCTGATGGCGGCCTTCTGGCCCGGGCCGGTGACCGTGATCGTGCCGCGCCGCGACGGCGTGGCCGCGGCCTCGGCGGGCGGGCAGGCCAGCATCGGCCTGCGCTGCCCCTCGCACCCGGTGGCCCAGGCGCTGCTGCGGGCCGCCGCGGCGCGCGGCGTGCCCGGCGTCTCGGCGCCCAGCGCCAACCGGTTCGGCCGGGTCAGCCCGACCTGCGCGGCGCATGTGGCCAGCGAGTTCGGGCCCGAGCTGCTGGTGCTGGACGGTGGCGATTGCGATGTCGGCATCGAATCGGCCATCGTCGATGTGAGCCGCGGCCACCCGGTGCTGCTGCGCCCCGGCGCGCTGCCGCGCGAGGCCCTCGAGGCCGCGCTGGGCCAGCCGCTGCAGGCCCCCGATGCCGACGCACCGCGGGCCTCGGGCACGCTGGCCTCGCACTACGCGCCGGCGGCGCGGGTGCGGCTGTTTGCGCCCGAGGCACTGAGCCGGGCGCTGGCCGCCGCGCTTTGCACGGCCGACACCTGCGGCCCGCAGGCGCCCGAGGGCGTGGCGGTATATTCCCGCCAGCCTGTGGCCGGGCCCCAGGCCATGGCTGCGTCCGGACTTTGGCGGCCGATGCCCGCCGACCCGGCCGCCGTGGCCCATGAACTGTTTGCGGTGCTGCGGGCGCTGGATGTGCCTGCGGTGCGCGAGATCTGGATCGAGCAACCGCCCGATCTGCCGGCCTGGGAAGGCGTGCGCGACCGCCTGCGGCGCGCCGCTGCCGACCCAGGCCATGACGGCCGCCAGCCTGGCGCCGTTGCCTGATGAAGCTGAACTGGAATGTCGATGAGTCTCTCGCGTGATTTGACCCGCCGCCTGCCGCACTGGCTGACCCGTGTGCGGGGCGCCGGTGCGCTGGCCGTGGCCGCGGCCCTGGTGGCTGGCTGCGGTGGCGGCACCTCGCAGGTGGAGTCGTTCAAGCCCGACCGCCTGGTGGTGCTGGGTGACGAGAGCAGCATGATCGCCGACGCCACCGATACCGGCGGCAAGCACGACGGCCACAAGTACTCGATCAACGACCGCAGTTCCACCAGCACCGGCAAGTGCCTGTCGCTGCCGACCTTTGCGCAGTCGGTGGCCAGCCTGTACGGCTTCGTGTTCAAGGAATGCAATCCGACCGATGCCACGGTCAAGGCCTTCATCCTGGCCAAGGAAAACGCCACCGTGGAAGACCCCGCGGCCGGCCTGCGCCAGCAGGTGGCCGAAGTCAGCGGCGGCCTGAGCCGGCGCGACATGGTCACCATGATGATCGGCGTGCACGACGTGCTGGCGGTGTATGCCCAGGTCAAGGGCGGCCTGATGGGCGAGGCCGGTGCGCGCGCCGAGGCCAAGCGCCGCGGCAAGGCCGCGGCCGAGCGCGTCAACAACGACATCCTCAAGACCGGCGCGCGCGCGCTGATCTTCACGATGCCCGACCTGGGCCTGTCGCCCTATGCCGTGAGCGAGCAGCTTTCGCGCCCGAATGCCAAGGCCCTGCTGTCGCAGCTGACCTACGACTTCAACGCCGAGTTGCGCACCAACATCGACGCCACCGCCTACGACGGCCGCAACTACGGCCTGGTGCTGGTCGATGACGTGGTGGCCGCGGTCTACAAGCTGCCCTCCGGCTACCTGGCCTCGCCGGCCTCGCCCGACGTGGCGGCCTGCGATGCCGCCCAGGTCACCGTGGCCACCCAGTGCACGCTCAGCACGCTGGTCAGCGGCGCCTCGAGCACCAGCCACCTGTGGGCCGACAGCATCCACCTGGGCCCGCAGGCGCACAGCCTGATCGGCAGCCAGGCGCAGTCGCGCGCGCTCAACAACCCGTTCTGAGCGGCGCCCGCGCCGCCCCGCGGCAGCGCCCGGGCGCCCGGCTGCGGCGCCCGCCGCCCCGCGGCTACACTGCCGCGCCGCCATGACCGAACGCCCGCCCGCCAGCCTGCCAGTCCGCCCGCCAGCCCGTGCGCCCGGCGCGGCCGCGGCATGCCTGCTGGCGCTGGACACGGCCACCGAATGCCTGGCCGTCGGCCTGTGCACGCCGCAAGGCCGCTGGCTGCAGCATGAGGCTGGCGGCGCCCAGGCCTCGGCGCGGCTGGTGCCGGTGGTGATGGATCTGCTGCGCCAGGCCGGCACCTCGCTGGCCGGGCTCGACGCGATCGCCTTCGGCGTCGGCCCCGGTGCCTTCACCGGCCTGCGCACCGCCTGCGCGGTGGCCCAGGGCCTGGGCTTCGGCGCCGACCGGCCGCTGCTGCCGGTCGACAGCCTGCTGATCGTGGCCGAGTCGGCGCGCGCCGAGCAGGCCAGCGCAGGCCAGCCCGATGACGGCACCGGCGCCTGGTGGGTGGCGGTGGATGCGCGCATGGACGAGGTCTACGCCGCCGAGTACCACTTCGACGCCGCCGAGGGCTGGCACACCCGGCAGGCCCCGGCGCTGTACACCCAGGCCGCGCTGGCCGAGCGCTGGGCCCGGGCCCAGCCGCAGCGCGTGGCCGGCAACGCGCCGCGGCTGTTCGGTGCACGCCTGCCGGTGCAGGGTGTGCGCTGCATCGAGCCGGCCGAGCATCCCGCGCAGGCTCAGCCGGCCGCACAGGGGGCTGGCGGCCGGGCCGGTGCGCTGCTGCGCCTGGCCGGCGCGGCCTGGGCGCGTGGCGCCCAGATCAACGCCGACCAGGCCTTGCCGCTGTACCTGCGCGACAAGGTGGCATTGACCACCGACGAGCGCCTGCGCCAGCGCGCCGCCGCCGCCGGGGCGCCGTGATGGCCGGCCCGCAGCGCGCCCAGGGCGAGGTGCAGGCCGTGCACCGCGCCATGCAGGTGACCGACCTCGACCCGGTGATGGCGGTGGAGGCGGGCGCCTACAGCCACCCCTGGACACGCGGCAACTTCATCGACTCGCTGGCCGCCGGCTACGACACCGAGCTGCGCCTGGCGCCGCCCGGGCAGCTGATCGGCTACATGGTGGCCATGCGTGGTGTCGGCGAAACCCATCTGCTGAACATCACCGTGGCCCCGGCCTGGCAGCGGCGCGGCCATGCCCGCGCGCTGCTGGCGCGCCTGCTGGCGCAATGCCGCGCCCGCGCCGACGAGGCCTTGTGGCTGGAGGTGCGGCAAAGCAATGCGCCGGCCCGCGCGCTGTACGCGGCCTGCGGCTTTGCCGAGGTCGGCCTGCGCCGAGGCTATTACCCGGCCGAGCGCGGGCGCGAAGACGCGCTGGTGATGCGCCTGGGCCTGCCGCAGCACGCGGCCACCGGTCTGCCGCCGACCGGACCCTGGGCCCAGCACGGAGGTGACCATGCGCTGGGATGAACGCCAGCAGGCCATGCTGCGCAGCCTGGGCCTGCGCCTGTGGCTGCCGCCCACCGAGGCCGATGCCGCGGCGGCCGCGCCTGCGGCGGCCAGCGCGGTGCTGGCCGACACGCCGGCTGCGGCGGCGGCCGTTGCCTTGGCGGGTTCGCCTGCCGCGGCGCCTGCCGTGGCACCGGCCATTCCAGCGGCATCGGCACCGGCATCGGATGGTGCCCCGCGCCCGCTGGCGCCCGCGCGGCCTCTCGCGGCGGCGCCGCCACGCCAGCCTGCCGCGCCACAGCCCGCGGGCGCCATCGCCGGCATGGATTGGCCGGCCCTGCGCGCCGCGGTGGCCGGCTGCCAGGCCTGCAGCCTGGCCGGCAGCCGGCGCAACACGGTGTTCGGCGTGGGCCACGAGCAGGCGCACCTGATGGTCGTGGGCGAGGCCCCCGGCGAGCAGGAAGACCGCGAGGGCGAGCCCTTCGTCGGCGCCGCCGGCCAGCTGCTCGACCGCATGCTGGCCGCGCTGGGCCTCGGCCGCGGCGCGGCCGATCCGGCGCGTCAGGTGTTCATCGCCAATACGCTCAAGTGCCGCCCGCCGCACAACCGCAATCCGCAGCCCGACGAACTGGCGCAGTGCCAGGGCTATCTCGAGCGGCAGGTGGCCCTGGTGCAGCCGCGCGTGATCCTGGCCATGGGCCGGTTTGCGGTGCAGTCGCTGCTGGGCAGCGACGCGCCGATCGGGCGCCTGCGCGGCAGCGTGCACCAGTGGCAGGGCCGGCCCCTGGTGGTGACTTACCACCCGGCCTATCTGCTGCGCCAGCCGGCCGACAAGGCGCGCGCCTGGGACGATCTGTGCCTGGCCGCCAGCTGTCTGCAGACCGCTGACTGACCACCCGAAAAATCCCGGGTGGCAGGCCCGCGACAGAGGGTGTTGCCGGGCGCAGGCGGTCGATATCATGCGCGCCGACCCGGCCCTGACGGCCGCGGCGGGGGAGGCCGAGATTGCAGCGTGACACCGTGCCCATGCAGGGCCGCGAGCCGCCAGCGCGCGCGCTGCCGGTGCCGGCGCCCGATCTGGGCTGGCCCGACAGCCCGCTGCCCGCGCTGGCGCTCGATGCCCAGGGCCGTGCGCTGGCGCTCAATGCAGCGCTGGCCGAATGCCTGGGCCACCCGCGCGAGGCCCTGCTGCAAGAAGGCTGGTGGGCCGCGCTGGCGCCCGCCGCGCTGCGGCCCTTGCAGCAGGCGCTGCGCCCGGGCTGCAGCACGCTGCTGCGGCTGCCGCTGGCGGCAGGGGCGGCGGCCGCTGCCAGCCCGCAGGCTGCCGACGGCACGCTGAGCCTGCAGCTGGCCTGGCAGCCCGAGGCCGGCTGCCACCTGGGCGTGGTGGCCACGCTGCCGGCGCTGTGGCAGGCGCTGGCCGACGAGCAGGCGCAGCACCGCACGCAACGCCAGCTGGGCGATCTGCTGCCGGTGATGGTGGCGTACTTCGGTGGCCGCCAGAGCCTGTGTCGCTATGCCAACCAGGCCTATGCCGCCTTCTACGGCCTGGACACCCGCAGCATCGTCGGCCGCAGCCTGGGCCAGGTGGTGGGCGATGCCGGCCTGGGCCTGGCGCAGGCCGAGGTGCAGCGCATGCTGGCGCATCGCCGCACGGTCACCTACACCCGCTGCGTCGAGCCGGTCGGCGGCGGGCCGCGGCGCTGGGTGGAGGTCCACCTGATCCCGCACATCGGCGCGCCCGGCCAGGCGCGGGCCGGCCAGGTGCAGGGCGCGCTGGTGCTGGTCAGCGATGTCACGCGCTTTGTCGACATCGAGCGTGCGCTGCGCGAGAGCGAGGAGCGGCTGCGCAAGTTTCTGGGCGCCAGCCTGGAAGGCATCGCCTTTCACCGCGACGGCGTGGTGACCGACCTCAACGAGCCGATGGCCGCGCTGCTGGGGCGCGCGCGCGAGACGCTGATCGGCCAGCGGGTGATGGATTTCATCGCCCCGGCGCATGCCGCGCGGGTGCGCGAGGGCATGGCACGCCTGAGCGAGCTGCCCTACGAGGCCGCCTGCCTGCATGCCGACGGCAGCACGCTGCCGGTGGAGATCATCGCCCGCGCCATCCAGCACGACGGCCAGCCGCTGCGCATGGTGGTGGTGCGCGACATCCGCGACCGCCAGGCTGCCCGCGTGCGCATGCAGCACCTGGCCGAGCACGACTCGCTCACCGGCCTGCGCAACCGCGCGGCCTTCATGGCGGCGCTGCAGGCGGCCATCGAGCAGCCGGCCGCACCCGGCATGGTGCTGGCGCTGCTGTTTGTCGACCTCGACCATTTCAAGCGCATCAACGACGCGCTGGGCCATCTGGCCGGTGATGCGCTGCTGCGCACCGTGGCCGAACGCCTGCGCGCCGTGCTGGCGGCCGTGGCGCCGGGGGCCGAGGCCGGGCGCTTTGGTGGCGACGAGTTCGTGATCCTGCTGCCCGGCCTGGCCGGCGCCGCGGCGGCGCGTGCGGCGGCGCTGCGCGTGCACGCGGCCATTGCCGAGCCGGTGAACTGGGGCGGCCGCCCGATGGCCGTGACGCCCACCATCGGCGTGGCGCTGCACCCGGCCGATGGCGACAGCGCCGATGCGCTGCTGCGCCATGCCGACGCGGCCCTGTATGCCGGCAAGGCCGCCGGCCGCGCGGTGGTCACCTTGTTCGAGCCGGCCATGGCGGCGGCCATCGAGGCCGGGCTGCAGCTCGAGGCGCGCATTGCCCAGGGCCTGCGCCAGGGCGAGTTCGGCTGGCGGCTGCAGCCGCGCCGCGCGCTGGCCGATGGCCGGCTGCTGGGCCTGCAGGCCGAGCTGCACTGGCACCACCCCGAGCGTGGCAGCCTGGGCGCGGCCGCCTTCGCCCCGGCCGCCGCGCAGAGCGGCCTGCTGCAGCCGCTGCTCGACTGGGCGCTGGCCGAGGCCCTGCGCCTGCAGGCCGGCTGGGCCGAGCTGGCGCTGGCGGTGCCGCTGTCGCTGAACCTGGCGGGCCTGGTGTCGCGTGCCGCCGGCCTGGCCGACAGCGTGGCCCGCGCGCTGGCCGCGCTGCCGCCTCGCGCGGGGCCGGGCCTGGCGCTGGAGCTCGATGCCGCGCTGTGTGTCGACGATGCCCGCCCGGCGGCCGAGCTGCTGCAGCGCCTGCGCGCGCTGGGGGTCAGCGTCTGGCTGGCCGAGGTGGGGCGTGGCGCGCTGCCGCTGGGCCTGCTGCGGCAGCTGCCCGCCGGCGCCGTGGCCGGCCTGTTGCTGGACGCCGAGCTGGCGGCGGCCCCGGCCGCTGATGCCGCCGCTGGCGCGGTGCTGGGCGCGGCGGCGGCGCTGGCGCGCGGCCTGGGCCTGCCGCTGTGCGCGCCCGGCGTGGCCGATGGGGCGCAGTGGCAGGCCCTGCTCGAGGCCGGCTGCCAGCAGGCGCAGGGCCCGTGGGTGGCGCCGCCGATGACACCGGCCGAGGCCACCGCCTGGCTGGCCACGCAGCGGCGCTGAGGCCTGCCGCGCCAGTGCCTGGCGGCCGGGCTGGCGCTGACCGCCGCGCGCTGCGGCGCTTGCCTGGGCCCAGGGCCCTGACCTGATCGTTGGCCCGTGCGCCAGTCTGAGCGCCGGCCTGAGCGCTTACTTGGGCGTTTTCGGCGCCTTCACCGGCCGCGTCCAGCCCGCCAGCGAGAGCTGCTTGGCGCGCGCCACGGTCAGCTGGCCGGCCGGCGTGTCCTTGCTCACCGTGCTGCCGCCGCCGATGGTGCCGCCGGCGCCCAGGGTCACCGGGGCGATCAAGACGCAGTTGCTGCCCACGTGCACATCGGCGCCGATCACGGTGCGGTGCTTGTTGGCGCCGTCGTAGTTGGCGGTGATGCTGCCGGCGCCGTAGTTCACGCGCTCGCCCACCGTGGCGTCGCCCAGGTAGGCCAGGTGGTTGGCCTTGGCGCCGCGGGCCAGCGTGCTGTTCTTCACCTCGACGAAGTTGCCGATGTGCACCTCCTCGGCCAGCTCGGCGCCGGGGCGCAGCCGCGCATAAGGGCCCACCAGCGCGCCGGCACCCACCTTGGCGCCCTCGATGTGGGTGAACGGGTGGATCACCGCGCCGCTGGCGATCTCGGCGTCGCGGATCACGCAGTGCGCGCCGATCCTCACGTCGTCGCCCAGCCGCACCTGGCCCTCGAGCACGCAGCCGACGTCGATCTCGCAATCCTGGCCATGGGCGAGGCTGCCGCGCAGATCGAAACGCGCCGGGTCGGCCAGGCGCAGGCCGGCGTCCAGCAGCGCCTCGGCCTGGCGCTTCTGGAAGCGGCGCTCCAGGTCGGCCAGCTGCAGCGGGCTGTTGACGCCCAGCACCTCGGTCTCGTCGCGGGCGTGGCTGGCCACCACCGGCACGCCATCGGCCACGGCCATGGCCACGATGTCGGTCAGGTAGAACTCCTTTTGCGCGTTGTCGTTGCGCAGCGCCATCACCCACTGCTTGAGCAGCCGGGTGGGGGCGGCCATCATGCCGGTGTAGACCTCGCGGATCTCGCGCTGGCGCGGCGTGGCGTCCTTGTGCTCCACGATGCCCAGCACGCGGCCGCCGCCGGCATCGCCCGAGCGCAGGATGCGGCCATAGCCGGTGGCGTCGGGCAGCTCGATGGTCAGCAGCGCCAGGCGCTCACCGCCGCAGGCCTCGGCCAGCGCGCGCGCGGTCTCGGGCGCGATCAGCGGCACGTCGCCGTTGAGGATCAGCGTGGTGCCGTCGTCACCCAGGTGCGGCACCACCTGCTGGATGGCATGGCCGGTGCCCAGCTGCGGCATCTGGCGCACCGGCAGCACGCCGCGCGCGGCAATGGCAGACTCGACCTCGTCGGCGCCGTGGCCGGTGATCACCAGCGTGCGCTCGGCGGCCAGCGATTGCGTGCTGTCGAGCACATGCGCCAGCAGCGCACGGCCGGCCAGCCTGTGCAGCACCTTGGGCAGGCGGGATTTCATGCGGGTGCCTTTGCCCGCCGCCATGATCACGATATCGAGTGCCATGAAGTACCGTCTGCCTTGGAATGTGAAGCCGCGGATTATCGGCGCGCTGCAGTGGGCGCTGGTGGCCGCGTGCATGACGCTGCTCACGTCCTGCAGCACCGTGCAGCTGGGCTACAACCAGGGGCCCACGCTGGCCTGGTGGTGGCTGGACCGGCAGATCGACTTCACCGCCGAGCAGCGCCCCCGGGTGCAGGCCGCGCTGCAGGCCTGGTTCGACTGGCACCGCGCCACCCAGCTGCCGGCCTATGCCGACGAGCTGCAGCGGCTGCAGAAGATGGCCGCCGGGCCGGTGAGCGGGGCCCAGGTGTGCGCCCAGCTGGCCGGCTGGCAGCAGCGCGCCCGGGTGGCGCTGGAGCAGGCGCTGCCGGCCGCCGCCGAGGTGGTGCGCACGCTCACGCCGGCCCAGATCAACCAGCTCGAGCGCCACCAGGCCGAAACCCTGGACGACGCCACCCGCGAGTTCGTGCGGCCGCCGCCGGCCGAGCGCCGCCGCCAGGGGCTGGAGCGCGCGCTCGAGCGCTTCGAGCCCTACTACGGCCCGCTGGACGAGGCCCAGCGCCAGCGCCTGGATGCGGGCCTGGCGGCCTCGCCCTTCGACCCCGAACGCTGGCTGGCCGAGCGCCGCACCCGCGCCCAGGGCCTGGTGCGGGCACTGCGCCAGTGGCAGGCCGAGCAGGCCGACGCGGCCACCGTGCAGGCCGGCCTGCGCCGGCTGGCCGAGGAGGTGATCGTGTCGCCGCGGCCAGCCTATGCCGACTACCAGCGCCGCCTGACCGAGAGCAATTGCGCGCTGACCGCCGAGCTGCATGCCGGCACCAGCCCGGCGCAGCGCCAGCGCGCGGTGGAGCGCCTGAAGCGCTGGGAAGACGACCTGCGCAGCCTGGCGGCACCGCGGCGCTGAGCGCCCGCTCGCCGGCTCATTCGCCCGCCTGCTCGCGCGCCCACTCGCCGGCGCCGGCCCCGCCTGCTGCCGCTACGGCGGTGCCTCAGCCCGGTGTCAGCGGCACGCGCACGGTGCGCGGGTTGGGCCCGGTGGCCGGAAAGTCCATCAGCGCCGCCGCAAACAGGGGCGCCAGCACGCCGGCGACATCGCTGCGCCAGCCTTCGTGGCTGGCGCGGGCCTCGTACAGCGGCTTGCCGGTGCCGCGTTCGCGGATCAGCAAGGCCACCTCGTGGTCGTAGCGCGGGTTGTCAAAGCGCGGCGAGGGGGCCCAGAACGGGCCGCGCCAGGGGTTCACGCGCCAGGGGCCGAAGCCGCCGTGCCACCACAGCGGGTCGTCCCAGGGCGAGCGGTCGGTGCGGCTCACGCGGGCCCCGAGCTGCACCACCAGGTCGGGCTGGCCACCGGCCGCCACGGGCGTGAAGCCCAGGCGGGCCAGCGCGGCGGCCGCGGCGGTTTCCAGCTGCTGCTGCAGCGCGGCCTGCGGCGCCTGCTGCTGCGAGGGCAGGCGCTCGAAGGCATAGCTGCCGCGGTGGCCGGCATCGCGCGCGGCCGGCCAGTCGCCAAAGCTGCTCACCTCCACGCCCAGCTGCGACAGCGTGGCGCAGCCGCCCAGCAGCAGGGCCAGGGGCGCCAGCGTGGCGGCCGAGATCAGGTGTCGTCGTTGCATCGTGAACTCCTTGGGTGGCCGCCGCGCCGACCGGCCGCCCGGCATGGGCGGCGGCCCTCAGTCGCGCACGAAGCGGATGGTCTGCGCCTTGGGTGTAGCGCAATCGGCGCCATCATCCGCCGGATCGTCGTCATGATCGAAGGCTTTGTCGCCGCTCGGATCGGGTGTGCCTGTGGGCTTGATCGACGCGAACGGGTAAAGGTTCCGGTCCATCATGTGCGAGGGGGTGATGTGGCCCATGGCGCGCAGCATGTTGTCGCTGCGTCCGGGGTACTGCTTCTCCCACTCGCGCAGCTGGGCCTTGATGGTGACGCGCTGCAGGTTCTCCTGGCTGCCGCACAGGCTGCACGGAATGATCGGGTACTGGCGGTGCCGGGCCCAGGTCTCGAGATCGGTCTCGGCCACGTAGGCCAGCGGGCGGATCACGGTGTGGCGGCCGTCGTCGCTGACCAGCTTGGGCGGCATGCCCTTCAGGCGGCCGCCGAAGAACATGTTCATCATCATCGTGACCACCATGTCGTCGCGGTGGTGGCCCAGCGCGATCTTGGTGGCTCCCAGCTCGCCGGCCACCCGGTACAGGATGCCGCGGCGCAGCCGCGAGCACAGGCTGCACATCGTCTGCCCCTCGGGGATGTGCTTCTTGACGATGCTGTAGGTGTCCTGGTTCTCGATGTGGAAGGGCACGCCCACCCGGGCCAGGTACTCCGGCAGGATGTGCGCCGGAAAGCCCGGCTGCTTCTGGTCGAGGTTGACGGCCACCAGCTCAAACTTCACCGGCGCGCGCTGCTGCAGGTTCATCAGGATGTCGAGCAGGGCGTAGCTGTCCTTGCCGCCCGACAGGCAGACCATGATCTTGTCGCCGTCCTCGATCATGTTGAAGTCGGTGACGGCCTCGCCCACCTGGCGGTGCAGGCGCTTGCTCAGCTTGTTCATCTCGAAGGCCTGCTTCTTGGCCTTCTGGGTGTCGTGGGCCGCGGCGGCCAGCGCGTCGGGCTGGGTCATGTCGTTCATCACGCGGCCTCCTTCATGCCGAACACCTCGCAACCCACGGCGTCGCAGTCGGGGTACACGTCGGGCTTCTCGGTGGCCACGCGGGCGGCGCGCACCTTGGGGTGGGCCAGCATCGCGCGCAGCACGTCGTCGGCCAGGGTTTCCTGCAGGTGGATGTGGCCCTGCGACACGCGCGCGGCGATGGTGCGGCGGATGAAGTCGTAGTCCACCACCTCGTCCAGGCGGTCGTTGTGCGGCGTGCTCTGGGCCAGCGGCACGTACAGGTCGACATTGATCACCACGCGCTGCTCGCCCTTCTTTTCGAAGTCGTGCACGCCGATGTTGATCCACACCTCGTAATCGCGCAGAAAGAGGCGCCGGCAGCCCATCAGGCTGGGGTTGCTGAGCAGGCTTTGCATGGGGTTCGGGCCTTCAGGAAGAGGATGCGGCTTGTTGTTGTTGCGCGAGAAACAGCACGTCGCGCGGCTGGCCCCACAGGTGCTGGCCACCATCGACCAGCAGGTTGTGGCCGGTGGTGGCCGGGGCTTCGAGCAGGTAGCGCACCGCGCGGGCAACGTCGTCGGGGGTGGACGAGCGCGCCAGCGGCGTCATGCGGTGGGCGGCGGCAAATTCGGCCTGCGTCATCGGCCCCGACAGCAGCGTGACACCGGGCGACACCGCGTTCACCCGCAGCACCGGCGCGCAGGCCTGGGCCAGCATCACCGTGGCGGCCTGCAAGGCGGCCTTGCTGAGTGTGTAGCTGAAGTAGTCGGGGTTGGGGTTGGCCAGCTTCTGGTCGAGCAGGTTCACCACGCAGCCGGTGGCGCTGGCGTCGCCCGCGGCGCGGCGCTGCAGCAGGTGCTCGTGCAGCGCGCGGCTCAGCAGCACGGCCGGCGCGGTGTTGGCGCGCATCGCGCGATCGAGCAGGCCGGGGCTGAAGCTGGCGGGGTCGTCGTACTCGAACAGCGAGGCGTTGTTCACCACCGCGTCCAGCCGGCCCAGGCGCAGCAGCACGGCGGGCACCAGGGTTTCGCAGGCCTGCGGGTCGGCCAGGTCGGCGCTGAACACCTCGGCGCGCACGCCGTGGGCGGCCACCTCGGCGGCGGTGGCCTCGGCCTCGGCGAACGAGCGGTGGCAGTGCAGCGCCAGATCCCAGCCGGCGGCGGCCAGCTCGAGCGCAATCTGGCGGCCGATGCGGCGTGCGGCGCCGGTGACCAGCACCACCTGGCGACTCGCCGGGCGGTTGACCGGGTGCTGGCTTCGAGAGGCGGAAGGCGAGGAGGGCGTGCTCATGGTTTCTACAATGCCAGGATGACGGCCCCGGCAACCCCGCCCGCCACCGCTGCCGGTGGCCCAGGCGAACCCGACAGTGTATCGAGCCCGGTTTCGGCGCGCGTGACGGACGAACTCTCGGCGCTGATCCACAAGGCCATTCAGGCCGCCGGTGGCTGGCTGCCCTTTGACCGCTTCATGGCGCTGGCGCTGTATGCGCCGGGCCTGGGCTACTACGCCAACACCAGTGCCAAGTTCGGCGCCATGCCGGGTTCGGGCAGCGATTTCGTCACCGCGCCCGAGCTGAGCCCGTTTTTCGGCCGCGCCCTGGCGGCCCAGGTGCGCCAGGGCCTGCAGGCCAGCGGCACGCACACGGTGCTGGAGTTCGGCGCTGGCTCGGGCGCGCTGGCCGAGCAGTTGCTGGACGCGCTGGGCGACGCGGTGCAGTGTTACCAGATCGTCGACCTGTCGGGCACGCTGCGGGCGCGCCAGGCCGGGCGGCTGGCCCGCTTTGCGCCCCGGGTGCAGTGGCTGGATGCCTTGCCCGAGGCGATCGACGGCGTGGTGCTCGGCAACGAGGTGCTCGACGCCATGCCGGTGCAGCTGCTGCACTTTGATGGCGCGGCCTGGTTCGAGCGCGGCGTGGTGGCCGAGGCTGCACCCGGCACCGAAGCCGGCACCGGCACCGGCACCGGTACCGGCTTCGCCTGGGCCGACCGGCCGACCACGCTGCGCCCGCCGGTGGAGGCGGCCTTCGTGCCCGGCACCGTCACCGAGATCCACCCGCAGGCGCGGGCCTTCATCGCCACGCTGGCCGGCGTGCTGCGGCGCGGCCTGGCGCTGTTTCTCGACTACGGCTTTCCCGAGGCCGAGTACTGGCTGCCGCAGCGCCACATGGGCACCCTGATCTGCCACCGCGCGCACCGCAGCGACCCCGATCCGCTGGCCGACGTGGGCCTGAAGGACATCACCGCGCATGTCGACTTCACCGGCATCGCGCTGGCCGGGCAGGACGCCGGGCTCGAGGTGGCCGGCTACACCTCGCAGGCCCGCTTTCTGATCAACTGCGGCCTGCTCGATCTGCTGGCCGGGGCCAGTGTGGCCCAGCGCGCGATGGCGCAAAAGCTGATCACCGAGCACGAGATGGGCGAGCTGTTCAAGGTGATCGCCTTCACGCGCGGGCTCGACCTGCCGCCCGATCAGCCGCTGCTGGGTTTTGCCCAGGGCGACCGGACGCACCGGCTGTGAATGCCGGCCGGCGAGCCGCTCGGCGGGTGGTGGCGGTGCGCCGCCGGCGGGGGCTGACCCGATGCGCTGGCTGATCGTCTTCGTGCTGGCCTCGCTGGTCTTCAGCGGCCTGAAGGGCTGGCTGCAGAAGATCGGCCTGGGCCGCCTGCCGGGCGACATCACGCTGCGCTGGCGCGGCCGCGAGCTGTTTCTGCCCTTTGCCAGCAGCCTGGTGTTCAGCCTGCTGGCGATGCTGGTGGGTTTGCTGGTGTAGGCGCCGGCGCGCCGGCCAGCGCCTGCGCCACCGCCGCCACCCGAACCGCCCGCACCCGCTCGCCGATCTGCGGGCCCTTCAGGCCGGCGGCCACGGCGGCGGCACTGGCGGACTGCACGTCGGCGGCCAGCGCGGCATCCAGCGCGGCCTGCAGGCGCGCGCGCTGCGGGTAGGGCCGGTCTTCAAAGCCGGTGCGGCCGCGTGCATCGCATTCGCAGGCCAGCAGCGCTTCGGCAAAGCGCTGCGGCCGGCGCAGGCCGTCGCAGCGGTCGATCAGGCGCATCACGGCCTCGGGCCCGAACTCGGCGCTGCGGTGGATGTTGCCGTGCTCGCGCGCCACCAGCTCGGCCAGCTCGCGGCAATCGCCGGGCAGCTTCCAGCGCTCGGCCACCTGGCGGGCCAGGCCCACGCTGCGCTGCTCGTGCCCGATGTGGCGCGGCCATTCGTTGCGCGGCGTGGTGGCCTTGCCCAGGTCGTGCATCAGGCAGGCCCAGCGCACGCTGAGCGGTGCCTGCAGCGCCGCGGCGGCGGCCAGCACCAGCAGCTGGTGCACGCCGGTGTCCACCTCGGGGTGGTGGGTGGGCGGCTGCGGCACGCCCCACAGCGCGTCCAGCTCGGGCAGCAGCACGGCCAGCGCACCGGTGCTGCGCAGCAGCTCGATCATGCGGCCGGGCTGCGCGGCCATCAGCCCGCGCGACAGCTCCTGCCACACGCGCTCGGGCACCAGGTGGTCGACTTCGCCCGCGGCCACCATCTGGCGCAGCAGGGCCAGGGTTTCGGGGGCCAGCGTGAAATCGGCATACCGCGCGGCAAAACGCGCCACGCGCAGCAGGCGCACCGGGTCTTCGACAAAGGCCGGCGACACATGGCGCAGCACGCGCGCCGCCAGATCGGCCTGGCCGCCGTAGGGATCGGTCAGTGCGCCGGTGTCGGGGTCCTGGGCGATGGCGTTGATGGTCAGGTCGCGGCGCGCCAGGTCGTCTTCCAGCGTGACGTCGGGCGCGGCGTGGAAGGCAAAGCCGTGGTAGCCGCGGCCGGCCTTGCGCTCGGTGCGGGCCAGCGCGTATTCCTCGGCCGTCTCGGGGTGCAGAAAGACCGGAAAGTCGGCGCCCACCGGCTTGTAGCCGGCACGCAGCATGGCCTCGGGCGTGCTGCCCACCACCACCCAGTCGCGGTCTTGCACCGGCAGGCCCAGCAGCGCGTCGCGCACCGCGCCGCCCACGATGTAGACCTTCACTGCCCCCGCTCCCGCCCCGGCCTGGCCGCTCAGAACTTTTGATAGGCCGGCCGGGCCGGCGCGAAGTGCGTGGCCAGGCGCGCCAGCGGCTGTGGCGCGATGCCCAGCGCGGCCAGGCCCGGCAGCGTGCCGCTGGCCACATTGGGCACACGCATGCTCAGCAGGTTGTCGCGGCTCATCGGCGGCTCGCCGGGCAGCAGGGCCATGCCGGCGGCCTGCAGCATGCCGGCCCATTCAGGCAGCGGCAGCAGCGGGCGGGCGTGGCCGCTCATGGCACCCACGCGCGCGATGATCTGGCCCAGGCTCAGCACCTCGGGGCCGGCGGCCTCCAGCGTGGCGCCGGCCAGGTCGTCGCGGCCGACCAGCGCGACGATGGCCTGGGCCACATCGCCCACCCACACCGGCTGGAAGCGCGCGCCGGTGCCGGCCAGCGGCAGCAGCGGAAACAGCTTCAGCAGGCCGGCAAACAGGTTGGTGAAGCGGTCGTCCTCGCCGAAGATCACGCTGGGCCGCAGGATGCGCACATCGGTGTCGCCCACCTGCTCGGCCTGGCGCCACACGGCCTCGCCGGCGGCCTTGCTGCGCAGGTAGTTCGAGGGCGCGTCGGCCGCCACGCCCAGTGCGCTGACATGCACCACGCGGCGCACGCCGGCGGCGCGCACCGCGGCGGCCAGGGTGCGTGGCAGCGCCACGTGCACGCGGTCAAAACGCGCGGCATCGCCATGCAGCACGGCCACCAGGTGCACCAGGGCATCGGCACCCTGCAGCGCGGCGGCCAGCTGGGCAGGCTGGTTCAGATCGCAGCGCAGCAGCTCGACATTGGGCAGGCACTGCACGGCACGCGCATGGGGCAGGTGGCGCGTGGGCACCACCAGGCGGCAGCCGGGCCAGGCTTCGGCCAGGCGCTCGCACAGCGCGCGGCCGACGAAGCCCGAGCCTCCGGTGATGACGATGCGGCGCGGGGTCATGCGGTGGGGTGTCCGGTCAGGGCAGTTCGGTGTTGGCGGGGTTGGCGCCGGACTCGCGCGGGCCGATGGTCTGGCCCAGGCGGCTGCGCAGCGCTGGCGGCTTGCCGCCCTGCAGGCTGTCGTACACGGCGGCGGCCGAGGTCACGCGCTTCACATAGTCGCGCGTTTCGTTGAACGGGATGCTCTCGGTCCAGGCGGCGGCGTCGAGCGTGCCGCCTTCGCGCCAGCGGCGCGGCCGGCCCGGGCCGGCGTTGTAGGCCGCGGCCGCCATGGCCTGCGAGCCTCCCAGGTCATCGAGCACCAGCTTCAGGTAGCTGGTGCCCAGCTTCAGGTTGGTGAGCGGCTCGGTGATCAGCTCGGGCCGGCTCCAGTCCATGCCGATCTTCTTGGCCACCCAGCGCGCGGTGGCCGGCATCACCTGCATCAGGCCGCTGGCACCGACATGCGACTTCAGCTGCGGCATGAAGCGGGTTTCTTGCCGGATCAGGCCGAACACATAGGGCGCGTCGAGCCCGGTGGCGGCGGCGGCGCTGCGGATCTGCTCGGCCCACGGCGTGGGGTAGCGCAGGGCGATGTCGACCTCGCTGCGGGTGCGCTCGGCGGTGTTGATGCACAGCTGCCAGTCGGCGGCGTCGCAGGCCAGGCGGGCGGCGGCGTTGAGCGCGCGGTCGTCCATGCCGCGCAGCGAGAAGTTCCACTCGCGCCGGGCCTCGTCGCGCAGGCCCAGGTTGACCAGCAGCAGCGCGCGCTGCAGGCCGGGGTGGCTGCGCGCGGCCTCGCGCTCGGCCGGCGTGATCGCCGCCGGGCGCGGCGGCAGCGCAGCCGGGCGGCCCAGCGCCTCGGCGGACAACTGGCCGTAGAAGTGCGGATCGGGGCTCAGGCCGTCGAGCAGGCGCTGGCTTTCGGCGCGCTGGGCCTCGCCCTCGGCACCTTCCCTGGCGGTGGCGGCCAGGGCGCGGGCGCGCCAGTACTGCCAGGCGGGGTCCTTCTGGCCGGCCGGGCTCATGCTGTCGATCAGGCGCAGCATCAGCGGCCAGCGCGCGTCCTGGCGGCTGCGCAGGGCGGCGCGCACGTTCCAGCCCAGGGTCTCGTCGGTCCAGCCGGGCTGGCGGGCGGCCTCGCCCTTGACCTGGCGGTCGAGCAGGTTCACTGCGCGCTGGGCGTGGTCTACCGCCTCGGGCGCCAGCTTGAAAGCCGCCTGGCGCGCGGTGTAGCTCCAGCCCCAGGCGGCCTGCGCGGGTGTCAGGCCCTCGTCGCCCAGCAGCTGGGCGGCGGCCTCGTGGTCGGTGGCGGCCAGGCGCATCAGCGCCAGCAGGCGCAGCTCTTGGGGCAGGCGGCGCGGGCTGGCGCTGCGGCGCAGAAAACGCGCCGGGTTGTCCAGGGCCTCGGCCACCTCGCGCGCCTGGGCATTGCCCAGCAGGCCCACCGCGGCGCGGGCGGCGCCCGGGCGCTGGCCTTCCACGGCGTAACGCGCCTTCAGCCAGACATCGTGCTCGGAAAAGCGCTTGGCATCGACCATCGCGGTGGCCAGCATGTTGCAACCGTCGTCGGCCTCGCGCTGGGCAAACCACGCGCTGCGGGCGGCGTCGCGCACGTCGCGGCCGGCCAGGTGCTCGGTGAGCAGCCACCAGCACGTGACCTCGCGGTCGTCGTTCATGCGAAAGCGCGGGAAGTCGCGTGCCAGGTTGGCAAAGTCGCGCCGGCGGCCCAGCTCGAGCAGCCAGTCGTTGCGCAGCCGGTCTTCGACATAGCTGCCGGGCCAGCGGGCGTAGAAGGCCTCGACCTCGTCGACCGTGGCCTCGCCCAGGCGGCTGCCCAGGTCCCAGTACTCCACCCAGGACAGCAGCGGGTGGTTGGCGGCGCTGAGCACCGCGCGCGCCGCAGCCAGGCGGCTGCGGTCGGCCTTGCGCTCGCCCTTGCGCGCGGCGTCGCGGGCCTCCAGCACGGTGGCGTCGGTCGGGTCGGGGGTGGTCTGGGCCGCGGCGGGCAGGGCCAGGGCCAGGGCGGCGGCCAGCGCCGGCAGCATGGCGCGGCGCAAGGCAAGTGGCGCGCGCAGGCGGGGGCGCGGGAAGGGCAGGCAGGTCATCGCGGCGGGCTGGCGGCTGGGGGAAGCGCGCGTGCGGCCTGGCCGGTCACGGCGCGTGAAACTCACTGTACCCCAGGGCCTGCCGCCGCTGCGCCGGCGCGGGCTTCGGCGCCGGCGTCAGCGCCGCGGTCAGCGCTGTGTGCGGTAGGGCTCGTCCTCGGGCACGAAATCGGCCTCGAGCAGCGCCTCGGCCACCCAGGCCTGCACGCCGGCCGTGGCCCACAGGCGATCGGCATAGCCCGCCACCACCGGCGGCAGCGGCAGCGCATAGGTGCGCATGCGCGAGACCACCGGCGCAAAGTAGGCGTCGGCCACCGAGTAGCCGCCAAACAGGAACGGCCCGCCGCTGGCGGCCAGCGCCTCGGTCCACAGCGTGACGATGCGCGCCAGGTCGGCCGCCGCGGCCGGCTTGTCGGCCAGCTGCTGTGCGCCCACCTCGGGCAGGTGGGCCTCGATGTTCATCGGAAACGCGCCGCGCAGGGCGGCAAAGCCGCTGTGCATCTCGGCGCACAGGCTGCGGGCGCGGGCGCGCGCGCTGCGTTCGGCCGGCCACAGCGCCTTGTCGGCACAGCGCTCGGCCAGGTATTCGGCAATGGCCAGGGTGTCCCAGACCAGCAGGCCGTCGTCGTCCACCAGGGCCGGCACGCGCCCGGCGGGCGAGACGGCGGTGATGGCCTTCTTGAAGCGCGAGTCGGCGCTGAAGCTGTCGAAGCGCAGCATCACCTCGTCGAAGGCGATGCCCTTCTCGCGCATCAGCACCCAGGGGCGCATGGACCAGGACGAGTAGTTCTTGTTGCCGATGTACAGCTTCATCGCGGGGCTCCGGGGGTGGGGGGATGGCTGTGCATGCTAGGCGGGCCGGTGCCGCCCGGGGGTGAGATTTCGTCATGGGCTTGATGCGCCGGACGCATCCGCCGGCAAGCTGCGCGCACCCGGACTGCCATAGGGATCGGACGCCGCGCCGGGGTTGGCCAGCGCCGTGCGGGTGAGCGCCGCCTCGTCGCGGATCCAGGCGATGAAGGCCTGCAGCTCGGGCCGCAGCCGCGCGCCGGGCAGCGGCAGCAGCCAGTAGGCGGCCGGGCTGTCCACCCGCCCGGCCGGGCCGAAGGGCTCGACCAGCTCGCCGCGCGCCAGCGCGTCATGCACCAGGGCCATGCGCGCCAGCGCGATGCCCTGGCCGGCCAGCGCGCCCTGCACCTGCTGGTGGGTGTAGTTCAGGTAGATCCAGCGGCGCGGCTCGAGCAGCGGCTGACCGGCCTCGCGCAGCCAGCGCCGCCAGCTCAGATAGACGGCGCTGGGGCGGTGGTCGTCCTCCTCCAGCAGCGCGTGGCCGGCCAGATCGGCCGCGGCGGCCAGCGGCGGCGCCTGGCCGCTGCGTGCCTGGGCCAGCAGCCAGGGGCTGGCCACCGGCGTGAGCCGCTCGCCGAACAGGCGCTCGGTCTCGGGCGTGCTGGCCACGTCGTCAAAGCCGTAGCGCAGCACCAGATCGACCTCGGGGTCGTCGAGCTCGGTCATCTTGTCGCTGGCGCTGATGCGGATGTCGATGTCGGGGTGGCGCTGCTGGAAGGTGGGCAGGCGCGGCAGCAGCCACAGCGTGGCGAACGAGGCAAAGGTCGACAGGTTCACATGCCGCCGCCCCTGCGCCACGCGGATCTGCCGCACCGTGCGGTCGATGCGCTCCAGCGCCGGCATCACCGCCTGGCGCAGGGCCTCGCCGGCGGCGGTGAGTTCCACCCGCCGCGTGCCGCGGTTGAACAGCGTGGCCCCCAGCTCCTGCTCCAGGCCCTTGATCTGGCGGCTGATGGCCGACTGGGTGAGAAACAGCTCGTCGGCCGCGGCGCTGAACGACAGCCGCCGCGCCACGGCCTCGAAGGCGCGCAGGCTGTCAAGCGCCAGCGGCCGGCGCGGGCCGGCCGCGCCGCCGGGCCGGGTGGGCGGGGTGCCGGGCGCGCGGGGGAGTCAGTATTCATTCCGTTCTCGCATCAAAGCCGGGCGCCGATCGCATTGGACTGGCCGGCGCCGCATGCCGATCATCTTGCCATCGACAGCGCCATGCCCAACCGGGCCGGCACCGGCCTCTCACCGCAGGAGATCATCATGAAGTCCACGCATCAATCCCCCGCATCGTCCAGCAGCCTGCAGCCGTTGGGCCGGGTGCCGCGCAGCCTGCGCCTGGCCGGCGCCAGGCGCCTCGAGGTGGCCCAGCCCGGCTGGCTGATGGTGCACGAGGGCCGGGTGTGGCTGACCCGCGACGGCGGCGGCGACGACCATGTGCTGGCCGCCGGCCAGCGCCTGTGGCTGGGCCGCGGTGTGCGCGTGGTGGTCGACTCGTGGCAGCCGGCCGTGGCCGCGTGCCTGGGCTGGCAGGCCGATGCGGTGGCCGCCGGCGCTCAGCGCCTGGGCGTGCCCGTGGCGCGGCGGCGCGGCGCCGCCGGTGCGGCAGCGGCGCTGGGTGCGGCCGCGGCGGCGGTGGCCTGGGCCGCGGCGGCGCGGGTCTTTGCCGCCCTGGGAGGTGGTTTGCTGGCCGCGGCGCGCAGCGCCGAGGCCAGGGCCAGCCGCGCCCAGGGCTGCATGGCCGCGGGCGAGTCCATGGCCGCGTCGGGCGCGCTCCAGTAACTGGTGAGCACGCGGCGGCCGGTGCGGGTGGCATAGCCGAAGGGCTGGCCGCCGGCGGCCGCGAACGCCGCCTGGCTCAGGGCGTCGGCCTTCAGGTACAGGCGCTGGTCGATGATCAGCGCGACCATCAGCGCCTCGATGAACAGGCCGTGGCCGCCAAACATGCGCCGTGCCTGTGGCCGCCCCAGCGAGGCCAGCAGCTCGAGGCAGTGGGCAGCAAACGCGGCATCGGCGGCCATGGTGGCGCGCAGTGTAGGGCGGGCCCGTGACAGCGTGAGCGATGTCGCAGCGGCGCAGGTGCCCGAGCTTGGGCGTGGGCCGGGCGCGCGGGCCACAATCCGGCCATGAGCTCCGAACGCCGTTTCCGATTCGACCAGCCCTCGCGCGACAAGCCCACGCTGCGCAAGCAGCTGCAGGCCGAGCGCCAGGCCATGGTGGACCGCCACCAGCGCAGCGTGCACCTGCAGGAGGTGATGCAGGTGTGGCTGCTTGACCGGCCCGAGGTGGCCATCGGCGCCTACTGGCCGATCAAGGGTGAGTTCGATGCGCTGCCGGCGCTGTACCGCTGGAGCGAGGTGAGCGGCGAGCGCATGCTGGGCCTGCCGGTGATGGACCGCCAGACCAAGCAGCTGCGCTTTCACGCCTGGTTTCCGGGCTGCCCGATGGAAGAAGACGCCTACGGCATTCCCAAGCCCAAGGACACGGTGCAGTTCCAGCCGCAGCTGCTGATCATTCCGCTGGTGGGTTTCGGCCCCGGCGGCAACCGCCTGGGCTACGGCGGCGGCTTCTACGACCGCACGCTGGCCGCGCTGCAGCCCCGGCCGGTGACCGTGGGCCTGGGCTTTGCGCATGGCTACATCCCCTGGCTCGAGATGGAGCCGCACGACGTGCCGCTGGACGCCATCCTTACCGAAGACGGCGTGGCCTGGGAGGCGTAGCTCACCCCCCTGCGGGCTGACGCCCGCCCCCTCAAGGGGGCACCCACCCTGGGCCCGGCAGAGCCGGGCCTCGGTGGTCGCTGGGTTGCGCTGGAATCCTGCAACGACCTTGCAATGACAAACGCCGCCCGAGGGCGGCGTTTGTCATCGTCGGTCGTGTCTCGTGTCTGAACGCGTCAGCACATCAGAAGCGCTTGCCCACGCCCACGCCGACCAGCAGCGGGTCGACCTTGAACTTGCCGTGGTCGACGCCGCCCACGTAGACGGTGGTGCCGATCTGCACCTTCTTCACGTCCACGTTCAGCAGCCAGCCACCGCCCAGCGGCACGTCGGCGCCCACCTGGGCGGCCAGGCCCCAGCTGTTGTGCTTCAGGCCCACCGCGCCATTGAGGATCTTCACGGCCGAGATGTTGGTGTAGTTCACGCCTGCGCCCAGGTAGGGACGGAAGCCGCCCAGGCCGGTGAAGTGGTACTGCACGGTCAGCGTCGGCGGCAGGTGCTTGAAGGTGCCGATCTGGGCGCGCGCGCCGTCTTCGTCCAGCGCGGTGAGCTTCTGCTTTTGCGGGTAGGTCAGGATCAGCTCGGCCGCCAGGTTGGGCGTGAAGAAGTAGCTGATGTCGAGTTCGGGAATGGTCTTGTTGTTGATCTGCAGCTTGGCGTCCAGATCGGTGCTGTCCTTGTTGGCCGAGTCCAGGTAGACGGCACGGGCGCGCACGATGAAGTTGCCGGTGTCCTGCGCCTGCACGGGCAGGGCGCTCACGGCGGCGGCGGCGGCGGCGATGGCGATCAGGGAGCGAATGGCGGTCATGCTGTTTTTCCTCAGGGTTGCAGTCCAGCAGGCCCGCTTTGCACCGGGCCCGTGAACGCATTGCACGCTGCCGGTCGGCGGCGGCCCTTGGCCCAGCGCAAGCCGCCGCCCGCCGCATGCCTCTGGCCACCAAGGGTTTGACCTGAGGCAAAGCGGGGTGATGCGGTGGCGCAACAGCGCGACTTGCGTCCTGCCACCCGGCCAGGCGCAAGCACTCAATTGACGTTTACGTAAACGTCACTTGATAATCCCGCCGCACACTCGACCCCACATCACATCCAGATCGCAAGCGCCGGAGACCGCATGGCCGTTCTGCAGAGCAAGCTCAATCCCCGCTCGCAAGAGTTCCGCAGCCACGCCGAGGCCATGCAGGCGCTGGTGGCCGATCTGAATGCCCGCCTGGCCAAGATCGCCGAAGGCGGTGGCGCCGATGCCCGCGCCAAGCATCTGGCGCGCGGCAAGCTGCTGCCGCGCGAGCGGGTCGAGCGTCTGCTCGACCCCGACACGCCCTTTCTCGAGATTGCGCCGCTGGCCGCGCTGAACATGTATCCCGAGAAAGACGGCCAGGGCGGCACGCGCGACGCCGCGCCGTCGGCCGGCCTGATCGCCGGCATCGGCCGCGTGGCCGGGGTCGACTGCGTGATCGTCTGCAACGACGCCACCGTCAAGGGCGGCACCTACTACCCGGTCACGGTCAAGAAGCACCTGCGCGCGCAGGAGATCGCGGCGCAGAACGGCCTGCCCTGCATCTACCTGGTCGACAGCGGCGGCGCCAACCTGCCCAACCAGGACGAGGTGTTTCCCGACCGCGATCACTTCGGCCGCATCTTCTACAACCAGGCCAACCTGTCGGCGGCCGGCATTGCGCAGATCGCCGTGGTGATGGGCAGTTGCACGGCCGGCGGCGCCTATGTGCCGGCGATGAGCGACGAGACCATCATCGTCAAGAACCAGGGCACCATCTTTCTTGGCGGCCCGCCGCTGGTGAAGGCGGCCACCGGCGAGGTGGTGAGCGCCGAAGACCTGGGCGGTGGCGACGTGCACACGCGGCTCTCGGGCGTGGCCGACCACCTGGCCGAGAACGACCTGCATGCGCTGGCCCTGGCGCGCCAGAGCGTGGGCCGGCTCAACCGCAGCAAGCCCCAGCCGCTGGCCTGCGTGCCGCCGCGGCCACCGCGTTTTGCCGCGGAAGAACTGCACGGCGTGATCCCCACCGACACGCGCAAGCCCTTCGATGTGCGCGAGGTGATTGCGCGCGTGGTCGACGACAGCGCGTTTGACGAGTTCAAGGCCCGCTACGGCGCCACGCTGGTGTGCGGCTTTGCCCACATCGAGGGCATGCCGGTGGGCATCGTGGCCAACAACGGCATCCTGTTTGCCGAGAGCGCCAACAAGGGCGCGCACTTCATCGAGCTGTGCTGCCAGCGCAAGGTGCCGCTGGTGTTTCTGCAGAACATCACCGGCTTCATGGTCGGGCGCAAGTACGAGAACGACGGCATCGCCCGCGCCGGCGCCAAGATGGTCACCGCGGTGGCCTGCGCCGCGGTGCCCAAGTTCACCGTGATCATTGGCGGCAGCTTCGGCGCCGGCAACTACGGCATGTGCGGCCGCGCCTACAGCCCGCGCCTGCTGTGGATGTGGCCCAACGCGCGCATCAGCGTGATGGGCGGCGAGCAGGCCGCCAGCGTGCTGGCCACCGTCAAGCGTGACGGGCTCGAGGCCAAGGGCGGCAGCTGGAGCGCCGACGATGAAGAAGCCTTCAAGGCGCCCATCCGCCAGCAGTACGAACTGCAGGGCCACCCCTACTACGCCAGCGCCCGGCTGTGGGACGACGGCGTGATCGACCCCGCCGACACCCGCCGCGTGCTGGCCCTGGGCCTCAGCGCGGCGCTCAATGCGCCGATCCCCGAGACCCGCTTCGGGGTGTTCCGCATGTGATGTGCATGATGTGCTGGATGGCTCACCTGGACACACACCATGCGCACCCACATTGACCTCGACCTCGACCCCGACATCAACATCGCCAACGGGCCACTCGACGCCGCCCGCGCGGGCAAGGGTTTCGAGCCGGCGCGCGGCCTGCGCACCTGGGGGCATCGCGCATGAACGGTTTCAACCTGCGCGTATTGCAGCCCGCTGACTCGCTGGCCGAGCTGACCGCGCTGCTGCACCGCGCCTATGCGCCATTGGGCGCGGCCGGCATGAACTTCACCGCCGTGAACCAGACCGAGGCCCAGACCGCCGAGCGCGTGCGCCACGGCCAGTGCCTGGTGGCCGAGCGCGATGGCCGGCTGATCGGCACGGTCACGGTGAACGGCGCCTTCGATCCCAACCAGCAGGCCTGGGCGCGTGCCACGCCGTGGTTCTACCGCAGCGATGTGGCCCACTTCCACCAGTTCGCGGTGGCGCCCGAGCAGCAGGGCGAAGGCGTCGGCAGCGCGCTGCTGGCCGGTGCCGAGGCCTGGGCCCGCAACCATGGCCACCGCGCGCTGGCGCTCGACACCGCGGTGCCGGCCGCCGCGCTGCGCCAGCGCTATTCCCGCGCCGGCTTCGAGGTGGTGGACGAGGTGCACTGGCGCGGCAAGACCTACCGCAGCGTGGTGATGCTCAAGCCCCTGGCCTTTGACGGCGAAGGCCAGCCGCTGCCGCCGCCGCAGGCCGGTGACGCGCAACACCAGGCCGCCGTGGTGCGCACCCTGTGGGCGCATTTCCAGGCGCGCGACTGGCCCGCCGCGCGCCGCCTGCTGCACGACGACGCGCAGCTGCACTGGCCGGCCAGCGGCGAATGGCTGCTCGACGCCGACGCCATCGTGCGCGTGCAGGCGGTCTACCCCGAGGGCTGGCGCATCACCGTGCTGGAGGCCACCCCCATGCTCGACGGCCGCGTGCACTCGTGGGTGCGGGTCGACCATGGCGCCACCAGCTTCTTTGCGCACACGCTGTGGCGCTTCAAGGGCGCGCGCATCGCCGGCGCCAGTGAAACCTGGGCCACCGCCGAGGCGCCGCCGGCCTGGCGCACGGCCGAGGCCATCGGCGCCTACCGGCGCGAGCCCTGGCCCAGGGGCGCGTGATGCGGCGTGTGGCGGGTTGGCTGCTGGCTGCGGCCTTGCTCGGGCTGGCCGGCGTGCCCATGGCCGCCCGCGCTGCGCTGGTCGAGCAGGTGCTGCAGGTGCCGGTGAGCGTGAGCGATGCCTTCGGCAAGACCACCGAGCAGCCGATCACGGTCACGGTGTTCAGCGACGACGCGGCCAGCGCGCCGCGGCCGCTGCTGGTGCTCAACCATGGCCGCTCGCCCAAGCCGGCCGAGCGCGCGGCGATGGGCCGGGCGCGCTACAGCGCCGTGGTGTCCTGGCTGGTGGCGCAGGGCTTCGTGGTGGCAGTGCCGACGCGCGTGGGCTATGGCGCCAGCGGCGGGCCCGACATCGAGGATTCGGGCGCCTGCGACCGCAAGAACTATCCGCCCGGCTACCGCGCCGCGGCGGCGCAGACGCTGGCCGTGCTGCAGGCCTTGCGTGCCCGGCCCGATGTGCTGCCGGGTCGCAGCGTGGTGATGGGCCAGTCCTACGGTGGCGCCACGGCCGTGGCCGTGGCGGCGCTGAACCCGCCGGGCGTGGTGGCCGCGATCAACTTTGCCGGCGGCGGCGGCGGCAACCCCGAGACCCAGCCGCAGCGCCCCTGCTCGACACCGCAGCTCGAGCGCATGTTCCGCGAGTTCGGCCGCGAGGCGCGGGTGCCGATGCTGTGGGTCTACACCGAGAACGACCAGTACTTCGGCCCCGAATACCCACGCGCCTGGTTCGCCGCCTTCCGCGAGGCCGGCGGCGTGGCCGAGTTCCAGCAGTACCCGCCGCATGGCGACGATGGCCACAGCCTGTTCACGCGCTTTCCCAAGGTGTGGCAGCCGCGCGTGGCCGAGTTTCTGCGCAGCCAAGGTTTCGAGATTCCGTGAGACAAGCCCGATGACAGCCAGCACCCTCGACATTCAACGCCACGGCGGCGTGGCCCGCGTGTTCCTCAACCGCCCTGACGTGCGCAATGCCTTCAACAGCGAGGTCATCGCCGAGCTCACCGCCGCCTTCACCACGCTGGGCGCCGATGACAGCGTGCGCGCCATCGTGCTGGGCGGCCACGGCAAGGCCTTTTGCGCCGGCGGCGACCTGAACTGGATGCGCGCCATGGCCGACTACAGCTGGGAGCAGAACCGCGTCGACGCCCAGGCCCTGGCCGACATGCTGTTCACCATCTACACCTGCCCCAAGCCGGTGATCGGCCGCCTGCACGGCGACTGCTATGCCGGCGGCGTGGGCCTGGCCGCGGTGTGCGATGTGCTGGTGGCTGCGCACGACATGCACTTCTGCCTGTCGGAGGCCAAGGTGGGCCTGCTGCCGGCCACCATCAGCCCCTACGTGATCCGCGCGCTGGGCGAGCAGGCCTCGCGGCGCTTCTTCATCACCGCCGAGCGTTTCTCGGCGGCCAGCGCGCACCGCCTGGGGCTGGTGCAGGTGCTGGCCGAACCGGCGGCCCTGGATGCCGAGGTCGATGCGCTGGTCAGCGCGCTGCTGGCCAACGGCCCGGCCGCCGTGGCCGCCAGCAAGCGCCTGGTGCAGCAGGTGGCCGGCTTGCCCGTCACGGCCGAGCTGCGCGCCGACACCGCCCGCCGCATTGCCGACATTCGCGCCAGCGCCGAGGGCAAGGAGGGCATCTCGGCCTTTCTGGCCAAGCGCGATCCGGCCTGGAAGGCGCCGGCGTGAACCTGCTGCCGGCCACGCTGGACACCAGCCACCTGCTGGCCCTGGCCGCCGCGCTGGGCTGGGCCAGCGGCCTGCGCCTGTACGGCGTGCTGTTTGCCACCGGCATGGCCGGCTGGCTGGGGGCGGTGGCCTTGCCGCCGGGCCTGCAGGTGCTGCAGCACCCGCTGGCCCTGTGCGCCGCCGGCGTGATGCTGCTGACCGAGTTTGTGGCCGACAAGATCCCCTGGATCGACTCGCTGTGGGACGCCCTGCATGCGCTGCTGCGGGTGCCGGCCGGTGCCGCGCTGGCGGCGGCGGTGTTCGGTGGCGAGCACCAGGCCTGGGCCTGGGCCGCTGCGGTGCTGGGCGGCTCGCTGGCGGCCACGGCGCAGCTGGCCAAGAGCGCCACGCGGGCGGCGGTGAACACCTCGCCCGAGCCGTTCTCGAACATCGCGCTGTCGCTGGCCGGCGATGCCGCCGTGCCGGCCATGCTGTGGCTGGCCTGGGCCCATCCGGCCTGGTTTGCCGTGGCGCTGGTGCTGGTGGTGGCCGTGATGCTGGTGCTGATCGTGCTGCTGCTGAAGTTTGTGAGGACGCTGGGCCGCACGCTGCGCCAGCGTTTTGGCGGCGGCGCGGCGCGCGCCGGCCTGACCTGAAGCCTGGAGACCCCATGTTCAACAAGATCCTGATCGCCAACCGAGGCGAAATCGCCTGCCGGGTGGCCGCCACCGCGCGCCGCCTGGGCATCCGCACCGTGGCCGTGTACTCCGAGGCCGATGCCCATGCCCGGCACGTGCAGGCCTGCGACGAGGCCGTGGCCATCGGCGGTGCCGCGCCGCGCGACAGCTATCTGCGCGCCGACCGCATCCTGGCCGCGGCACGCGCCACCGGCGCGCAGGCCGTGCACCCGGGCTACGGCTTCCTGTCCGAGAACGAGGCCTTCGCCCGGGCCTGCGCCGAGGCCGGCATCGCCTTCATCGGCCCGCCGCCCGCGGCCATTGCGGCCATGGGCAGCAAGAGTGCGGCCAAGGCCTTGATGGCGCAGGCCGGCGTGCCGCTGGTGCCCGGCTACCACGGTGCCGACAACGACCCCGCGCTGCTGGCCACCGAGGCCGCGCGCATCGGCTACCCGGTGCTGATCAAGGCCAGCGCCGGTGGCGGCGGCAAGGGCATGCGCCGGGTCGACGCGCCGCAGGACTTTGCCGCCGCGCTGGCCAGCTGCCAGCGCGAGGCGCAGGCCAGCTTTGGCGACCAGCATGTGCTGGTCGAGCGTTATGTGCTGCGGCCGCGGCACATCGAGATCCAGGTGTTTGCCGACTCGCTGGGCCATTGCATCCACCTGGGCGAGCGCGACTGCTCGGTGCAGCGCCGCCACCAGAAGGTGCTGGAGGAGTCGCCCGCGCCCGGCCTCAGCGCCGCGCGCCGCGCCGAGATGGGCGCCGCCGCCGTGGCCGCCGCGCAGGCCGTGGGCTATGTGGGCGCCGGCACGGTGGAGTTCATCGCCGAGGAGGTGGACGACGGCGATCTGCGCTTTTACTTCATGGAGATGAACACCCGGCTGCAGGTGGAGCACCCGGTCACCGAGGCCGTCACCGGGCAGGATCTGGTGGACTGGCAGCTGCGCGTGGCCGCCGGCCAGCCGCTGCCCCTGACCCAGGAGCAGGTGCAACTGAGCGGCCACGCCATCGAGGCCCGGCTGTGCGCCGAGAACCCCGACGCCGGCTTTCTGCCCGCCACCGGCCAGCTCGATGTGCTGCGCTGGCCGGCGCATGCCGAGTTCGAGCGCGGCGCGGTGCGCGTGGATGCCGGCGTGCGCGAGGGCGACGCGATCAGCCCGCACTACGACTCGATGATTGCCAAGCTGATCGTCTGGGGCGATACGCGTGCGCAGGCGCTGGCCCGGCTCGACCAGGCCCTGCAGGCCACGCGCATCGTCGGTCTGGCCACCAATGCGGCCTTTCTGCGCCGGGTGGTGCAGTGCAGCAGCTTTGCCACGGCCGATCTCGACACCGGCCTGATCGAGCGCGAGCGCGCGGTGCTGCTCGACCAGCCGGCGCTGCCGCTGGCCGTGGCCGCCGCCGGCGTGGTGGCGCACCAGCTGGCCGCCGAAGCCGCACTGGAAGGTGCCGACCCCTTCAGCCGCCGCGACGGCTGGCGCCTGCACGGTGGGGCGCGCCGGCACGTTGATCTGGAGGTCGACGGCCAGGCGCACAGCGTGGCGCTGGCCCGCCACCACGATGGCCGCTGCGAGCTGCAGATCGTCGACCAGCGCTGGCCGATCACGGTGCGCGCGCTGGGCGGCGCAGCGCACGACGTGACACTGGGCGAGCAGCGCCTGCGCTTCGAGGTGTTTGTGCACGGCGAGCGGGTGGCGGTGTTTGCGCCCGCAGGCAGTGCCGTGCTGCGCGTGGTCGACGCCATCGCCCATGCCGGCGAAGCGGCCGGCGAAGGCGGCCGCCTCACCGCCCCGATGCCCGGCAAGGTGGTGGCCTTTCTGGCCGCCGCCGGTGACCGCGTGGCCCAGGGTCAGCCGCTGGCGGTGATGGAGGCCATGAAGATGGAACACACCCTCACCGCGCCCCGCGACGGCGTGGTGGCCGAGCTGCTGTACGGCGTGGGCGATCAGGTGGCCGAAGGTGGCGAACTGCTGCGCCTTGAGCCGGTTGTGGCATGACGGCACCCGGCCACGCCTACCCGCGAGGCCGGGTGCCCCCATGGGCCGAGCGCCGGGCCGCTCCCAAGCCGGCCTGCACCCGCCTGGCGGGTGGCCTCGCGTACCCGCGAGGCCGGGTGCCCCCACGGGCCGGGCGCCGGGCCGCTCCCAAGCCGGCCCGGACCCGCCTGGCGGGTGGCCTCGCGTACCCGCGAGGCCGGGTGCCCCAGCTCATTCCTTGCGAAAACGCCCCAGCCAGCTGCGGCGGCGCTCGACGGCGCCGTGTTCAAGCCCGCTGTCGTCGCGCCCCTGCGGATCGAGCGGCATCGGTGGCGGTTGCGACAGGCCGAAGCCCGAGGTGTCGCGTGCCCACTCGTTGGGTTGCATCGCGTGGCCGGGCGGCTCGTGGCGCTCGGCCAGGTGGGCCGGCAGGGCGGCCGTGACCTCGCGGAACATCGCCGCCAGCGCCATCAGCTCGCTGCCCACGCAGGCGTCGCACACCAGCAGCACGTCGCGGGCATACCGTGCATCGCCGAGCAGGCGCTCGATCTGGATGCCGTGGCCGATTTCACCCAGCAGCAGGTCGTGGATGCGCTGCGCGATCTGGGGGCGGCTCAGGGGGCTGGGCAAACAAGTCTCCGGCGGGGCTTCGAATGGGCAGGACTGGTGCGGGCCCGCTGGCCGCATCCTACGCATGATCGATGCCGCCTCCATCCCCAATCCGACATGCGCGGTGTGCCATGGGCCCGCCCACCCCGGCGCCCTGTCGATCAACCGCGGCTGGCTATAGTGCCGCCGCTTCAGTGAAGGATTGCGATGATTCCCTCCCGAGTCACGCTCGTCGACGTGGGCCCGCGCGACGGCCTGCAGAACGAGAAACAGGCGGTGTCCGCCGCGCACAAGATCGAGCTGGTGCACCGGCTGCAGGCCGCCGGGCTGCGCGAGATCGAAGCCACCAGCTATGTCAGCCCCAAGTGGGTGCCGCAGATGGCCGACAACGCCGAGGTGATGGCCGGCATCCGGCGCCAGCCGGGCGTGCGCCTGAGCGTGCTGACGCCCAATCTGAAGGGGCTGGAGGCGGCGCTGGCCGGGCCGCCGGCCACCCGCCCCGACGAGGTGGTGGTGTTTGGCGCCGCCAGCGAGGCCTTCAGCCAGAAGAACATCAACTGCAGCATTGCCGAGAGCATCGAGCGATTTGCCCCGGTGGTGGCCGCGGCGCGTGCGGCCGGCGTCAAGGTGCGGGCGGCGATCTCCTGCGCGCTGGGCTGCCCCTACCAGGGCGAGGTCAGCGCCGACGCGGTGGAGGATGTGGCCCGGCGCCTGGCCGACATCGGCGTGCAGCACTGCGGCGTGGCCGACACCATCGGCGTGGGCACGCCGCACAAGGTGCAGGCCGCGATGGCGCGGGCGCTCAAGCACTTTGCGCTGGCCGAGGTGAGCGGCCATTTCCACGACACCTACGGCCAGGCGCTGGTCAACATCTACGCCTGCCTGCAGATGGGCGTGCACTGCTTTGACGCCAGCGTGGCCGGCCTGGGCGGCTGCCCCTATGCCAAGGGCGCCACCGGCAACGTGGCCACCGAAGACGTGGTCTTCATGCTCGACGGCCTGGGCATCGAGACCGGCATCGACCTGGATGCGCTGGTCGAGGCCGGCGGCTATATCAGCGATGTGCTGGGCCGGCCGCCGGTGTCGCGCGTGGGCCGGGCGCTGCTCACGCGCAAGGGCCGGGTGTTTGCATGAGCGAGCACGGCAACCCGAGCGCGCCGGACGCCGGCTTGAACGACCGGCCCGAGGGCTTTCGCCGCGTGGCCGCGGCGCTGGCCGAGCGCGGCCATCCGCACCCGGCGCGCTGGCTGGCGCAGTCGGCGCGCACCTGCGCCGAGGCCGCCCAGGCGCTGGAGGTGCAGGTGGGCCAGATCGCCAAGAGCGTGATCTTCCGGCGCAAGGCCGCCAACCCGGCCGACGAGGTGGCGGTGCTGGTGGTGGCCAGCGGCGACAAGCGAGTGGATACCGCCAAGCTCACCGCCCTGGTGGGCCCGGTGGGCCGCGCCGATGCCGAGTTCGTGAAGTCGCGCACCGGCTTCTCGATCGGTGGCGTGTCGCCGCTGGCGCACGCCACGCCGCCGGTGGTGCTGATCGACCGCGAGCTGTTCCGCTTTGACACCGTGTGGGCCGCCGCCGGCCATCCCAACGGCGTGTTTGCCGCGGCCCCGGCCGAGCTGCTGGCCCTGACCGGCGCGCCCGCTGTCGACGTGACGGAGGCCTCATGAACGCGCCGGGCCGCCCCAAGGGCCAACCCCCGACGGCTCGGGCTGACGATGGCCCCGTGGGCGCCGCCACGCCGGTGGCCAGCCCGTGCATCAATGTGTGCCGCATGAACGCGGCCAGCGGCTGGTGCGAGGGCTGCCTGCGCAGCCTCGACGAGATCGCCGCCTGGGGCCGGCTGGACGAGCACGCCAGGCGCGCGGTGTGGGCCCAGCTGGACCCGCGGCGCCAGCAGCTGGCGCAAACGCAGGCGCCAATACAGCCGCAAACGCAGGCGCAAAAGCTGACGCCGGCAGGCCCCACCCCCGAGCCGGGGCGCCGGGGTTTTCCCGGCTAAGTCCCGTTGTTTCCTGCATGGTGAAACAAAGCCTACGGGTTGCACCTGAAATTGTCAGCTTCTGTTGGCTTGGCGTCAGACATCGGTCAGACGTTGCTTCGACAGTCCGGCCCACGCGGCGTGCCATCCGGTGCGCTGCTCCTCGGAAAACGGAGACGTCAGCATGGCAACAGCCAACATGGGCATGAAAGGCGGTGGCGCGGCAGCGCCCATGACCGCCGAAGAGAAGAAGGTGATCTTCGCCTCGTCACTCGGCACGGTCTTCGAGTGGTACGACTTCTACCTCTACGGTTCGCTGGCGGCCATCATCGCCAAGCAGTTCTTCTCGGGCCTCGATCCGTCGGCGGCCTTCATCTTTGCGCTGCTGGCCTTTGCCGCGGGCTTCATCGTGCGCCCCTTCGGCGCGCTGGTGTTCGGCCGCCTGGGCGACATGATCGGCCGCAAGTACACCTTCCTGGTCACGATCCTGATCATGGGTCTGGCCACCTTCATCGTGGGCATCCTGCCCAACTACGCCACCATCGGCGTGGCCGCACCGGTGATCCTGATCGCGCTGCGCATGCTGCAGGGCCTGGCACTCGGCGGTGAGTACGGCGGTGCCGCCACCTACGTGGCCGAGCACGCGCCGCACGGCCGCCGCGGTGCCTACACCGCGTGGATCCAGACCACCGCCACGCTGGGCCTGTTTCTCAGCCTGATGGTCATCCTGGGCACCCGCACCATCATCGGCGAGGCGGCGTTTGCCGACTGGGGCTGGCGCGTGCCGTTCATCGTCTCGATCCTGCTGCTGGCCATCAGCGTGTGGATCCGCCTGTCGATGAACGAATCGCCGGCCTTTAAGAAGATGAAGGAAGAGGGCAAGGTCTCGAAGGCGCCGCTGTCCGAATCGTTCGGCCAGTGGAAGAACCTGAAGATCGTGATCCTGGCGCTGTTCGGCCTGGTGGCCGGTCAGGCCGTGGTCTGGTACTCGGGCCAGTTCTACGCGCTGTTCTTCCTGAGCAACGTGCTCAAGGTTGACGGCCCCACCGCCAACATCCTGGTGGCGGTGTCGCTGATCATCGGCACGCCGTTCTTCGTGGTCTTCGGCACGCTGTCCGACCGCATCGGCCGCAAGCCGATCATCATGGCGGGCCTGCTGCTGGCCATCCTCACCTACTTCCCGCTGTTCGAGGCGCTGACCAACGCGGCCAACCCCAAGCTGGCCGCTGCGCAGAAGAACGCCAAGGTGACGGTGACTGCCGGCGTGGGTGATTGCTCGTTCCAGGGCAACCCGGTGGCGCGCGAGATCGACTTCACCAAGTCCTGCGACATCGCCAAGCGCTACCTGGCGCAGCAGTCGGTGAGCTACGACAACGTCAACGCCACGGCCGCCGGCCCGGCCGTGGTGCAGATCGGCGACAAGCAGATCACCGCCCCGGTGGGCACCGTGGTGAACCAGAAGTTCGACGAAGCCAGCACCAAGGCCATCGCCGCGTTCAAGAAGGACGTGACCGAGGCGCTGAAGGCCGCCGGCTACCCGGCCAAGGCCGACCCGATTGCACCGCTGTCGGGCGCCTGGTGGAAGATCGTCGGCATCCTGAGCGTGCTGGTGATCTACGTGACCATGGTCTACGGCCCGATCGCCGCGATGCTGGTCGAGCTGTTCCCCACCCGCATCCGCTACACCTCGATGAGCCTGCCGTACCACATCGGCAACGGCTGGTTCGGTGGCCTGATGCCCACCATCGCCTTCGCGATGGTGGCCGCCAACGGCAACATGTACCACGGCCTGTGGTACCCGATCATCATCGCCTCGATGACGCTGGTGATCGGCATGCTGTTCGTGCGTGAGACCAAGGACGTCGACATCTACGCCGGCGACTGATCGCCTCGCGGCCGCGGCCGGTTGCCACGGTGGCAGCCAGCCCGGCGCGGCCCCGGCCCGAGCCGGTGCCGCGGGCAACACCAAGGTTCCGGCCGCAGTTCGCTGCGGCCGATTTCATTGCCGCGCGCCGATGGCCTGCCCGGCTGCCCCGGTGTCCGGGCGCTGCGGCACCGAGCGGCGCCTTGACAGTGCGCCGTCAGCGCCCGGCGCGATACTGGCCGGTCAGGCCCGCCGTCCCTGGCGGCGGCACCGCGGCCCGGTGTTTCGCGCCCCCTCTTTCCTCCTTCTTCTTTTTGCGGCAACGCGTCTTTCTTTCAGGAACACACAACCATGTGGAAGCTGGTTCTCGGATTCATCGTCTTCGCCGCGCTGGCGCTGTTCATCCTGGCCAAGAGCGGTGGCGACATCGACATGAGCGGTGAAAAGCACGGCGGTGACGTGGGCCACGGCCCGGCTGCGTCCGAGCCGGCCACGGCCGCGCCGGCTGCGGCCAGCGTGCCGGCGGTGGCGGCTTCGGCCGCTGCCAGCGCCGCGTCAAACTGATCTGGCGCAGGCCCCGCAGCGGGGCCGCCGCGCGGCCTGGCCCGCATTGACCAAGGTCAATGCGCAGACCGGGGTGCGCGGCCACCATGGCGGCAATCTCACTGCACTCCCACAGGGATCCGCCATGTTCAAGAACCTTTTCGTGCCGATTGACGGCAGCGCGCTGTCAGAGCGCGCCATGCAGACCAGCATCGCGCTGGCCAAGCAGCTGGGCGCCGCGATCACCGGCTTCGTTGTCGAGCCCGACGCGCCGCTGCCCACGCCCGGCGTGCAGATGTCGCAGTACGAGCGCAGCACCGCCGCGCACCTCGAGAAGACCGACACCCATGCGCGCAAGCTGCTCACCGCCTTCGAGGCGCGCGCGGCCGAGTCGGGCGTTCCTTTCACCGGCCTGCATGCCAATGCCACGGGCGTGGATCAGGCCATCGTCGAGCAGGCCGAAAGCGCCGGCTGCGACATGATCGTGATGGTCACCCACGGACGCGGCACCTTTGGCGAGCTGCTGTTCGGCTCGCACACCAAGACCGTGCTGTCGCACAGCAAGCTGCCGCTGCTGGTGCTGCACTGAGTCAGCGGCCCGGCCAGGCCAGGCCACAGGCGGGGGGCGCGGCGGCCCGGCCCTCGGCCCGGTTGGCCAGCCCTATGGCGTGGCCTGCAGCAGCGGCAGGCGGTTCAGGCGCTGCTCGATGCCTGCCAGCATGGCGCGGTAGGCCGGTGCATCCACACCGCCAAAGCGGCGCTGAAACTCCGGCTCGGGCAGGTTCTCGGGCAGGTCGCTCACATCGGGCAGCAGGTCGCGGTCACCCAGCGGTGCTGCCAGGCGCTGCTGCAGGGCCTGGGCATCGCGCCGGGCGCGCTGGCCCAGGCGGGTGCCGGCGCGGTCGGCCGTCAGGTCGTTGAAGCTGAAGCCCGAGCCGCCGCGCGAATCGGACACCTCCTTGTACAGGCCGATGGCATCGGCCAGCCGGCCACCGCCTTCGGCCGCCAGCACGGCCGACACCAGATAGTGCAGCGGCGTGTCGGAGCGCCCGTGCAACACCACCACCATCGGCCGCACACGGGCCCACTGGCGAGACGACGGCACCAGCTCGGCCAGCGCGCGCGGATGGGTGGCCACCAGGGTCAGGGCCAGCAGCGCGGCGCGGTTCTCCTGCTCGGCACTCTGGCCCGAATCGGTGCGCTGGCGCGCCAATGCAAACAACGGCGGCAGCAGCGCGGCCAGCGCCACGCGGCGGCTGGACTGGCCCGCCGGCGCCACGGCGGCCAGCCGCTCCACATACATGCGCAGGCGCTCCTGCTCGTCGGGCTGCAGCAGGCTGGCGGCCAGGGTTTCGCGCAGGTGGGCGGGCCAGGCAAAGGCCACCACGCCAAACTGGCCGGTGAACTGCACCCGGCTCACGATGCGTTGCGCCAGATCGCCCTGGGCCTGCAGGCCCAGGGCCTCGAGCAGTCGCGGCAGTGCGCGCTCGGCCAGCCAGCCGGGCACCGGCAGCGCGCCCAGGCGCAAGGCCTGCACCTCGGGCAGGGCCTGGGTCTCGGCCAGCGTCAGGTCGACATTGAGCCAGCCGCCCAGCGGATTGCTCGGCAGCGCCAGGCTGGCGCGCACCCGGGCCGTGCCGGGCAGCAGCGTGACCTGGGCGCGGGCCTGGCCGGCCGGGCCCAGGCGCTGGCTGGCCTGGTCGATCAGCAGCTCGATGTCGCGCGCGGTCAGGGCCACCGCGCGCTGCACGCCGGCCGGCGTGCGGCGCGGGTCGTGGCGCCTGAGCAGGGCGCGTGCGCGCTCGATGTCGGCGTGGCCCAGGCGCGGGCCGGCCGGCACCATCGGCTGCGCCTGCAGCGCCAACCACAGCGCGGCCAGCGCCAGCAGGGGCAGGGCAATCAGGCCGACCAGCAGGCCGCGAAGAAGCAAACGCATGACCGCAGTCTGCCATTGCGCACCGCAGCGGCCGGTGGGCGGATGCCTGCGCTTACCAGCAATCGATGAAGCGTGGGCCCGATGCCGGCGCGGCGCCACGCCCGGTGGCGCTGTCGAGCCCGCGCACCAGCCAGGCGCGGGTGTCGGCGGGGTCGATCACCGCGTCGATCTCCAAGGTTTGCGCCATGTTCAGTGCCGAGCCGTTGGCGTACTGCTGGGCCACCAGCCTGTCGTACAGCGCGTCGCGCTCGGGGCCGGCCGCGGCGGCCTCGAGCTCCTTGCGGAAGCCCAGGCGCACCGCGCCTTCCAGGCCCATGGCGCCAAACTCGCCGGTCGGCCAGGCCACGGTGAACACCGGCGCATCGAAGCCGCCCACGGCCATGGCCTGCGCACCCAGGCCGTAGCCCTTGCGCACCACCACCGTGAAGCAGGGCACCGTGAGGTGGGCCGCGGCCACGAACAGCCGGCAGGCATGGCGCACCTGGGCCTGGCGCTCGATCTCGGGGCCGACCATGAAGCCCGGCGTGTCGCACAGCGTCAGCACCGGCAGGCCATGGGCATTGGCCAGCTGCAGGAAGCGCGCGCCCTTGTCGGCGGCCTCGGGGTCGATGGCGCCGCCCAGGTGCTGCGGGTTGTTGGCCAGCAGGGCCATGGGCCGGCCTTCGATGCGGATCAGTGCCGTGACCATGCCGTGGCCGAAGCCGGCGCGCAGCTCGAGCACCGAGCCTGCGTCGGCCAGCGTGCCGACCAGCGCGCGCATGTCGTAGGCGCGCAGGCGGTTCTCGGGCACGCAGTGGCGCAGCGCGCGGGCATCGCCATAACGCCACAGATCAGCGCCCAGCCGGCCCTGGAAGTAGCCCAGGTACTGCTGCGTGGCGAGCACCGCGGCGGCTTCGTCATCCACCAGCAGGTCGATCACGCCGTTGCGCGCCAGATCGGCCGCCGGGCCGATCTCCTCGGGCTTGTAGACGCCCAGGCCGCCGCCCTCGATCATGGCCGGGCCACCCATGCCGATGTTGGCCGACCGGGTGGCGATGATGGTGTCGGCACAGCCCAGCAGCGCCGCATTGCCGGCAAAGCAGCGGCCATGCACGATGCCCACGAACGGCACCTGGCCCGACAGCGCCGCAAACTGGCTGAAGGTGTGGTTGTTCAGCCCGGCGACGATGGGCATGTCCACATCGCCCGGGCGGCCGCCACCGCCTTCGGCAAACAGCACGGTGGGCAACTGCCAGTCGTGGATCAGCTTCAGCAGCCGATCCTTCTTGTGGTGGTTGCGCCAGCCCTGGGTGCCGGCCAGCACCGTGTAGTCGTAGGCCAGCACCGCGGTGCGGCTGCGCTCGGGGCCGAACTCGCGGCTGTTGACCGCACCGATGCCGGTGACCATGCCGTCGGCCGGCGTGTTGCGCTGCAGGTCATCGAGGCTGCGGCGGCGCTGCTGCGCGGCAATGGCCAGGCCGCCGTACTCGATGAACGAGCCCTCATCGCACAGATCGGCGATGTTCTCGCGCGCGGTGCGGCCGCCCTGGGCATGGCGCCTGGCCACGGCCTCGGGGCGGGCGGCGTCGTCGGTGAGGGCGATGCGCTCGAGGGCGCGCTGCAGGTCGGGGCGGATGTGGTCGGGGCTGCGCAGGGCGGCTTCGTCCACTGCGCTGCCGGCGCTGTCCTCGGGGGTGAGCCACAGCAGCACCTGCCCGTCCTGCACGAAATCGCCCTCGGCCACCCGGCGCGCGGCCACGCGCGCGGCCAGCGGCGAGGCGATGCCGTGCTGCATCTTCATCGATTCCAGCACCAGGGCCTCGGCCCCATCGGCCAGCAGCCCGCCCTCGGCCACGCTGAACTGCACCAGGCGGCCGGCCATGGGCGCGCGCAGGGCCTGCAGGCCGGGCGGCGGGGTGTCGTCGGCCGCGGTGGGGGCTTGCGTGGCGGTGCTGGCGTGGTGGGCGTCGGCGTGCGCCGCCAGCAGCGGTTGCAGTGCGGGCCATTCGGCCTCGAGCCAGCGGGTGTGCACGGCATGCTCAGCCAGGGCCGGATGTTCGGCCAGTGCGCGCAGCAGCGGCAGGTTGGTGGCCAGGCCCTCGATGCGGCACTCACCCAGCGCGCGGCGCGAGCGGCGCAGCACATCGGCCCAGCCCTCGGCGCCATGGCCCGGGTGGTGCACGATCAGCTTGGCCAGCAGGGTGTCGTAGTGCGGCGAGGGCTGCAGGCCCTGGCGCGCCTGGCTGTCCACGCGCACGCCGGGGCCGGCGGCAAGCTCGCAGCGGGTGAGCAGGCCGCTGGCGGCCTGGGCCTGGCCTTGCGCATCCAGGCGCTCGGCGTTGATGCGCCATTGCACCGCAAAGCCGCGCGGCATGGGCGGCGCGGCCGGGTCGAGACCCAGCGCGGCCAGTGAGCGTCCGGCGGCAATGGCGATCTGCGCCGCCACCAGGTCGACGCCGGTGACCGCCTCGGTGACCGTGTGCTCGACCTGCAGGCGCGGATTGGCCTCGATGAACACGAAGGGCAGCTCAGTAGACGCCTCGTCGACCAGGAACTCGAAGGTGCCCAGGCTCTGGTAGCCGCTGGCGCGTGCCAGGGTCAGCGCGGCCTGCACCAGCTGCGCGCGAAGCGCATCGGGCAGGGTGGGGCTGGGGGCGATCTCCACCAGCTTCTGGAAGCGGCGCTGCAGCGTGCATTCGCGCTCGCCCAGCGCCATCACCTGGCGGCCATCGCCGATCAGCTGGATCTCGAGGTGGCGGGCGCGCGGCATCAGGCGCTCGGCATACACCGCGCCCAGGCCGAAGGCGGCCTGCGCCTCGGCGCTGCAGCGGGTGTAGGCCTCGGGCAGGTCGGCCGGCTGCAGCACCGCGCGCATGCCGCGGCCGCCGCCACCGGCCACGGCCTTGAGCATCAGGCCGCACTGCGGATCGTGCGCGCGCTGTTCGGCGAAGAAGGCCTGCAGTTCAGCCAGCGTGGCCGCGCCGGTGCCCGGCAGCAGCGGCACGCCGTGCTCGGCGGCCAGGGCGCGGGCACACGCCTTGTCGCCGAACAGGGCCAGCTGATCCGGCGTGGGGCCCACGAAGCACAGGCCGGCCGCCGCACAGGCACGGGCGAAGTCGGCCCGCTCGCTGAGGAAGCCGTAGCCCGGGTGCACCGCATCGCAAGCGTGGGCGCGCGCCGTGGCCACCAGCGTGGCGATGTCGAGGTAGGCCGCCGGGCCGGTGGCATCGAGCGCCACAGCCTCGTCGGCCAGCAGGGTGTGCGGCGCGCCCACGTCGTCGCGCGCATAGACGCTGACGGTGGCGATGCCCAGATCCTGCGCCGCGCGCAGGATGCGCAGCGCGATTTCGCCACGGTTGGCGACCAGCAGTTTCTTGAACATCAGGCGGGGTCCTTGAGCAGGCGGCGCAGCACCTTGCCGGCACCGGTGGCCGGCAGCGCATCGATGAAGCGCACGCTGCGCGGCGCCTTGTAGCTGGCCATGTTGTCGCGGGCCCAGGCGATCAGTGCGGCCTCAGCCACGTCAGCGCCCGGCTTCTTCACGATGAAGGCGCGCACCACCTCGCCCTTGTCGGCATCGGCCACGCCGATCACCGCGGCCTGGGCCACGGCCGGGTGCTTGATCAGGATGGTTTCCACCTCTTCGGGAAACACGCTGTAGCCCGACACCTTGATCATCTCCTTGAAGCGGCCGATGAAGGTGAGGTAGCCCTGGTCATCGAGCACGCCCATGTCGCCGGTGTGCACCCAGCCGTCGCGCAGGGTCTTGGCGGTGGCCTCGGGCTTGTTCCAGTAGCCCTGGAAGCTGCCGCGGCTTTTCAGCACGATCTCGCCCACCTCGCCGGTGGGCTTGTCGGCACCGGTGTCGGGATCGAGGATGCGGATGGTGACGCCCGGCGCCGGCTTGCCGTGCGTGCCCCAGCGCACGGCCTCGCGCGGCATGTAGGTGTCGCAGGTGTGGGTTTCGCTCAGGCCGTAGGCGGCCTCGAAGCTGTCGCAGCGGGGCGCATGCGCGCGCCACTGCGCGGCCAGCGGCGCCGTGAACGTGATGCCGAAGCTGGTGACCGGGTTGACGCGCAGGCTGGACAAATCCATCGCCTGCGCGCCCGGCACCTGCATGCAGGCCACGTTCATCGGCGCGATGCTGTACCACCAGCTGACGCGGTGCCGCTCAATGGCCTGCAGCGTGGCCAGCGGGTCGAAGCGGTGCAGCAGCACCGTGGTGGCGCCGGTGTACAGCGTCACATCGATGCCCATCAGCATGCCGGCGATGTGGTACAGCGGCGCAATGGCCAGCAGCACGTCATCGCCGGCCACGCCATTGCAGCCGGCGCAGGCGGCCGTCTTGTACAACGCGTTGTCGTGGCTGAGCATGGCGCCCTTGGGCAGGCCGGTGGTGCCCGAGGTGTAGGTCATCAGCGCGGTGTGGCTCAGGCCCACGCGCACCGGCGGACAGGGCGCGCCGCTGCGCATCACGGCGAGGAAGTCTTCGCACGCCAGGCCATCGATGGCCGGCATCTCGCGCGGCGCCTGGCGCAGCGCCTGCAACTCGGCGGGCAGGTCCAGCGTGGGCTGCTCGGGCAGCAGGTCGGCGTAGTGCACCACGAAGGCCTGCTGCAGTGCCGTCTGCGCCCGCACCTGGGCCACGATGGGCAGCAGCGGCGCGGCGGCCACGATCACGCGCGCCTGCAGGTCATCGAGCTGGTACTGCAGCTCGTGGGCCTTGTTCAGCGGCCCGCAGGGGCAGACGATGGCGCCGGCCTTCTGGATGCCCACATGCGCCACCACGTACTGCGGGCAGTTGCCCAGGAACAGCGCCACCGCTTCGCCCGCCTGCACGCCGCTGGCCAGCAGGCGCGCGGCAAAGGCGTCGCTGGCCGCGTCGAGCTGGGCATAGCTGAGTGCCGCGCCGTACCACAGGAAGGCCGGCTTGTCGGGCTGGGTGAGGGCGTGCTGGCGCAGGTAAGCGTGCAGCGGCGCGGCGAGCGGGATGTCGACGGTGCGTTCGCGCATGGCGGGCTCCGGTGCGGGTTGGGCCTGGGGGCGGGCTGCGGGTTAACGAGGGCCGGCACGGACTTGCCGGGCGCTACCGGCTGGTAGAAGATGCCGCGCAAATACTACTCAGCAGTAGCTGAGTCATGCGCTCGGTGAATCCACCTGTCTCCGCGGCGTCAGCCAGGGCCACGCGCAGCGCGCGCGGCCCGCGCCAGCGCCAGCCCACGGCCGCCACCGATGCCAAGCGCGAGGCCATCCTGCGCGCCGCCGAGGCGCTGTTCCACGCCCAGGGCTATGCCCGCACCACCATCGAGCAGGTGGCCGACAGGCTGGGTGTGACCAAGCCCTTCGTCTACTACTACTTCCGCAACAAGCAGGAGCTGTTCGAGACCCTGAGCTGGACGCCCGCCGTGGCCTGCTTCACCGTGCTGGACGACGGCACGCTGGCGGCGCTGCCGCCGCAGCTGCAGGCCGCGCAGGCCGTCGAGCGCCTGATCCGCGCCACGCTGGCGCATTACCCGGCGGCGTTTTTTGCCTACCGCGAACCACAGGCCTATCGCCCCGAATACATGGCCGAGCAAAGGCGCCTGGCCCACCACTTCTACGACCGGTTCTGCGCGCTGCTGGAGCGTGGCCGTGCCGACGGCACGCTGCACTTCGCGCCGGGTCAGGAGACGCGCATCACCGCGCTGGCGGCCTGCAGCCTGCCGGGCTTCCTGTACAGCTGGTACCGGCCCGAGGGCCGCCTGCCAGCCGAGGCCGTGGTGCAGCAGCTCAGCCGCCTGGCCTGGCGCGTGATCGGTCTGCCCGAACCGGCCCTGGCGCCCACCCGCACCCCCGAGGAGATCCCGCGCATGAACACACACCCGCCGCGCCGCCGCTGGCGTGCCGCCGCCACCGCCACCGCCACCGCCGTGGCCTGGATGGGCCTGGTGGCCACGCCCCAGGCGGCCGCCGCCGCCGAGCAAAGCTTCAAGCTGGCCTTCATCGACCCGTTGTCGGGCCCGTTTGCCTCGGTGGGCGAGCTGATGCTGGCGCATGTGCAGTTTGCGGTGGCCGACATCAATGCCAGGGGCGGCGTCAACGCCGGTGCGGCGGGCAAGGTAAAGCTGGAGCTGCTGCAGTTCGACAGCAAGCTTTCGGCGCAAGAAAGCCAGAGCGCGCTGCAGTCGGCCATTGACCAGGGCGCGCGCGCCATCGTCACCGGCGGTTCGGGCTCCACCGTGGTGGCGGCGCTGATCGACGCGGCGGCCAAGCACAACGAGCGCAACCCCGAGCGCCAGGTGATCGTGCTGAACCACTCGTCGATCGATCCCGACCTGACCGGCAAGCGCTGCAGCTTCTGGCACTTCCAGCTGGAGGCCAATACCGCGATGAAGATGAAGGCCCTGGCCAACACCATCAAGCGCACGCCCGAGGTCAAGAGCGCCTACCTGCTGAACCAGGATTACGCCCACGGCCGCCAGTGGGCCAAGTACGGCCAGGAGCTGGTGGGCCTGGCGCGGCCCGACGTGAAGTTCGTCGGCGGCGACTTCCACCCCATCGGCCGTGTGAAAGACTTCGCGCCCTACCTCAGCAAGGTGAAGGCCAGCGGCGCCGACACGCTGATCACCGGCAACTGGGGCCAGGACATGACCCTGCTGCTGCGCGCCGCGGCAGACGCCGGCATGAACCTGCGCTACTACAACCACAGCGCCGGGGCCTTTCCCGGCACCGTCACGGCCATGAGCCTGGCCAAGCTGGGCCAGCTGACCTGGGTGGCCGAGTGGCACCCGGGCCAGGCCGACACGCCCCGGGTGGACGCCCTGGCCAAGGCCTTCAAGGCCAAGACCGGCAAGGACTTTCTGGCACCCCGCATCGAGATGACGCCGCGCTTCGTGGCCGCCGCCATCGAGAAGGCCAAGTCGCTGGAGCCGATCAAGATCGCCCGCGCGATGGAAGACCTGAGCTTTGACACCAGCGTGGGCCCGGTGCGCATGCGCGCCGAAGACCACCAGCTGCTGCTGCCCCAGGTGGTGAACACCATCGCGCCGGTCGACGGCAAGGCGGTGAAGGCCGGCTACGAGGGCACGAACTGGGGCTTTCGCACCGATGCCAGCTACAGCGGCAACGAGCTGGCGCAGGGCACGGAGTGCAAGATGGTCCGGCCCTGAGCCTGGTCGCCCGGCCATGAAAAAGGGCCACCGCGGGTGGCCCAATTCTGTGCAGCCGGCCGAAGGCCGCTGGTGGCCTCAGGCCACCGTGCGCACCTCGCCCGCACCATGCAGGTTGCTGGTGCAGCGGCCGCACAGCGTGGGGTGGGCGCTGTCGTGGCCCACGTCGTCGCGCCAGTGCCAGCAGCGCTCGCACTTGGTGGCCGTGCTGGGCGTTACCGTGATCGCCAGTTCGGGCGCTTCGGCCAGTTGCGCCACTGAGGTGATGAACACGAACTTCAGATCCTCGCCCAGGCTGGCCAGCAGCGCGTGGGTTTCGGGCGGTGCGGCCACGGTCACATTGGCCTGCAGCGACGAGCCCACGCCGCCGGCGGTGCGCACCGCCTCGATGGCCTTGTTGGCCGCGTCGCGCACCTCGCGCACGGCGGACCACTTGGCCAGCAGCGCGGCATCGGGCGTGGCGCCCACGTCGGCAAAGTTCCAGTAGGTCTGCAGGAAGATGCTGCCCTGGCCGGGGGCAAAGATGGCCCAGGCTTCTTCGGCGGTGAAGCTGCAGAACGGCGCCATCCAGCGCAGCATGGCCTGCGTGATCTGCCACAGCGCGGTCTGCGCGCTGCGGCGCGCCAGGCTCTTGGGTGCGGTGGTGTAGAGGCGGTCCTTCAGCACATCGAGGTAGAACGCGCCCAGGTCTTCCGAGCAGTACACCTGCAGCTTGGACACGACGGGGTGGAACTCGTACACCTCGTAGTGCTTCAGGATCTCGGCCTGGAACTCGGCCGCACGGGCCAGTGCGAAGCGGTCGATCTCCAGCAGTTGATCGGCCGGCACGGCGTCCGCCTTCGGATCGAAGTCGCTCACATTGGCCAGCAGAAAGCGCAGCGTGTTGCGGATGCGGCGGTAGGCGTCCACCACGCGGGCCAGGATCTTGTCGTCGCCGGCGATGTCGCCCGAGTAGTCGCTGGCCGCCACCCACAGGCGGATGATCTCGCCGCCCAGCTTCTGGCTCACCGCCTGCGGCTCGATGCCGTTGCCCAGGCTCTTGCTCATCTTGCGGCCCTGGCTGTCCACGGTGAAGCCGTGGGTCAGCAGGCCGCGGTAGGGCGCGCGGCCGTAGATGGCGCAGGCCAGCAAGAGCGAGCTGTGGAACCAGCCGCGATGCTGGTCATGGCCTTCCAGGTACAGGTCGGCCTCGGGGCCGACATCGTGGTGGCCCAGGCTGCCGCCGGTGTTGGCATGGGTGCCGCGCAGCACATGCCAGAAGGTGGAGCCCGAGTCGAACCACACCTCGAGGATGTCGCTGCTCTTGCTGTAGTGCGGCGCGTCGGCGGCGCCCAGGATGTCTTCGGCCGTGGCGCGGCTCCAGGCCTCGATGCCGCCCTGCTCGACGATGCCGGCCGCCTGGTCCAGGATCTCCATCGTGCGCGGGTGCAGTTCGCCGGTCTCCTTGTGCAGGAAGAACGGCACCGGCACACCCCAGCTGCGCTGGCGGCTGATGCACCAGTCGGGCCGGTTGGCGATCATGTCGCGCAGCCTGGCCTTGCCGTTCTCGGGATAGAACTGGGTGTGGTCGATGGCGTCCAGCGCCATCTGGCGCAGGGTTTTGGGCGCCTTGTCCTGGGTGAACACGCCCTCGCCCTCGTCCATGCGCACAAACCACTGCGCCGCGGCGCGGTAGATCACCGGGCTCTTGTGGCGCCAGCAGTGCGGGTAGCTGTGGGTGATGGTCTCGGTGGCCATCAGGCGGCCGGCGTTCTTCAGCGCCTCCAGGATGACCGGCACGGCCTTCCAGATCTGCTGGCCGCCAAACAGCGGGAAGTCGGCCGCATACACGCCGTTGCCGCCCACCGGGTTCAGGATGTCGTCGACGCCCATGCCGTTGGCGCGGCAGGAGTTGAAGTCGTCCACGCCGTAGGCCGGCGACGAATGCACGATGCCGGTGCCATCGTCGGCGGTCGCGTAATCAGCCAGGTAGACGGGCGACAGGCGGTCATAGCCAGCGTCCACCTCGGCCAGCGGGTGGCGGAAGTTCAGGCCGCCCAGCTTCTCTCCCAGCGCGGTGGCCAGCACCGTGCCGCCGATGCCGTAACGTGCCAGACACTTGTCCACCAGGCTGGCGGCCAGCACCAGCAGGCCGCGCTCGGTGTCGACCAGCGCGTACTCGAGCGCCGGGTTGAGGTTCAAGGCCTGGTTGGCCGGGATGGTCCAGGCCGTGGTGGTCCAGATCACCACGAATGCAGGTTTGTCGATTTTTGCCAGACCAAATGCCGCCGCGAGTTTCTCGGGCTCGGCGCTGGGGAATGCAACATCCAGCGTCTGGCTTTTCTTGTCGGCATATTCGATTTCGAATTCGGCCAGCGACGATCCGCAATCAAAACACCAATAAACCGGTTTCAGGCCGCGGTAGACAAAACCCCGTTCAATCACGCGCTTGAAAGCGCGGATTTCTCCGGCCTCGTTGGCGAAATCCATCGTGCGATAAGGTTTCTTCCAGTCGCCCAAAACCCCCAGGCGCTGGAAATCCAGCATTTGCTGGCCAATTTGCTCGGTGGCGTAGGCGCGGCTCTTGGCCTGCATGTCGTCGCGGCTGAGCGTGCGGCCATGCTTTTTCTCGATGGCGTTCTCGATCGGTAGGCCGTGGCAGTCCCAGCCCGGCACGTACTGCGCATCAAAGCCGGCCAGCTGCCGCGCCTTGACGATCATGTCCTTGAGCACCTTGTTCACCGCATGGCCCATGTGGATCTGGCCGTTGGCATAGGGCGGGCCGTCGTGCAGGATGAACTTGGGCGCGTTGCAGCGCGCATCGCGCAGGCGCTGGTACAGGCCGTCGTCGTTCCACTGCTTCACCCAGCCCGGCTCGCGCTTGGGCAGGTCGCCACGCATCGGAAACGGGGTGTCGGGCAGGTTCAGCGTGGCACGGTAGTCCGGGGTGGTGGCGTCGGTCATGGCGGGCTGGCGCCGGCGGGGCGGCGCGTGGGCAATCGGGCGGAGAGGCGGGCCTGCGCCTGGAGTGGCGGCGCGGCCGGGCGGGTGGCGCAGCGGCTGTATGCCGCGCCGGGCGTCAACGCACTGCGCGTCGAATTCGGTCGCGCGTGGTCTGGCGGCGCGTCGCAGCGTAGACGCGGGCAACCAAGGCGGACGGGGCATGCATCGTGACATTGTACGGGCGGGGTGCTGCGCAGAACCCGCGCGGGCGCCGCGCGCCCCCGTGCCGCCGTCGCCGTGGGCAGGCGCCAAGGCCGTTTGGCGGGCGCGCGCGGCGGCGGGCACGGCTTCTGTCAGGCGCAGCACGCCAGGCATTCGGCGGGTGCTGTCATGCGCCGGCAGCGCAAACGATTCACGATCTGGCCAGTTTGACAACGCGCCACCATTGCCTGTTTCCGCCCGATGTGAAAACGTGTCGACCTTGTTGGGGGACAGGTTGTTGTCGGGAAACCTTACAGCGGCGAATGGAGGTCTTCGGCGCTGAACCCTAAGTGCTTGATCTGGAAGAACGGGCCTTCAGTGGCACAAAATTTGCTGAAAATGAAGGTTCGTGCGGAAGTGTGAACAAGCGCACGTCCGGTAAAACGGGCGCTGCGTAACAAGGTTTTTCATTTGGCTGGAGTGAACATGAAGTCGGTTTTCAAGTTTGTTGGTGCCGTCGCGGCCGGTGCATTTGCAATGGCTGGCAGCGCTCACGCCGCGCTGCAACTCGTGCCGGAGCCGGGCTCGATCGCCCTGGTGGGCCTGGCCGTTGGCGCCCTGGTTGTCGCCACGCGCAGCCGCAAGAAGTGATGTGGTCCGCGCGCCGGCACGTGCTTCACGTGCCGGTGGCGCGGTCCTGACGGCAGTCCGCGCGAGCGGGCTGCCGGCTTGATCGGCCGGTCGCGCAATACACCGCGGCGACCCCGGGGCCGATCCGGGATCCGATCCAGGCCCTGGGCGCCTGGTTGGATACCTTCCAGTTTGATGCCTGTCGCGCCGGGATGCCCCGGCGTGGCGGGCGTGTGCCGCCAGGTCAGCGCTGCGCTTACGCGCGCTGAATGTCGGCTTCGCAGGCCGGGTTCGTTTGTTGCCGATGGGTGACAGAGGGCCCGGGCGAAATATCCGTAGCCACGGACCAGTCAGTTCTGCAGAGATAGGCCAAGCCATGACCACTTTCACGATCCGAGTTTCTTCGTCTGCCACCAATGCGGCGGGCACTGCCTACGGTCAGCAGCCCGATCTGGGCGCACCGAGCTTCATGGATCTGGTGGTGACCAACAGCACGGACCCCGTGCTGGCCAATGGCCGCTACGACGGCTACTGCCTGAACCCGCTGCTGCCCATCTCGGTCAACACCGCCTACAGCGCCACCAACGGCGCAGGCAACGACGGTGCGTCGTTCACGCCCATCGGCTTTGGCAGCCTCTCGCAGAACCAGGTTGACCGCCTCAACTGGCTGCTGTCGCAGAACTTCACCTCCGACGCCAAGCACGGCGGGCAGTTCAACTACGGCGAAGTGCAGGTCGCCATCTGGAAGATCGTCGGCTTCACCGACGCCCAGATCGCCGGCGCCGGCCTCGAGCGATTCCTGAGCGACAACAACCGCCAGGTCGTGAACAGCGCCGATGCCAACTTCCTGGTGTCGGCTTCGCAGGCCGCCGTGGCCAGCGGCAATGGCACGGTGCCGACTGACGCGTACTTCACGCAGGTGATCGACCCGGCCGGCGACATCCAGCCCCTGATCGTGCAGCTGCAAAGCGCCAAGATCGGCAACTTCGTCTGGAACGACGACAACGCCAACGGCGTGCAGGATGCCGGCGAAGCCGGTGTTGATCAGGTGATCGTGCAGCTGTTCGACGGCAACGGCAACCTCATCGCCAGCACCCTGACCGGCGACGACCACAGCACGGCGGCGGTTGAGCAGGGCTACTACCAGTTCGCGGGTCTGAAGGCCGGCAACTACCAGGTCAAGTTCGTCTCGGCGACCCACGACTTCACCGCGCAAGACGCCAACGGCAACACGCAAGACGCCGCCGACAGCGATGCCAACGCCACCACCGGCCTCACCAGCGTGATCGCGCTGGCCGCCGGCGAGACCAACCAGACGCTCGACGCCGGCCTGGTGGCCAAGGCGCAAACGGCCAGCATCTCCGGCCATGTCTACTTCGACGCCAACAACGACGGCCAACGCGCCGGCGACGCCGGTCTGGCGGGCGTGACCGTGGTGCTCACCGGCACCAACGACCAGGGCCAGGCGGTGAGCGTGACCGCCACCACCGACGCCAACGGCTTCTACAGCTTCACCGGCCTGCGCCCGGGCAGCTACACGGTCAGCGAATCGCAGCCGGCCACCTACCTGGACGGCCAGGACACCGCAGGCACGGGTGCCACGGCCCAGATGGTCAGCGGCAATGACGCCATCGCCGTCACGCTGGCTGCCGGCCAGTCCAGCGTCGAGAACAACTTCGGCGAGATCCTGCCGGCCTCCGTGTCGGGCACGGTCTACCACGACGTCAACAACGACGGCAGCAACGCCGGCGAGACGGGCATTCCGGGCACGACGGTGACGCTGACGGGCACCAACGACCTGGGCCAGCCGGTGAGCGTGACCACGACCACCGACGCCAACGGCAACTACAGCTTCGACGGGCTGCGCCCGGGCAGCTACACGGTGAGCGAGACGCAGCCGGCGGGCTACCTGGACGGCAAGGACACCGCGGGCACCAACGGCGCGGCGGTGACGGCCAACGACGGCATCTCGGTGACGCTGGGCGCGGGCCAGAGCAGCACGAGCAACAACTTCGGTGAGGTCAAGGCCGCCAGCCTGGCCGGCAACGTGTTCTTCGACGCGAACAACGACGGTTCGCGCACGGGTGATACCGGCATCGGTGGCGTGACGATCACGCTGACCGGCACCAACGATCTGGGTCAGTCGGTGACGCTGACGACCACGACGGCGGCCGACGGCAGCTACAAGTTCGACGACCTGCGCCCGGGCACCTACTCGGTGAACGAAGGCACGGTGCCGGCGCCTTACCTGGACGGCAAGGACACGGCCGGCACGGTGGGCGGCGTGACCAGCGGCGTGGCGGGCAACGACGTGGTGAACACGGTGGTGCTCAAGTCGGGTGACGCGAGCATCGAGAACAATTTTGGCGAGATCGTGCCGGGCACGATCAGCGGCACGGTCTACCACGACGTCAACAACGACGGCAGCAACGCCGGCGAGACGGGCATTCCGGGCACGACGGTGACGCTGACGGGCACCAACGACCTGGGCCAGCCGGTGAGCGTGACCACGACCACCGACGCCAACGGCAACTACAGCTTCGACGGGCTGCGCCCGGGCAGCTACACGGTGAGCGAGACGCAGCCGGCCGGCTACCTGGACGGCAAGGACACCGCGGGCACCAACGGCGCGGCGGTGACGGCCAACGACGGCATCTCGGTGACGCTGGGCGCGGGCCAGAGCAGCACGAGCAACAACTTCGGCGAGGTCAAGGCCGCCAGCCTGGCCGGCAACGTGTTCTTCGACGCGAACAACGACGGTTCGCGCACGGGTGATACCGGCATCGGTGGCGTGACGATCACGCTGACCGGCACCAACGATCTGGGTCAGTCGGTGACGCTGACGACCACGACGGCGGCCGACGGCAGCTACAAGTTCGACGACCTGCGCCCGGGCACCTACTCGGTGAACGAAGGCACGGTGCCGGCGCCTTACCTGGACGGCAAGGACACGGCCGGCACGGTGGGCGGCGTGACCAGCGGCGTGGCGGGCAACGACGTGGTGAACACGGTGGTGCTCAAGTCGGGTGACGCGAGCATCGAGAACAATTTTGGCGAGATCGTGCCGGGCACGATCAGCGGCACGGTCTACCACGACGTCAACAACGACGGCAGCAACGCCGGCGAGACGGGCATTCCGGGCACGACGGTGACGCTGACGGGCACCAACGACCTGGGCCAGCCGGTGAGCGTGACCACGACCACCGACGCCAACGGCAACTACAGCTTCGACGGGCTGCGCCCGGGCAGCTACACGGTGAGCGAGACGCAGCCGGCCGGCTACCTGGACGGCAAGGACACCGCGGGCACCAACGGCGCGGCGGTGACGGCCAACGACGGCATCTCGGTGACGCTGGGCGCGGGCCAGAGCAGCACGAGCAACAACTTCGGTGAGGTCAAGGCGGCCAGCCTGGCCGGCAACGTGTTCTTCGACGCGAACAACGACGGTTCGCGCACGGGTGACACCGGCATCGGTGGCGTGACGATCACGCTGACCGGCACCAACGACCTGGGTCAGTCGGTGACGCTGACGACCACGACGGCGGCCGACGGCAGCTACAAGTTCGACGACCTGCGCCCGGGCACCTACTCGGTGAACGAAGGCACGGTGCCGGCGCCTTACCTGGACGGCAAGGACACGGCCGGCACGGTGGGCGGCGTGACCAGCGGCGTGGCGGGCAACGACGTGGTGAACACGGTGGTGCTCAAGTCGGGTGACGCGAGCATCGAGAACAATTTTGGCGAGATCGTGCCGGGCACGATCAGCGGCACGGTCTACCACGACGTCAACAACGACGGCAGCAACGCCGGCGAGACGGGCATTCCGGGCACGACGGTGACGCTGACGGGCACCAACGACCTGGGCCAGCCGGTGAGCGTGACCACGACCACCGACGCCAACGGCAACTACAGCTTCGACGGGCTGCGCCCGGGCAGCTACACGGTGAGCGAGACGCAGCCGGCGGGCTACCTGGACGGCAAGGACACCGCGGGCACCAACGGCGCGGCGGTGACGGCCAACGACGGCATCTCGGTGACGCTGGGCGCGGGCCAGAGCAGCACGAGCAACAACTTCGGTGAGGTCAAGGCCGCCAGCCTGGCCGGCAACGTGTTCTTCGACGCGAACAACGACGGTTCGCGCACGGGTGATACCGGCATCGGTGGCGTGACGATCACGCTGACCGGCACCAACGATCTGGGTCAGTCGGTGACGCTGACGACCACGACGGCGGCCGACGGCAGCTACAAGTTCGACGACCTGCGCCCGGGCACCTACTCGGTGAACGAAGGCACGGTGCCGGCGCCTTACCTGGACGGCAAGGACACGGCCGGCACGGTGGGCGGCGTGACCAGCGGCGTGGCGGGCAACGACGTGGTGAACACGGTGGTGCTCAAGTCGGGTGACGCGAGCATCGAGAACAATTTTGGCGAGATCGTGCCGGGCACGATCAGCGGCACGGTCTACCACGACGTCAACAACGACGGCAGCAACGCCGGCGAGACGGGCATTCCGGGCACGACGGTGACGCTGACGGGCACCAACGACCTGGGCCAGCCGGTGAGCGTGACCACGACCACCGACGCCAACGGCAACTACAGCTTCGACGGGCTGCGCCCGGGCAGCTACACGGTGAGCGAGACGCAGCCGGCCGGCTACCTGGACGGCAAGGACACCGCGGGCACCAACGGCGCGGCGGTGACGGCCAACGACGGCATCTCGGTGACGCTGGGCGCGGGCCAGAGCAGCACGAGCAACAACTTCGGTGAGGTCAAGGCGGCCAGCCTGGCCGGCAACGTGTTCTTCGACGCGAACAACGACGGTTCGCGCACGGGTGACACCGGCATCGGTGGCGTGACGATCACGCTGACCGGCACCAACGACCTGGGTCAGTCGGTGACGCTGACGACCACGACGGCGGCCGACGGCAGCTACAAGTTCGACGACCTGCGCCCGGGCACCTACTCGGTGAACGAAGGCACGGTGCCGGCGCCTTACCTGGACGGCAAGGACACGGCCGGCACGGTGGGCGGCGTGACCAGCGGCGTGGCGGGCAACGACGTGGTGAACACGGTGGTGCTCAAGTCGGGTGACGCGAGCATCGAGAACAATTTTGGCGAGATCGTGCCGGGCACGATCAGCGGCACGGTCTACCACGACGTCAACAACGACGGCAGCAACGCCGGCGAGACGGGCATTCCGGGCACGACGGTGACGCTGACGGGCACCAACGACCTGGGCCAGCCGGTGAGCGTGACCACGACCACCGACGCCAACGGCAACTACAGCTTCGACGGGCTGCGCCCGGGCAGCTACACGGTGAGCGAGACGCAGCCGGCCGGCTACCTGGACGGCAAGGACACCGCGGGCACCAACGGCGCGGCGGTGACGGCCAACGACGGCATCTCGGTGACGCTGGGCGCGGGCCAGAGCAGCACGAGCAACAACTTCGGTGAGGTCAAGGCGGCCAGCCTGGCCGGCAACGTGTTCTTCGACGCGAACAACGACGGTTCGCGCACGGGTGACACCGGCATCGGTGGCGTGACGATCACGCTGACCGGCACCAACGACCTGGGTCAGTCGGTGACGCTGACGACCACGACGGCGGCCGACGGCAGCTACAAGTTCGACGACCTGCGCCCGGGCACCTACTCGGTGAACGAAGGCACGGTGCCGGCGCCTTACCTGGACGGCAAGGACACGGCCGGCACGGTGGGCGGCGTGACCAGCGGCGTGGCGGGCAACGACGTGGTGAACACGGTGGTGCTCAAGTCGGGTGACGCGAGCATCGAGAACAATTTTGGCGAGATCGTGCCGGGCACGATCAGCGGCACGGTCTACCACGACGTCAACAACGACGGCAGCAACGCCGGCGAGACGGGCATTCCGGGCACGACGGTGACGCTGACGGGCACCAACGACCTGGGCCAGCCGGTGAGCGTGACCACGACCACCGACGCCAACGGCAACTACAGCTTCGACGGGCTGCGCCCGGGCAGCTACACGGTGAGCGAGACGCAGCCGGCCGGCTACCTGGACGGCAAGGACACCGCGGGCACCAACGGCGCGGCGGTGACGGCCAACGACGGCATCTCGGTGACGCTGGGCGCGGGCCAGAGCAGCACGAGCAACAACTTCGGTGAGGTCAAGGCGGCCAGCCTGGCCGGCAACGTGTTCTTCGACGCGAACAACGACGGTTCGCGCACGGGTGACACCGGCATCGGTGGCGTGACGATCACGCTGACCGGCACCAACGACCTGGGTCAGTCGGTGACGCTGACGACCACGACGGCGGCCGACGGCAGCTACAAGTTCGACGACCTGCGCCCGGGCACCTACTCGGTGAACGAAGGCACGGTGCCGGCGCCTTACCTGGACGGCAAGGACACGGCCGGCACGGTGGGCGGCGTGACCAGCGGCGTGGCGGGCAACGACGTGGTGAACACGGTGGTGCTCAAGTCGGGTGACGCGAGCATCGAGAACAATTTTGGCGAGATCGTGCCGGGCACGATCAGCGGCACGGTCTACCACGACGTCAACAACGACGGCAGCAACGCCGGCGAGACGGGCATTCCGGGCACGACGGTGACGCTGACGGGCACCAACGACCTGGGCCAGCCGGTGAGCGTGACCACGACCACCGACGCCAACGGCAACTACAGCTTCGACGGGCTGCGCCCGGGCAGCTACACGGTGAGCGAGACGCAGCCGGCGGGCTACCTGGACGGCAAGGACACCGCGGGCACCAACGGCGCGGCGGTGACGGCCAACGACGGCATCTCGGTGACGCTGGGCGCGGGCCAGAGCAGCACGAGCAACAACTTCGGCGAGGTCAAGGCCGCCAGCCTGACCGGCTACGTGTACCAGGACGCCGGCAACGACGGTGTCAAGGGCGCGGGCGAAGCCGGCATTGCCGGCGTGACCGTGACGCTGACGGGCACCAACGACCTGGGCCAGGTGGTGAGCGTGACCGCCACCACCGATGCCAACGGCTTCTACAGCTTCGCCAACCTGCGCCCGGGCACCTACGCGGTGGCCGAGACGCAGCCGGCCGGCTTCCTGGACGGCAAGGACACCGCCGGCACCACGGGCGGCACGGTGAGCAACGACCTGCTCAGCGCCATCGTGCTGAAGTCGGGTGATGCCAGCAGCAACAACAACTTCGGCGAGCTGAAGGGCGCGTCGATTGCCGGCACGGTCTACCACGACGTCAACAACGACGGCAGCAACGCCGGCGAGGCCGGCATCCCCGGCACCACGGTCAAGCTGACCGGCACGGATGATCTGGGCAACGCGGTGAGCGTGACCACGACCACCGACGCCAACGGCAACTACAGCTTCACCGGACTGCGTCCGGGCAGCTACACGGTGGCCGAGACCACGCCGGCGGGCTACCTCGACGGCAAGGACACCGCGGGCACCAACGGCGCGGCCGTGACTGCCAACGACACCATCGCGGTGACGCTGGGCAATGGCCAGAGCAGCGTCAGCAACAACTTCGGCGAGGTCAAGGCCGCCAGCCTGACCGGCTACGTGTACCAGGACGCCGGCAACGACGGTGTCAAGGGCGCGGGCGAAGCCGGCATTGCCGGCGTGACCGTGACGCTGACGGGCACCAACGACCTGGGCCAGGTGGTGAGCGTGACCGCCACCACCGATGCCAACGGCTTCTACAGCTTCGCCAACCTGCGCCCGGGCACCTACGCGGTGGCCGAGACGCAGCCGGCCGGCTTCCTGGACGGCAAGGACACCGCCGGCACCACGGGCGGCACGGTGAGCAACGACCTGCTCAGCGCCATCGTGCTGAAGTCGGGTGATGCCAGCAGCAACAACAACTTCGGCGAGCTGAAGGGCGCGTCGATTGCCGGCACGGTCTACCACGACGTCAACAACGACGGCAGCAACGCCGGCGAGGCCGGCATCCCCGGCACCACGGTCAAGCTGACCGGCACGGATGATCTGGGCAACGCGGTGAGCGTGACCACGACCACCGACGCCAACGGCAACTACAGCTTCACCGGACTGCGTCCGGGCAGCTACACGGTGGCCGAGACCACGCCGGCGGGCTACCTCGACGGCAAGGACACCGCGGGCACCAACGGCGCGGCCGTGACTGCCAACGACACCATCGCGGTGACGCTGGGCAATGGCCAGAGCAGCGTCAGCAACAACTTCGGCGAGGTCAAGGCCGCCAGCCTGACCGGCTACGTGTACCAGGACGCCGGCAACGACGGTGTCAAGGGCGCGGGCGAAGCCGGCATTGCCGGCGTGACCGTGACGCTGACGGGCACCAACGACCTGGGCCAGGTGGTGAGCGTGACCGCCACCACCGATGCCAACGGCTTCTACAGCTTCGCCAACCTGCGCCCGGGCACCTACGCGGTGGCCGAGACGCAGCCGGCCGGCTTCCTGGACGGCAAGGACACCGCCGGCACCACGGGCGGCACGGTGAGCAACGACCTGCTCAGCGCCATCGTGCTGAAGTCGGGTGATGCCAGCAGCAACAACAACTTCGGCGAGCTGAAGGGCGCGTCGATTGCCGGCACGGTCTACCACGACGTCAACAACGACGGCAGCAACGCCGGCGAGGCCGGCATCCCCGGCACCACGGTCAAGCTGACCGGCACGGATGATCTGGGCAACGCGGTGAGCGTGACCACGACCACCGACGCCAACGGCAACTACAGCTTCACCGGACTGCGTCCGGGCAGCTACACGGTGGCCGAGACCACGCCGGCGGGCTACCTCGACGGCAAGGACACCGCGGGCACCAACGGCGCGGCCGTGACTGCCAACGACACCATCGCGGTGACGCTGGGCAATGGCCAGAGCAGCGTCAACAACAACTTCGGCGAGGTCAAGGCGGCCAGCCTGGCGGGCTACGTCTACTTCGACGCCAACGACGATGGCGCACGCACCGGTGAAGCCGGCATCCCTGGCGCCACGGTCACGCTGACCGGCACCAACGACCTGGGCCAGCCGGTCACGCTGACCACCACCACCGACGCCAACGGTGCCTACAACTTCAGCAACCTGCGTCCGGGCACCTACACGGTGACCGAGACCCAGCCGGCTGGCTACATCGACGGCAAGGACACCGCCGGCTCCACCGGCGGCACGGTGACCAACGACGTGATCAGCGCCATCGTGCTGAAGTCGGGCGACGCCAGCGTCGAGAACAATTTCGGCGAGAAGGTGTGCCTGGTCGACATCGGCGACAAGGTCTGGCTGGACGCCGACAAGGACGGTCTGCAGGACGCTGGCGAGAAGGGCGTGGCCGGCATCTCGGTGACGCTGATCGGCGCCGGCGCCGACGGTGCGCTGGGCACGGCCGACGACACCACCCGCAGCACCACCACCGATGCCAACGGCAACTACCTGTTCCAGGACGTGGCCCACGGGACCTACAAGGTGCGCTTCGATGCGCCGTCCAGCCTCTACAGCTACACCACGGCCAACGTGGGCAGCAACGACGCCATCGATTCGGACGTGGTGGCCACGCTGGTCAAGGGCAGCACCAACCTGATCGTCAACGGCAGCTTCGAGAACCCGGTCACCGGCTACGGCCAGTTCGCCAGCATCGCCGGCTGGACCGGCAATGGCGACAAGATCGAGGTCGGCACGGCCTCGGGCTACGGCGTCACCGGCGCCACCGGCAACCAGGTGGTCGAGGTGGATGCCAACAACTGCGCGGTCGGCGGCCTGTATCAGGACGTGGCCACCACCGCGGGCCAGACCTACCAGCTGTCGGTGGACGTGGCCCAGCGTGCAGGCGTTGCCGCCTCGACCAACACGGTCGATGTGTACTGGGCCGGCACCAAGATCGCGACCATCGATCCCACCAGCACCGCGCTGAGCACCTACAGCTTCACCGTCAAGGGCACCGGCGGCAATGACCGCCTGGAGTTCAAGGAACAGTCGGCTGACGACGACAGCGTGGGCGGCATCATCGACAACGTGCGCCTGGTGACCTGCGCCACGGTGTACGAGACCGCGCCGATCACGATCAACACCTGCGCCGACAACCTGACCATCGACGCCGGCCTGACCGCCAACTTCAAGACCGGCATCGACGTCGAGAAGTACGTGTCGGGCACCACCTGCACCTACACGCAGAACACCGGCGGCGAAGGCGCTGACTGCAGCTACTGGAAGTCGGCCTGCACCACCACCAGCAGCCAGAGCTGGGTGTCGACCGGCTGGTACAGCGGCTACTGGCAGACAGTCACCACGCCCACCGGCTGGAGCGGCATCACCGGCTGCAAGGGCACCGAGAGCTTCAACAGCATCTTCGGCGTCAGCTGCACCGGCGGCGACAAGTCGATCTACCAGATCCTGTGCGGCACCGGCACCACGGCGCTGGACAAGCTGATGCGCGAATGCGTGACGGCCTACCTGAACAGCTGCCACGACAAGGTGGACTACTCGTACACCAAGGACCAGGTGTGCGCCCAGGTCAAATACGCGCTGAGCTGCGGCAAGTACGACGAGGTGTGCGCGCTGTTCAAGAACGAGAACGAGCAGGGTTGCAACTGGAACACCGGCAAGAGCAGCTACACCTGCACGGTCGACACCAAGCTGTACGACGCCGACACCCCGCCCGGACTGGAAGTGACCACCGGCAGCACCGTGACCTTCACCTACGTGGTGAAGAACACCGGCGACGTGGCCCTGGCCAACGTGGCCCTGGTGGATGACCGCATCGCCAACGTCACCTACATCAGCGGCGACACCGACAAGGACGGCCTGCTCGACACCAACGAGACCTGGACCTACACCGCCACCGAGGTGGCCCAGGCTGGCACGATCAAGAACATCGGCACCGTCACCGCCGTCGATGCGATCACCAAGTCGATCGGTGTCAGCGACAACGACCCGGCCTACTACACCGGCGTGGGCTCCACCGTGGCCAAGGCCTCGCTGGGCGACAAGGTGTGGTACGACTGCAATGCCAATGGCGTGCAGGATTCGGGCGAGGTGGGCCTGGCCGGCGTGAAGGTCACGCTGACCGGCGCCGGCACCGATGGCACCTTCGGCACCGCCGACGACATCACCGCCACCACCACCACCGCCAGCAACGGCCAGTACCTGTTCAAGGACCTGGTGGCCGGCAAGTACACCGTCAACTTCGACGGCCCCACCGGCTACGCCTTCACCAAGGCCGACCACGGCGGCAACGACGCCAAGGATTCCGACGCCAACGTCAGCACCGGCACCACCGGCGTGATCACGCTGACCGCGGGTGAACAGAACCTGTCGGTCGATGCCGGCCTCACCAAGGTGGGCATCGACGTCGAGAAGTACGTCTCCGGCAACCTGGTCACCAGCAGCAACAACTGCGGTGGCGAAGGCGCCTCGGTGAGCTGGTGGAAGAGCTGCCGGGTGTGGGATTCGTCGCTGAACGACTACAGCTGGGCAGGCACGGGCTGCAAGTCGAGCACCACTTTCAACCAGCTGTTCGGCGTGAACTGCACCGGCGGCACCCAGAGCATCTGGCAGGTGCTGTGCGGCACCGGCACCACGGCGCTCGACAAGATGATGCGCGAATGCGTGTCGGCCTACCTGAACGCCTGCCATGACAAGGTGGACTACTCGTACACCAAGGACCAGGTGTGCGCGCAGGTCAAGTACGCCATCGGTTGCGGCAAGTACGACGAGACCTGCAACGCCTTCTCCAGCCAGAACGAGCGTGGCTGCGACTGGACCACCACCAAGACCAGCTACACCAGCACGGTCGACACCAAGCTGTACGACGCCGACACCCCGCCCGGACTGGAAGTGACCACCGGCAGCACCGTGACCTTCACCTACCTGGTGAAGAACACCGGCGACACCGCGCTGAAGAACGTTGTCCTCACCGACGACCGCATCAGCACCGTCACCTATGTCAGCGGTGACACCGACGCCGACGGCCAGCTCGACACCAACGAGACCTGGACCTACACCGCCAAGGAGGCCGCCTCGGCCGGCACCATCAAGAACATCGGCACCGTCACGGCCGTCGATGCGCTGAGCGGCACCGAGAGCGTCACCGACAAGGACGCGGCCTACTACACCGGCGTCAACTCCACCGCCGCCAAGGGCGCCATCGGCGACCGCGTGTGGGAAGACTGCAACTTCAACGGCATCCAGGATGCCGGCGAGGGCGGCCTGTCGGGCGTGAAGGTCACGCTCAAGGGCGCGGGCACCGACGGCAGCTTCGGCACTGCCGACGACATCACCGCGGTCACCTACACCGGCAGCAACGGCGCCTACGCGTTCAAGGACCTGGCCGCCGGCAAGTACCAGGTGGTGTTCGGCGACGGCAGCAGCAGCGCCACCACCGGCTGGTACGTCACCAAGCAGAACCAGGGCACCAACGACGCCAAGGATTCCGACATCGACGCCACCGGCACCACCGGCGTGATCACGCTGGCCGCCGGCGAGCAGAACATGACGGTCGACGCCGGCGCCTACCGCAAGGCCAGCGTGGGCGACAAGGTGTGGGAAGACGCCGACCACGACAACGTGCAGGACGCCGGCGAGAAGGGCATCGGCGGCATCACCGTCAAGCTGATGGACTCGACCGGCACCACCGTGCTGGCCACCACCACCACCAACAGCAGCGGCAACTACCTGTTCTCGAACCTGGATCCGGGCGCCTACGTGCTGCAGTTCGACAAGACCAACGTGTCGTACTACTCGTCGACCTGGGGCGGCACCTACAACCTGTCGACCTGGAAGTGGGCCAAGAAGGACATCGGCAGCAACGACGGCATCGACTCCGACGTGGCGGGCGACGCGGTGGCCACCACCAACGTCAGCAAGACCTCGGCGTTCACGCTGGTCTCGGGCCAGTCCGACATGAGCAAGGACGCCGGCATCACGCCGATCGTCATCGACCTCAACGGCGACGGCATCCAGACCGTGGCGCGCTCGGCTTCGGACGCCACCTTCGACCTGTTCGGCAACGGCAGCGCCGTCAAGTCGGGCTGGATCTCGGGCAGCGACGGCTTCCTGGCGGTGGACAGCAACGGCAACGGCAAGATCGACGACATCACCGAGCTGTTCGGCGGCACGACCAAGGGCGCGGGTTTTGCGCAACTGGCCAGCTACGACAGCAACAGCGACGGCCAGGTCAACGCCGACGACGCCGCCTTTGCCGACCTGCGCATCTGGCAGGACGCCAACGGCAACCACCAGACCGACGACGGCGAGCTGGTGACGCTGGCCCAGGCCGGTGTGGCGGCGCTGACGGTGGGTTACACCGAGCTGCCCTTCCTTGACGCGCAGGGCAACCTGCACCTCGAGCGCAGCACGGCCACCCTGGCCGACGGCAGCAGCACCGACATGACCGACGTGTACTTCAACGTCGCCGCCGAGGATGCCCTGGCCGCCGGCGTGAGCCTGCCCACCATCGCTGACCTGCTGGGCGACGACCGCTCGCTCGACGGCGTGCTGGGTGCCAGCGCGGCCGTGCCGGTGGCGCTGGCCAGCGCCCAGGCCTGTGCCAGCGGCTGCGGCGCCGGCGATGCCAGCGAAGTGCTGCGCAAGCTGGCCGGTCTGTCGCAGGAGCAATGCCAGCAGACCAGCGCCGCCTGACCGCACGCCGACTTCCGCCGGGGCCGCAAGCCCCGGCGGGCGCCTGCCACCGCGCCACGCCACCCCGCCCGGGGTGCGTGGCGCGTCGTGCTTCAGGTGCCGCCGGCGCGCTGGGGCGGGCATTGCTGCGCGAAAAGCCGTGCCGCCGCCACCGCAGCCCGCTGGCCGGCCTGGGCCGGCGTCAAGCCGCAGGCAGAATCTCCGATAACGGTTTCGATGCGCCGGCTGCTGCGCAGTACCGGGCCTGCCGTGCCGAGGGCACAGGTTCCGGCGTTGTTCGTTCCCTGCCTTAGCCCCTGCCGACCATGAAGCACTCCAGCCCCACGACGCTGTCGCCCGATCTGTCGGGCGACACGCAGCAGCTGAGTCCGGTGCCCGTGCACGAGAGCGTGCTGTTCCTGGCGCGTTTTCTCGGCACCGCGGTGCAGCTGGAGCGCCTGCGCGACACCCTGGCCGGGCAGGACAGCTCGCGCCACGGCGAGATCGACCCCGATCTGCTGCGCCGCCTGCTGGCCAATGCCGGCCTGGTGGCCTCGCCGCTGTCGGCCAACCGCCAGCGCAAGCCCACCGAGATGCCGGCCCTGGTGGTGGGCGAGGGCGGCCAGACGGTGGCCGTGGTCAACCTCAAGGACGGGCGCCTGTTCGAGTGCCAGCTGCCGGGCATTGCCGGCACCACCTGGCTGGACGCCGCGGCGCTGGCCGCCGAGGTGCCGGGCGGGCGCTGGTACGCGGTGCGCCCGCGCCTGTTCTTCGACCAGCGCAGCCTGCTGTACGCGCTGCCCGAACCGGCGCGCTGGTTCTGGGGCGTGTTCCGCCGCAACCAGTGGATCTACCACTGGGCGCTGGCCGGCACCGTGGCGCTGAACATCTTCGGCGCCCTGGTGCCCTTCTATTCGATGGCGGTCTACGACCGCGTGATCCCCAACAACGCGCTCGGCAGCCTGGCGGTCCTGACCACCGGCGTGATGCTGCTGATCGTGTTCGAGTTCGTGATGCGGCTGATGCGCAGCCACCTGCTCGAAACCGCGGCGCGGCGCATCGACGTGGCGCTGTCGGCGCGGGTGTTCGCGCAGTGCCTGAAGCTGCGCGCGGCCAACCGGCCGGCCTCGGGCGGGGTGCTGGCCAACACCGTGCGCGACTTCGAGGCGGTGCGCGACTTCTTCGCCACCACCACGCTCACCGTGCTGGGCGACCTGCCCTTCCTGCTGCTCTACATCGCCATCATCTTCATGGTGGGCGGGCCGCTGGGCTGGGTGCCGGTGGCCTGCATACCGCTGCTGCTGGCGATCAGCCTGCTGTCGCGCGGTGCGCTGTCGCGCAAGGTCAACGAGTCGATGCGCGAGAGCTCGCAGCGCACCGCCCACCTGTTCGAGACCATGAACGGGCTCGACACGGTCAAGGCCATCGGTGCCGAGGCCTGGAGCCGGCGCAAATGGGAGGGCCTGACCCAGGCCATCGCCGAGAACAACCTCGAAACCCGCGAGATCATGGCGCGCATCAACTACGGCAATGCCGCGGTGATGGCGCTGTCCACGGTGGCGGTGGTGGCGGCGGGCTCGGTGATGGTGGCCGAGCAGGCCATCACGCTGGGCCAGATCATCGGCGTGAGCCTGCTGGCCGGCCGGGCGCTGGCCCCGGTGGCCCAGATCGCCAGCCTGATCGTGCGCTGGGAACAGACCAAGATGAGCTACGAGGCGCTCGACAAGATCATGAACGCGCCCACCGACGAGGCGCCCAACGCGCTGCAGGCGCCGCCGCTCACCGGCCAGCTCGAGTTCCGCGATGTCAGCTTTGCCTACCCGAACCAACCCCCGGTCGTTGAGCGCATCTCGCTGCGCGTGCGCCCCGGCGAGCGCGTGGGCATCATCGGCAAGCTGGGTTCGGGCAAGAGCACGCTGCTCAAGCTGATCCTCAACCAGTACGAGCCCAGCACGGGCAGCGTGCTGGTGGACAACCTGGTGACCACCCAGCTCGAGCCGCTGTCGCTGCGCCGCCAGATCGGCTATGTGCCGCAGGACGTGACCCTGTTCCACGGCACGCTGCGCGAGAACATCGAGCTCGGCCGCGTGCGCACCGACGACGCGCGCCTGCTCGAGGCCGCGCGCATCGCCTGCCTCGACGAGATCGTGGCCCAGCTGCCCGAGGGTGTGGGCACCCAGGTGGGCGAGCGCGGCGAGCGCCTGTCGGGCGGCCAGCGCCAGAGCGTGGCCATCGCCCGCGCGCTGCTCAACAAGCCGCGCCTGCTGCTGCTGGACGAGCCCAGCTCGATGGTCGATCCGGCCAGCGAGCAAAGGCTCATCGAGCGCATGCGCGGGCTGCAGAACACGACCATCGTGCTGGTGACCCACCGCATGGCCATGCTGGCCCTGGTGGACCGCCTGGTGGTGATGGACCGCGGCCGCATCGTGGCCGACGGCCCGCGCGACCAGGTGCTGCAGGCCCTGAGCGCACAGCGCCAGAGCGAAGACGCCGCCGCCGCCGCCCGGGCCGCCACCGCCCGCGCCGCCGCCGACGCCGCCAGCAGCGCGGTGAAGGGCCAGGCCGACAGCACGCCGCTGGGCCATGCCGCATCGCCCAGGGTGCCGCCAGCGGCCGGCAGCGGGTTCAGCAGCGCGGCCGGCAGCGCAGCAGCCAGCGCCGCGGCGGCGCCGCGCGGCGACCGCATCCGCCGCGATGGCACCACCGTGTCGGGAGACCTGTGATGAGCGGCCAAGCTGTGGCATTGCGGCCGCTGGCCTCGCCGCACCCCGATCCCGACCAGGGCCCGCGCCGCATGGCGCTGGGCGTGGTGGCCCTGGTGCTGGCCTTTCTGGTGGTGCTGATCACCTGGGGCGCGCTGGCCGAGCTGGACGTGGCCGCCCAGGCGCGCGGCGTGGTCGTGCCGCCCAGCCGCCTGCAGGAGGTGCAGAGCCTGGAAGGCGGCATCGTCAAGGAGCTGCTGGTGGCGCCGGGCGAGCGGGTGAAGAAGGGCCAGGTGCTGGCCCGGCTGGACACCGCCCAGACCACCGCCGATGTGGACGAAAGCCGCCAGCAGCGCCAGGCCGCGCTGGCCGCGCGGGCGCGCTCCGAGGCGCTGATCAACGGCACCATGCCGCGCTTCGACGACGAGCTGCGCCGTGAGGCGCCCGGCCTGGTCGAGAAGGAAACCCAGCTCTGGCGCGACGCCCAGCGCGAGTACCAGTCGGGCCAGGCCGTGGCGCGCGAGGCCGCCTCGCGGCGGCGCGGCGAGCTGGTCGAGGCCGAGGCGCGCATCGCCTCGGTGCAGGCCTCGATGAAGGTGGCCGAGGAGGCCTTCGCGATCGAGGAGCGGCTGTTCAAGGAAGGCGCCGGCGCACGCGCCGACTTTCTGGCGGCCCAGCAGCGCCTGCTGCAGGTGCGCACCGAGCTCGACGGCCTGCAGCAGTCGCTGCCGCGCCTGCGCGCCGGCCTGGCCGAGGCCCGCGCGCAGGCCGCCGAGGCCGAGGCGCGCGCCAAGGCCCAGTGGGGCACGCAGCGCGCCGAGTACGAGGTGAAGGTGGCCACGCTGGGCGCGGCCATCGGCGGCAAGCAAGACCGTGCCGACCGCCGCGAGCTGGTCTCGCCGATGGATGGCGTGGTCAATCGCGTGCTGGTCAACACCCTGGGCGGCGTGGCCCAGCCCGGCAAGGCGGTGCTGGAGGTGGTGCCCGACGAGGCCCGCCTGCAGCTCACCGCGCGCGTGCGGCCGGCCGACATCGGTTTCATCCGCGCCGGCCAGAAGGCCCACGTGAAGATGCTCACCTACGACTCGGGCACCTACGGCGCGCTGGATGCCGAGGTCGAGCGCGTGGGCGCCGACGCCATCGTCGACGACAAGGGCGAGTCCTATTTCGAGGTGCAGCTCACCGCTGCACGCGATCAGATCAAGCTGCACGGCAAGCCCTTGCCCATCACGCCGGGCATGCCCTGCGATGTGGGCATCCTCACGGGCCAGCGCAGCGTGCTGCAGTACCTGTTCAAGCCGGTGCTGCGGGGCATTCAGGGAGCTTTGCAGGAACGATGAACCGATCACAGCCCAGCCCGCCGGCCACCGGCCGCACCTCCACCCAGCGGCCGGCCTGGCCGCGCGCCGGCCTGCTGTGGCTGGCCCTCGGTGCGGCCACGCCGGGCGCGTGGGCGGCCGCCGGCGATGGCACGGCCAGCGCCAGCGCCAGCGCCGCGGCCACCACGGCGGCCAGTGCCGGCACCTCGGCGGCGGCGCAGGCCGCACCGCCGGTCGAGAGCCTGGGGGCCATGGTGGCCCGCGTGCTGGCGCAAGACCCGGCCGTGCGCGTGCAGGGCCACCTGCTGCAGGCCAGCGACGAGCGCCGCCAGCAGGCCGGCTCGCGCATGTGGCCCACCATCGGGCTGAGCAGCAGCCGCGGCAGCGCCAACGTCAGCGAAGAAAGCCTGTTCGGCAGCGCCACGCCCTTCGAGCGGCGCACCGACCGCACCGAAGCCACGGTGCGCTGGAACCTCTACAACTACGGCAACGATGGCGCCGAGCTGCGTGGTGCCGCGCGCGACCTGGCCGCCGCCACCGAAGAGCTGCGCCGCGCCCGCGAAGAAACCGCCGAGCGCATTGCCGAGGTGTATGCCGACCTGCTGCGCGTGCAGCAGATCGTGCCGCGCTCGGCCCAGCGCCTGGCCGCGGTGCGGCGCCTGGTGCAGCAGGTGGGGCGGCAGAACGAGGCCGGCAAGGTGTCGGATGCCGACCTGCAGCAGGCCCAGGCCTCGCTGCTGGACGCCGAGGTGGTGCACGAGCAGTGGCTGGCCGACCTGAGCAGCGCGCGCGAACGCCTGGCCGCGGTGACCGGCAGCGAGATGCGCGAGGCCGTGCCGGTGCAGCTGCCGGCCGCCGCCGCCACCGTGGAGCCCGGCAACGGCCAGGTCAACGCGGCGCGTGAGCGCGCCCAGGCCGCGCGTGAACGGGTGCGGCCGGTGATCTCGCTGGCCGCGCCGAAGGTGGATGTGGAATACCGCCACCGCCTCAGCGACCGCACCACGCCGGCCAGCACCACCACCGAGCGTTACGGCTGGACCCTCAGCGCACGCTGGGACATCCCCGTCGGCGGCGAGAGCATGGCCCGCCGCAACGAGGGCGAGCGCCGCGCCGAGGCCGCCGCCGCCGAGGCCGAGCGGGTGCAGCGCGCCGCGATGACCGAGCTGGTCACGCTGCCGCCGCGCATGGCGCAGGCCACCCAGGCCATGGCCCAGATCGAGCGCCAGATCGAGCAGTACAACACCCTGGTGCGCGCCGGCGAGCTGCAGTTCGAGGCCGGCCGCCGCACCCTGCCGCAGCTGGTGCAGCTGCACGACAGCCGCTTTGCCGCCGAGCAGCGCCGGGTGGAGCAATCGCACCGGCTGTTGCAGGCGCGGCTGCGCCAGCTGTCGCTCAGCGGCGGCCTGCTGCCGGCGCTGAACCTCGAGAACTGACCCGCGCAGTGCCGGCCACGCGGTGCGAGCGGGCCCGGCCGGCCGGGTGCGCCGGCCACGCCGCCGGCCCTAGACCCCGCGCGGCGGGTGTGCGCTGAACCAGGCGCGCGCGTCGGCGGTGTCTTGCGCAATGCCGGCGCGCAGGGCGTCCAGCGACGGGTACTTGCGCTCGTCGTGCAGCTTGTGCATCAGCTCGACCGTGATGCTGCGGCCGTAGGCGGCTTCGCTGCCCAGGCTGCCGGGCCAGTCGAGGCAATGGGTTTCCAGCAGCACGCGGCCGGCGTCTTCCACCGTGGGCCGCACGCCCAGGCTGGCCACGCCCGGCAGCGGCTGCCCGGCCAGGCCACGCACCTGCACCACGAAGATGCCCTGCGCCGCCGGCTTGGCATGCGCAAAGCGCAGGTTCAGCGTGCGAAAGCCCAGTTCGCGGCCCAGCTTGCGGCCATGCACCACATGGCCGCTGATGGCGTAGGGCCGGCCCAGCAGCGCGGCGGCGCGGGCCATGTCGCCGGCGGCCAGCGCCTCGCGCACGGCCGAGCTTGAGACGCGCAGGCCGTGCACCTCGTAGCTCATCATGCGGGCCACGTCGAAGCCTTGCTGCTCGCCCAGGGCGTCGAGCAGCGCATAGTCGCCGGCCCGGCGCGCCCCGAAGCGGAAGTCGTCGCCCACCAGCACATAGCGCGCGCCCAGGCCCTGCACCAGCACGCGCTGCACGAAGTCTTCGGGGGCCAGGCCGGCCAGGGCCTCGTCGAAGCGCAGCACCACGGCCTGGTCGATGCCGCAGCGCTCGAGCTCCTGCAGCTTGTCGCGCAGCGTGGCGATGCGTGCCGGTGCCAGCTCGGGCTTGCCCAGGCGCGCGGCAAAGAAGTCGCGCGGGTGCGGCTCGAAGCTCATCACGCAGCTGGCCAGGCCGCGGTGGCGGGCCTCGCTGATCAGCAGCGCCAGCATGGCCTGGTGGCCGCGGTGCACGCCGTCGAAGTTGCCGATGGTCAGCGCGCAGGCCGCGGCGCGACGCGGGTGGTGGAAGCCGCGAAAGACCTTCATGCCGGCCCCGCGCCCGGGCGGCGCCTCGGCCGCCGGCCCAAGGCGATCACCGGCCGGGCTGGCCCTGGACCGGCACCACCCGGCCCGCTTGCGCTCATCATCTGCTGGCCCATCGCGGCATTATCCGGCGGCCGGCGCCGGCTTGCCGCCACCCTTGCCGGCGGCCAGCAGCGCGGCGCGCTCGGCCGCGCTGACGAAGCGCCAGCGCCCCGGCGCCGGATCGGCCTCGGCCGGCGGCTCGGGCACGGCGATGGCGCCAAAGCCGCTGCGGTGCAGCGCCTCGCAGTGGTTGCCCACCGCCGCCACCATGCGCTTGACCTGGTGGTACTTGCCCTGCACCAGGGTCAGGCGCAGGTGCTGCGGGCCGATGATCTCGCAGCCCTCGGCGTGCACGGCCACCGGGTCGTCGAGCAGCACCACGCCCTCGCGCAGGCGCTTGACCTGGGCCTCGTCGACCGGGCGCGCGGTGTGCACCTCGTAGACCTTGGGCACATGGTGCTTGGGCGAGGTGAGGCGGTGGATCAGGCTGCCGTCGTCGGTGAGCAGCAGCGCGCCGGTGGTGTCCTGGTCGAGCCGGCCCACCGGCTGCACGCCGCGGGTGCGCAGCGGCGGCGGCAGCAGCAGCATCACGCTGGGCCAGGCGCCGGGTTTTTGCGAGCACTCGTAGCCCGCCGGCTTGTTGAGCAGCACCAGGGCCGTGGCCTGCACCGGCCAGGCCTGGCCCTCGACCTCGAGCACCAGGCCATCGGCCGCGAACAGCGCGCCGGGGTCGGTGACCGTCTCGTCGTGCACCCGCACCAGGCCTTGTTCGATCAGGCCGGCACACACCCGCCGTGTGCCGAAGCCCTGGCTGAACAGCAGTTCGTCCAGGCGTTCGGGCTTGCCGGGTTTGGTCTTGTGGGTGCTCATTCGTGCAGCTCGATCAGGGTCACATGGCCCTCCTTGGCCGGCCAGCCGCGGCCGACGATGCGCTCGGCAATCGGCCCCGAACGAAACTCGGCCACCACCGGCCGGTCGGGCTCGGCCAGCAGCTTCTTGCTGCTGGACACGCCGGCCACGCCGGGCGCGATGCCGGGCGCCGGGGCGCCATCCAGCAGCACCACGTCGCGCGGCAGGCCGAAATAGCCGCGCGGGCGGCTGAGGTTGACCACCGCCGCAGCGGCCTGGGCGTCGGCCGGCAGCAGGCGTTCGGGGCGCAGGTGCACCACGGCCGACGAGCGCGCAAACGGCGCGCGGTAGACATGCGTGGTGGCCAGGCCCGGCACCGCCAGCACAAACTCGAGCGCCGTGCGCGCATCGGTGGCCAGCGGGCCCCAGCGGCCGTCGGCGGCCACGGTCTTGTCGAGCAGCGGCGCGCCCAGGCGCGCGCCGGTGGCGGCATCCACCGCGTACACGCTCACGCGCGCGCCGGGCGCCGGCTGGTTGCTGGGGCTGCCCGCGGTGATGCCGGTGGCCAGGCCATCGAGCAGCACCCGTTCTTCGGGCTGCACCGCGGTGCTGGCCGGCGCGCGGCCGGTGACGAAGCGCCAGGCCTGCGCAAAGGCTTCGGCGTGGTAGCTCACCTCGCGGTGATCACGCCCGGGCAGCACCACGTTGTCGGCGCCGCGCAGCGCCGGGCCCTCGGCGGTGACGTTGGTTGGCGTGCCCTTGGCGCCGATCCACAGGCCGTCGGGCTGCGCGAACTTGTCGTTGTTGTCCGAGCGGATCGTCATCCACCGCAGGCCGGGCGTGACCTCGACACCCACCGCGCCGGCCGGCAGCAGCTGGCCATCGGGGCCCTTGGGCGCGTTCAGTGCGGTCAGGAACGGGCCGGCGCCATTGAACTCGTTGTTCGGCCGGAAACCGGGGTTGGCCCACACGCCGTGGTTGGGCGTGCCGCCCAGGATGGCATGCGACACCTTGCCGGCGCAGCCGCCGCTCTGGATGCAGTGGCGGATGGCGTTGCCGCCGCGCGAATTGGCCATCAGCACCACCTGCCTGGCCCCGGTGGCGGCGAGCACGCGGTCGACCTCGGCGGCCAGAAAGTCGCGCTGCTCGGCCGTGCCGCTGCGGCCGGCCTGGGCCTGGGTGTCGTCGTCGCGCGCCAGCGGGTTGGCAAAGTTCACCGCATGCAGGCGCGCACGCGGCCAGCCCTGGCTCTCCCAGCGCCACAGCGTGGTCTGCCAGGTGGCGGCCGAGTCGCCATTGCCGTGCACGAACACGATGGGCGGCTGCGCGTCGGTGCGGCCCGGGCCCAGGCCGGCGCAGGCCGACAGCAGGGCGCTGGCGGCCAGGGCGATCCAGGCGCGGCGGGGCAGGGCGGGCATGGGGGCGGGCATGGGCATGGGCGGGGTTGCAGTGGGGTGGTGGTGGGGTGGTGGTGGGGTGGTTGAGGGGAGCGCCGGCTTCAGGCCAGGCCGAGCTCGCGCGCCGAGGGCAGATCGGGCTCGGCCAGGCCGTGGGCGGCGCGCACCGCGTTCAGCACTGCGCGGGCTGTCACCTCGGCGGCCAGCGCACCCAGCACGCTGAGGTGGCCGGGCTTGCCGCTGCCGCCGGTGGCCACGGCGAACAAGGCATCGCCGTCGGTGGCGGTGTGCACCGGGTTGATGCTGCGCGCCAGGCCGTCGTGGGCCATGCTGGCCAGCTTGTTGGCCTGGGCCTTGGTGAGCCGGGCATCGGTGGCCACGATGCCGATGGTGGTGGCCATGCCGTCCATCAGGTGCGCGGGGAGCTGGCCATCGCACAGGGCGGCCAGGGTGTCCAGCGGCGTGCGGCCATCGGGCCCGCGCGCACCGGCGATGACGCGGCCGCTGGCCGGATCGACCACGTCGCCGATGGCGTTCACCGCGATCAGCGCGGCCACGGTGATGGCGCCAACCTTGATCGACGCGGTGCCGATGCCGCCCTTCATCGCGCTGTGGATGCCGAACAGCTTGCCCACCGTGGCGCCGGCGCCGGCACCCACGCTGCCCTGGGCCGGGTGAGCCGTGCTGGCGGCCACGCAGGCGGCGTGGCCGGCGGCGGCATCGGGGCGGATGCGGGCATCGCCCACCCACAGGTCGAACAGCACCGCGGCGGGCACGATGGGCACCCGGATCGGCCGGTCGGACGATCCTTCCCGGGGCTTCGGGCCCACCTGCACGCCATGGCCGTGCTCTTCCAGCCAGCGCATCACGCCGGTGGCGGCATCCAGGCCGAAGGCGCTGCCGCCGGTCAGCAGCAGCGCGTGCACGGTCTCCAGCGTGGCCAGCGGGTGCAGCAGATCGGTCTCACGCGTGCCGGGGGCGGCGCCGCGCACGTCAACGCCGGCCACGGCGCCCTGCGGGCACAGCAGCACGGTGCAGCCGGTGGGGCGCTGCGGGCTGGTCCAGTGGCCGACGGCAAGGCCGGCGATGTCGGTGATGGCGCCTGGGTACATGGGTTCCCTTCGAAGCGTCTGCGGCGCCTTCCGCCAGGGGGGCGTCGCCAGCGGCCCGGCGGCGCCGGTTCCGCGGCGACGGCCGGGTGGGCAAGGGCCGGGCGGTGGGTTCGAAAGTGGATGGGGCCCGGTCTGGGCTGACCCGGCATCGTAGGCGAGAACGCCACACCGGCGGTCGCCGTGCCGCGAGGCGTGTCGGCGCTGTGACACACTGGCCCGCACCTTCCGGCCCGGGGCTGCGGGCCGGCCAACCCACCTGGATCTGCCGCCGCCATGAATCCTGCCCTGACCCACCGCCCGCAGCGCCTGTCGCTGGCCGTGGCTGCCGCGCTTGGCAGCCTGTCCGCCCTGTGGACGCCGCCGCTGGCGGCCCAGGCGAGCGCCTCGGCCGCGCCCGCCGACGAACGTGTGGTCATCGTCGGCTCGCGCCGCGCCGCGCCGGTGAGCACCGCGCTCGACACCACGGTGCCGGTCGATCTGTACTCGCTCGGCCGCACCGCCGAGAGCGGCGGCCAGTTCGACCTGGCGCAGTCGCTGCAGTACCTGTCGCCCTCGTTCAACTCCACCCGCCAGACCGGCGCCGACGGGGCCGACCTGGTCGACTCGGCCGCGCTGCGCGGCCTGGGCAGCGACCAGACCCTGGTGCTGGTGAACGGCAAGCGGCGCCACACGGTGGCCCTGGTCAACCTGTTTGGCGCGCGCAACCGTGGCAACACCGGCACCGACATGAATGCGCTGCCGCTGCTGGCCATCGACAACCTGCAGGTGCTGCGCGACGGCGCGGCGGCGCAGTACGGCTCGGACGCGATTGCCGGCGTCATCAACGTGGCGCTGAAAAAACGCGTGGGCTGCGAAGGCGTGGCCGCCGCCGGCCAGTACAGCGCGGGCGATGGCCGCAACGGCCTGGTCTCGGCCTACTGCGGCTGGAAGCTGGGCGCCGGCACGCTGGCCATCACCGGCGAGTGGCAGGACCGCGGCCGCTCGAACCGCGCCGAGGCCGACAGCCCGCGCACCATCGGCGACAGCCAGGTGCGCAACCAGACGCTCTACCTCAACGGCGAATGGCCCACCGGCGGCGATGCCCGGCTGTACACCACGCTGGGCCTGCAGCAGCGGCGCGCCTCGTCGGCGGCCTGGGCGCGTGGCGGTGTGGGCAGCGACGACATCCCGTCGCGCAACTCGGCGGCCATGTACCCCGACGGCTTCGTGCCCTACATCAACGCCGACATCGACGACCGCTGGGGCACGCTGGGCTGGAAGGCCGGCGTTGGCGGCGGCTGGACGCTGGACCTGTCGCAGACCCATGGCTTCAACGAGATGCGCTACGACATCAGCCGCACGCTGAACGCGTCGATCGCCAACCTCGACCTGCTCAACGGCGGCGCCGGCCTGAGCCCCAGCCGCTTTGATGCCGGCGGCTTCTCGTTCCGCCAGGACACCAGCAACCTCGACGTGTCGCGCTACTTTGATGGCGTGCTGGGCGGCACCAACCTGGCCTTCGGCGCCGAGTACCGGCGCGAGCAGTACCGCATCGTGGCCGGCGAGGCGGGCTCGTACAACGATGTGGATGGCGTGGGCTTTGGCGGCAACGCCGGCAGCCAGGGCTTCCCGGGCTTCCAGCCGGGCGATGCCACGCGCAAGCGCCGCTCCAGCCGGGCGCTCTACCTCGAGCTGGAAAGCACGCCCACGGCGGCCCTGACCACCCAGGCCGCGCTGCGCCACGAGCGCTACTCCGACTTTGGCGCCACCACCACCGGCAAGCTGGCCGGCGCCTGGAAGCTCGGCCCGGCGGCGCTGCTGCGCGGCTCGGCCAGTTCGGGCTTTCGCGCGCCCAGCCTGCAGCAGGTGTTCTTCTCGTCCACCTTCACCGACTTCATCAACGGCAACCCGATGGACGTGGTGCTGGCGCCCAATGGCGGCGCGGTGGCCAATGCCGCCGGCATCCCCAAGCTCAAGCAGGAGCGCAGCAAGCACTTCACGCTGGGGGGCAGCCTGAAGCCGGCGCCGGGCTGGACCTTCACCGCCGACCTGTACCACATCGACATCCGCGACCGCATCGTGCTGTCGGGCCGCTTCGACGACAGCAACTACCCGGCGCTCGGCAGCCTGCTGGCCTCACTCGGCGTGGGCCAGGCGCAGTTCTTCGTCAACTCGGTCGATACGCGCACCCAGGGCATCGACCTGACCGCCGCGCACACCCTGAAGCTGGCCGGCGGCCAGCTCGACACCCGGCTGGCGCTGAACAAGGGCCGCACCCGCGTGACCGGCGTGCATGCGCCGGCGTCGCTGGTGGGCTTCGAGGATGTGCTGCTGTCAGAGCGCGAGCGCCTGTTCATCGAGCAGGGTGCACCCAGCCTGAAGGCCACGCTGGGCTTCGAATACCAGCAGGGCGCCTGGACCACCGATTTCAAGATCATCCACTTCGGCAGCCAGACCCTGGGCACCTTCTCGGGCACGGCCGCGGGCGTGCCCAATGCGCGTTATGCGCCGCGCACCTCGGCCGACCTGTCGGTGAGCACCGCGCTGGCCAAGAACGTGCGCATCACGGTGGGCGGCAACAACATCTTCAACGTCAAGCCGTCCACCCAGGACGCCAACGAAACCGACAACGGCTTCAAGTACGACAGCGTGCAGTTCGGGCTGAGCGGCGCGTCCTATTTCGCGAAGCTCCACGTGATGTTTTAGCCCCCCCCGAAGCGGCTTCGCCGCCTCCCCCCGAGGGGGCGCCGCCAGCGGCCCGGCGGAGCCGGTTCCGCGGCGGCCGCTGGGTGGGGTTACCTCAGGCGAAGACCCCTGCGGTGTCCTGCATGCGCTCAGACACCTCGCCCAGGTGGTGCAGCGTGTCGCCGTAGGCCATCTCCAGCATCGTGAGCCGCTTGAAGTAGTGGCTGCTGATGTACTCGTCGGTCACGCCGATGCCGCCGTGGATCTGCGTGCAGTGCTGGCCCACGAAGCGCATGCTGTTGCCCAGCTGCACCTTGGCCTGGCTGATGGCGCGGCGGCGCTGCGGTGCGGCCTCGCCCAGCTTGAGCGTGGCAAAGAAGCTCATCGAGCGGCCCAGCTCCAGCTGCATCTTCACATCGGCAATGCGGTGGCGCAGTGCCTGGAAGGTGGCCAGCGTGGTGCCGAACTGCTTGCGCGTGTTCATGTAGTCGACCGTGATCGCCACCATGCGGTCCATCGCGCCCACGCCCTCGGCACAGGCCGCGGCAATGCCCACGTCCACCGCCTGCTCCAGCGTGGCCCAGCCGTCGGTGGTGATCAGCGTGGCGGTGGCGTTGGCCAGCTTCAGCTCGCCGGCGCGGCCGCCGTCCTGCGTGGCATAGCCGGTGGTGCTGACGCCCGGGCCGCCCTGTTCCACCAGGAACAGGCCGATGCCGGCGGTGTCGCTGGTGCCGCCCGACAGGCGGGCCGGCACGATGAAGGCATCGGCCTCGTCGGCCGCCGGCACCACGCTCTTCTGGCCGCTGAGCTGCCAGCCGCCGTTGGCCGGCGTGGCGGTGGTGGTGACGTGGCTGAGCTTGTAGCGCGCGGCGCGCTCCTGCAGCGCCGGCACCACCAGGGCCGAGGCGTCGGCCACCTTCGGCAGCCAGGCGGCCTGCACCTCGGCCGGCGCGGCCTGCAGCAGCACCGGGCTCATCAGCGCGCCGGCGGCGAAGGGCGCGTTCACCAGGCCGCGGCCCAGTTCTTCCATCACCACCATGGCTTCCACGGCGCCAAAGGCCATGCCGCCATGGGCCTCGGGCACGGCCATGCCGGTGAGGCCCAGTTCGGCCAGCTCGGCATAGACCGCGCGGGTCTTGCCACCGGCCTTGGCCAGCGCATGCCGGCGCGAGAAATCAAAGCCCTTGTCGACCCACTTGGCCACTGCGTCGCGCAGCGAGACCTGGTCGTCGGTGAATTCGAAGTCCATGTGTCTTTCTCCTGATCAGCCGAGCACGGTCTGCGCAATGATGTTGCGCTGCACTTCGTTCGAGCCGCCGTAGATGGTGGTCTTGCGCATGTTGAAGTAGGTGCCGGCCAGCGGCGCCACGGCGGCAGCACCGGCAAAGTCGCCCTGCCAGCCGGCCTCCATGGCCTCGTGCGCATAGAGCTGGGTCACAGGGCCGGCGGCCAGCATCATCAGCTCGGTGTAGCGCTGCTGCATCTCGCTGCCGCGGATCTTCAGCAGGCCGGCGATGTCCAGGCTCTGCTTGCCGCTCTTCTCGGCCGACAGCACGCGCAGCACCAGCATCTCGAGCGCCACCACGTCCACTTCCAGCAGCGCGATCTGGTCGCGAAAGCGCGGCTCGTCGTACACGCCCTCGGCGCGGGCCACGCGCTTCAGGCGCTCGAGCTCGCGCTTGGCGCGGTTGACGTCGGCGATGTTGGTGCGCTCGTGCGCCAGCAGGTGCTTGGCGTAGGTCCAGCCCTTGTTCTCTTCGCCGATCAGGTTCTCGGCCGGCACCTCGACGTTGTCGAAGAACACCTCGTTGACCTCGTGCTCGCCATCGAGCGTGATGATCGGCCGCACGGTGATGCCGGGGCTCTTCATGTCGATCAGCAGGAAGCTGATGCCGGTTTGCGGCTTGCCCTCGGTGCTGGTGCGCACCAGGCAGAAGATCCACTCGCCAAACTGGCCCAGCGTGGTCCAGGTCTTCTGGCCGTTGACGATGAACTTGTCGCCCTGGCGTTCGGCGCGGGTCTTCAGCGACGCCAGGTCGGAGCCCGAGCCCGGCTCGGAGTAGCCCTGGCTCCACCACACCTCGCCCGAGGCGATGCCGGGCAGAAAGCGCTGGTGCTGCTCGGGCGTGCCGAAGGCCATGATCACCGGCGCCACCATCACCGGGCCGAAGGGCACGATGCGCGGCGCACCGGCCAGCGCGCACTCTTCCTCGAACAGGTGCTTCTGGATCGCCGTCCAGCCCGGGCCGCCAAACTGCTTGGGCCAGCCATAGCCCAGCCAGCCCTTGGCGCCGAGGATCTTGGCCCAGCGCTGCATGTCGTCGCGCGACAGGCGCAGCGAGTTCAAAACCTTGTGGCTCAAGTCCTTGGGCAGGCTCTCGGCCACCCATTGCCGGATCTCGGCGCGGAAGGCGAGTTCTTCCGGGGTGAAGTTCAGGTCCATGGCGGGCGTGTCTCCTGGGCGTGCGGGGAGGCCGGCTGGGGCCGGCGGATGGGGCGTGCGCAGTGCGGAACGGCCGGCTGTGCACAACGCCGGATTTTTAGCACGACCGTTCGATTTTTCCTTGTCCCTGCTGCGACAAGCGGGGCTCGGGATAATCGCCCCAGATGACTCAACGCAGCGATCCGCCAGGTGGAATGGCCGCAAACGGCGGGGCGGGCGGCCCCGGCTACTGGGCCACCGTGGCGGGCCTGGCCGTGGGCCAGGTGCTGGCCTGGGCCGTGTTGTTCTATGCCTTCTCGAGCCTGGTGCTGCCGATGGGCCGCGAGCTGGGCTGGCAGCAGGCCACGCTGATGGGGGCCTTCACGCTGGGCCTGGCGGTGAGCGGGGTCACGGGCTACGCGGTGGGTGCGGCCATCGACGCCGGGCGCGGCCGCCGGGTGATGACCGCCGGCGCCGTGCTGGGCGGCCTGGGCTGCCTGGGCTGGAGCCTGGTGAGCGCGCCCTGGATGCTGTACGCCGTGTGGGCGGTGTTGGGCGCGGCCATGGCCATGACGCTGTACGAGCCCGCCTTTGCGGTGTTGACCAAGCGCTACCCCGAGCGTTATGCGCATGGCATCACCATGCTCACGCTGCTGGGCGGTTTTGCCAGCACGCTGAGCTTTCCGGCCGTGGCCTGGCTGCTGCAGTGGGGTTGGCGCGCCTCGCTGCAGGTGATGGGCCTGCTGCTGTTGCTGGGCGTGGCGCCCTTGCATGCCTGGGCGCTGCGCGGGCCGATGCTGGTGGCCACGCCGCCACGTGCCGACGCGCAGGCCGATGCCACGCTGCACCAGGCGCTGCGCCACAGTGCGTTCTGGCTGCTGACGCTGTGCTTCACGCTGTACTCGTTTTCGCAATCGGCCTTCTGGTCGCATGTGATGCCGGCCTTTGCCGATCGCGGGGCCACCGAGGCCGAGGCCGTGAAGGTGCTGATGATCATCGGCCCGGCCCAGGTGGCCGGCCGCCTGCTGTACGTGTTTGCCGGCCGTGCCTGGAGCCTGCGCGTGGTGGGCGTGGGCGTGCTGCTGACCCTGCCGCTGTCGTATGCCTTGCTGGCCCTGGGGTCGGGGCCGCTGGTGTGGGTGGCCTTCGCCACCGCCTTCGGCATTGCCAACGGCCTGGTCACCATCGTGCGCGGGGCGCTGGTGCCGCAGTTTTTCGGCCGCGCGCACATCGGCCGCATCGGTGGGCTGATGGGCGGCATCGGCGCGGTGAGCCGGGCCTTTGCGCCGGTGGCGGCTTCGGGCCTGCTGGTGTGGCTGGGGGGCTATCGGGGCTTGCTGCTGGCCTTGTGTCTGTTGGGCTTGGTGGCGGTGGTTTGTTTTGGCTTGGCTCGTCGGCCCTCTGCTCGATAGCTTTTTTTGGTCTGGTTTGGCTTTGGCTTTGGCTTTGGCTTTGGCTTGCTGGGGGTTGAGCGGGCCAAGCCGTGCCCGGGTGTCCGGCACAGCGAATCTGCGCTGGCGAGGAGCGCAGCAGGCGTGGCCGCGCATCGCAACTCGCTGCGTTCGCTGACGCTCACTGCGCTCGAACAGGCGATGCGAGTCAGAGGGTCGATGCGCGCTCACGCGCGCGGCCACGCCTGCTGCGCTCCTCGCCAGCGCAGATTCGCTGTGCCGGACACCCGGGCACGGCTTGGCGGCACGGTCTGCGCATGCGGCGGTGAACACAAATCACTCGGGCATCGCATGTTGCTTTCGGCACGCCGCAGTGCCTTGGCCTCGCTCAATACGCAGCAAGCGAGCGACGGGAAGAGAAGGATTCAAGCCGAGGCCGCAGCCGCCTTCACCATCGCCCGCGCAATCACGATCTGCTGGATCTGCGTGGTGCCTTCGTAGATGCGGAAGATGCGCACATCGCGGTAGAAGCGCTCGATGCCGTATTCGCTCATGTAGCCGGCGCCGCCCAGGATCTGCACCGCGCGGTCGGCCACGCGGCCGCACATCTCGCTGGCGAACATCTTGCAGCAGCTGGCTTCCAGCGCCACGTCGCGGCCCTCGTCGCGCTTGCGGGCGGCGTCCAGCGTCATGCACTCGGCCGCGTACAGCTCGGCCTGGCTGTCGGCCAGCAGGGCCTGCACCAGCTGAAACTCGGCGATCTTCTGGCCGAACTGCTGGCGCTCCATCGCGTACTTCAGCGCATCGTCCAGCATGCGCCGGGCCACGCCCACGCACACCGCGGCAATGTGGATGCGGCCCTTTTCCAGCACCTTCATCGCGGTCTTGAAGCCGCGCCCTTCCACGCCGCCGATCAGGTTGGCGGCCGGCACGCGCACGTTGTCGAACACCACGTCGCAGGTGTGGGCGCCGCGCTGGCCCATCTTCTGATCGGGCTTGCCCAGCGAGATGCCGGGGCTCTTGGCATCGACGATGAAGGCCGACACGCCGCCCGCGCCCTTGTCGGCAGGGTTGGTGCGCGCCATCAGCGTGAACACCCCGGCCTGCGGCGCGTTGGTGATGTAGCGCTTGCTGCCGTTGACGACGTAATGGTCACCCTGCCGGATCGCCGTGGTGCGCAGCGAGGCCGCATCTGACCCCGACTCGGGCTCGGTGAGCGCAAAGCTGGCCATCACCTCGCCGGTGGCCATCTTGGGCAGCCACAGATCCTTCTGCGCGGGCGTGCCATCCATCAGGATGCCCATCGCGCCAATGCCCACCGTGGTGCCGATCACCGAGCGAAAGGCCGGCGAGGTCTGGCACAGCTCCAGCAGCACGCGCACCTCTTCTTCCATCGTCAGGCCCAGGCCGCCGTACGACTCGGGGATGGTCAGCCCGAACAGCCCCAGCTCGCGCATCTGCTGCACGATGTCTTCGGGGATCTGGTCGGTCTCGGCCACCTCGTGTTCGGCCGGAACCAGGCGCTCGCGCACGAAGCGGCGCACGGCGTCGCACAGGGCGGTCAGGGTGTCGGCATCGCGGATCATCGGCGGCGCCTGCTCAGAGCGTTTCGGCCGTGCCGAGAATGGCCGTGGCCTGGCTGCTCAGCGTGCCGCCATTGCCGTGGCACAGCGCCAGCTTCGCACCGGCCACCTGGCGCTCGCCGCCCTGGCCGCGCAGCTGGCGCACGCCCTCGATCAGCGTGTAGATGCCGTACATGCCGGGGTGCACGCAGGACAGGCCCCCGCCATTGGTGTTGACCGCCAGCCGCCCGCCCGGGGCGATGGCGCCACCTTCCACGAACGGCCCCGCCTCGCCCTTGGCGCAAAAGCCCAGGTCTTCCAGGAACAGCAGGGTGTTGATGGTGAAGGCGTCGTACAGCGCCACCACGTCCATGTCCTTCGCGGCCAGGCCGGCCATCGCATAGGCCTGCGCGCCCGACTGGCTGGCGGCGGTGACGGTGAGGTCGGGCATGCTGCTGATCTGGCGGTTCCAGCAGGCGGTGGCAGCGCCCAGCACATGCACCGGCTTGTGCGGCAGATCCTTGGCGCGGTCGCTGCGCACCAGCACCAGGGCGCCGCCGCCATCGGTCACCAGGCAGCAGTCGCGCACGCTCAGCGGGTCGCTCACCATGCGCGCGTTCAGCACATCGTCGATGCTGAGCGGCTCGCGCATGAAGGCCTCGGGGTTCAGCTGCGCCCAGGCGCGGGCCGCCACCGCAACTTCAGCCAACTGACGCCGCGTGGTGCCGTACTGGTGCATATGGCGCGAGGCCGCCAGCGCATAGGCACTGGCCGGCATGAAGGGCTCATACGGCTGCTCGTAGGGCTGGGGGTCGAGCGCGCGGCGGGCCTGGCCGATGGCGCCGCGGCTGAGCGTGCTGGTGCGCTGCGCGCTGCCGTAGCACACCAGCACCGCATTGCACTGGCCGCTGGCCAGCGCGCGCATGGCCGGCAGCAGGTGGGCGATGAAGCTGCTGCCGCCCAGCATGGTGCCGTCGATGTAGTTGGCGTTGATGCCCAGGTGCTCGATGGCGGGCATCACCCACATCGATGCGCCGGCGCTGCAGGTGGCGATGCCGTCGATGTCGTCCATCGTCAGGCCGGCATCGGCCACCGCCAGCCGCGCGGCTTGGGCCAGCAGCGACATGTCGTCGTGGCCATGGGCTTCGCCACAGCCGAAGGTGGCCACGCCGGCGATGGCGCAAGCGCCGCGCAGCGCGCGGTTGTCGGGGGTGCGGGCGGGGCGCATCAGGCGGCTCCTGCTGGGGTGGCGGTGGCTGCGGTGAGCGGATCAAAAAGCACCAGGCCCTTGCCGTCCTTGCTGACCTGCACGCGTGCGGCCACGCGCTGGCCGATGCGCACCTCGGCGGGCGGCACGCCTTCCACGCGGCTCATCAGGCGGCAGCCTTCGTCCAGATCGATCAGGGCCACGTTGTAGTCGCCGCCCTCGGCCGGCTTGCGCCGCACCACGGTGGTGGCGTAGACGGTGCCGGTGCCGGCCGGCGCCTCGAAGGCCAGCCTGCCATGGCCGCAGTGCGGGCACAGCTCGCGCGGCTGGAACACGGCCTGGGCGCAGCCGCCGCAGCGCTGGATCAGGAAGCGGCCTTCGTCCAGCGCGCGCTGCCAGGCCTGGTGGGCGTTGCCCGTGGGTTCGTTGGCGTCGGACATGGCGTCAGTCGAGTTTGATGTTCAGGTCCTTGATGAGCCGGGCGTACAGCGGCCCGTCCTTGCGGATGGCTTCGGCAAAGGCCTCGGGCGTGCTGCCCACCGGCACCTGGCCCAGCTCGTCGATGCGCTTGCTCACCTCGGGCAGGCGGGTGATGCGGGCGATCTCGGCCGAGAGCTTGCTGATCACCGGTGCCGGCGTGCCGGCCGGCACGAAGAAGCCGAACCAGCCCTTGGGATCGAAGTGCTGGTAGCCCAGCTCGGACAGCACTGGCGCGTCGGGTGCCATCTTCAGGCGCTCGGTGCCGGTGACGGCCAGCACCTTGAACGCGCCGGCGCCCACATGGGCGCGTGCGGTGCCGGCATCCACGAAGGCGGCGCTGATCTGGCCGCCCAGCAAGTCGGTGACCATGGGCGCGGCGCCCTTGTAGGGCACATGCACCAGGTCGAGCCCGGCCTGGGCCTTGAGCGCCTCGCCCTGGATGTGCGAGCTGCTGCCGGCGCCATAGGTGCCGTAGCTGTGCTTGCCGGGCTGGCTCTTGACCAGGGCCACGAACTCGGCCACGTTCTTCACCGGCAGGGTCTTGGGCACGGCCAGCAGGCTGGTGCTGCTGGCCAGCATGGCCACCGGCGCCAGGTCCTTGTACGGGTCGTAGGGCAGCTTCAGCAGCGTGGCGCTCTGGATGATGGCGGTGATGCCCAGCAGCACGGTGTGGCCGTCGGGCGCCGACTTGGCCACCGCGTCGTTGCCCAGCACGCCGCTGGCGCCGGGCCTGTTCTCGACCACCACGTTCTGGCCGAGACCGGTTTGCAGATGGGTGGCCACCAGGCGGGCCAGGATGTCGGTGGCGCCGCCGGGCGCATAGGGCACCACCAGCTTGATCGGCTTGCTGGGCCAGGCGGGCGCCTGGGCCATGGCGGTGCCGGGCAGGGTGGTGCCGGCCAGCGCGGCCGCCATGGCGCAGGCCAGGGCCAGCAGGCTGCGGCGGGGCAGGGGGTGGGGTTCATGGCTGTTGTCTCCTGGGGTGGGCGGGGCGGCCAGTCATTTCTCCATCGCGCGGGCGATGAGCTCCTTCATCACCTCGTTGCTGCCGCCGTAGATGCGGCCCACGCGGGTGTCGGCATACAGCCGGGCGATCGGGTACTCCATCATGTAGCCGTAGCCGCCGTGCAGCTGCACGCATTCGTCCACCACCTGGCACACGGCATCACTCACCCAGCACTTGGCAATGGCCGAGGTCGGCAGGTCGAGTTCGCCGCGCAGCGAGCGCGCCACCAGGTCGTTGACAAAGCTCTCGGCGATGCTGGCCTTCATCTGGCACTCGGCCAGCTTGAAGCGGGTGTTCTGCATGCTCATCAGCGTCTGGCCGAAGATGCTGCGCTGCTTCACGTAGGCCACGGTGTCGGCAATGGCGCGCTGCAGGGTGGCCACGCCGCCGGCGGCGATGATCAGGCGCTCGCGCGGCAGCTCCTCCATCAGCTGCACGAAGCCGCGGCCTTCCTGCGTGCCCAGCAATTGGCTTTGCGGCACGCGCATGTCCTCGAAGAACAGCTCGGCGGTGTCCACCGTGTGCTGGCCCACCTTGTCGAGCAGCTTGCCGCGGCGAAAGCCCTTGGTGCTGGCGTCCACCAGCACCAGGCTCACGCCCTTGCCGCCTTTTTCTTCGCCGGTGCGGCACACCAGCACCACCAGGTCGGCGTGGTGGCCGTTGGTGATGAAGATCTTGCTGCCGTTGATGACGTAGTCGCCGCCCTCCTTCACCGCACGGGTGCGGATGGCCTGCAGGTCGGTGCCGGCGCCGGGCTCGGTCATCGCGATGGCGGCCACGCACTCGCCGGTGGCCATCTTCGGCAGATAGTGCTGCTTCTGCGCCTCGGTGCCATAACGCAGCAGGTACTGGGCCACGATGCCCGAGTGCACGCTGTTGCTGAAGCCGCCGGCCATCTGCCGTGCCCAGGTCTGCAGGATGACCATGTCGTGGCGGAAGTCGCCACCACCGCCGCCGTATTGCTCGGGGATGCTGGCGCACAGCAGGCCGGCCGCGCCGGCCTTGTTCCAGAGCGCGCGGTCGCCATGCTTCTGCTCACGCCAGCGGGCGTCGTTGGGCAGCATTTCCTTCTCGGCGAACCGGGCGGCCGTGTCGGCCAGCATCTCGAGGTCGGGCGTCAGCCACTCGGGCTTGGGGGTCTGGATCATCTGGTCGTCCTGTTCAGATCGCCACCACGGCGTCGCCGGTCAGCTTCACCTGGCCGGCCTGGTTGACGGTCTTCAGTTCCAGCCGCGCGCGGCGTTCGCCGGCCTGCTCGAAGATCTCGGTCACCGTGCCGCTGCAGGTGATGGCGTCGCCCACCTGGGTGATGGCGACAAAGCGCACGCCGTACTCGCGCAGGCGCTGCTGCGGCACCCAGTTGGTGAGCAGGCGGCTCAGGTAGGCCATCGACAGCATGCCGTGGGCAAACACATCGGGGTAGCCGGCGCGCTTGGCAAAGTCGGTGTCTACATGGATCGGGTTGTGGTCACCCGAGGCGCCGCAGTACAGCGCCAGCGTCAGGCGCGAGACGGGCTCGGTGGTGAAGGCGGGCAGGGCGTCGCCCACCTTCAGTTGGCTCAGATCGGTCATGTCAGTTCTCCATGCTTCTCGGCAGCACGCTTGAGGCACTGCTCAGGCCCGAGGCCAGCGGTCGCCGCGGAACCGGCTTTGCCGGGCCGCAGGCGGCGCCCCCTGGGGGGAGGCGCCGAAGGCGCTTCGGGGGGGGCTATCCATTCCTCACCACGGTGGTGCCGACCAGATCGGCCACATGCTCGCCGCGCTGGTTGGTGACGCGGGTTTCGCGCACCACGAACTCCAGCGCGCCGTTCTTCTTGTCGTAGATGTCAGCAATGCGCTGCTGGAAGCTCAGCCGGTCGCCGGCATGGGCGCCGCGGTGGTAGCGAAAGCGCTGCTCGCCGTGCAGCACCTTGGCGATGTCGATGTCGAGCAGCTCGCGCAAAGCGCCGGGGTTGGGGGCGTCCATCTCCAGGCAGAACAGGAAGCTGGGCGGCACCGGCAGGCCGGGATGGCCGGCGGCCCGGGCCGCGTCTTCGTCGGTGTAGACCGGGTCGGTCTGGCCGATGGCCTGGGCGAAGAACTTCAGCCGGCCTTGCTCGACATCCACCGTGAAGGCGGGCAGCTCGTGGCCGATGTAGGCTTTGTTCATCATCTCAATGGCTCCTCTCGTAGAGCGTGACGACGCAAGCGCCGCCCAGGCCCAGGTTGTGCTGCAGCGCCAGCCGCGCGCCTTCCACCTGGCGCTGCTCGGCCTGCCCCCGCAGCTGCCAGGTCAGCTCGGCACATTGCGCCAGGCCGGTGGCGCCCAGCGGGTGGCCCTTGCTGAGCAGGCCGCCCGAGGGGTTGGTGACGACGCGTCCGCCGTAGGTGTTGTCGCCGTCCAGGATGAACTTCTCGGCCGTGCCCGGCGGCGTGAGGCCCAGCGCCTCGTAGGTGATCAGCTCGTTGGCGGTGAAGCAGTCGTGCAGCTCCACCACGTCGATGTCTTCGGGGCCGATGCCGGCGGCTTCGTACACCTTCTTCGATGCGGCCAGCGCCATGTCGGCGCCCACCAGCTTGCGCATGTCGTGGCTGCCGAAGGTGCTGGCGGTGTCAGTGCTCATGGCCTGGGCGGCGATGCGCACGCGCAGGTCCAGGCCGTGGCGGCGGGCAAAGTCTTCGCTGCACACGATGGCGGCCGCGGCGCCGCAGGTGGGCGGGCAGCACTGCAGGCGGGTGAGCGGGTCGAACACGGTGGGCGAGGCCAGCACCTCGTCCAGCGTGACGGTCTGGCGGAACACCGCCAGCGGGTTGCGCGCCGCGTGCTGGCGCGCCTTGACCGAGATGCGCGCAAAGGTGCTGGCGGCGATGCCATGCTCGGCCATGTAGGCGCGCGCCGCGCCACCAAAGAACTGCGCCGCGCGCGGCAGGGCTTCGTCATAGCCCTGGTCTTGCGCCATGGTGTCGAGAAAGCGCGCCAGCGGGCTGGGCCGGTCGGTCCACGCGCCCTTCAGCGGGCCGGGCACCATCTGCTCGAAGCCCAGCGCCAGCGCGCACTCGATGGCCCCCGAGGCCACGGCCTGCCGCGCCAGGAACAGCGCGGTGGAGCCGGTGGCGCAGTTGTTGTTGACGTTGATCACCGGCACGCCGGTGAGGCCCACCTCGTACACCGCCGCCTGGCCGGCGCACGAGTCACCGAACACATAGCCCACGTAGGCCTGCTCGATGCGTGCAACATCGAGGCCGGCATCGGCCAGGGCGCGGCGCGCGGCCTCGGCACCCATCTGCGGATAGGGCGCGCTGGCGCCCGGCTTGGTGAACGGGATCATGCCCACACCCACCACATGCACCGATGTGCCCATGCCTTGTCTCCTGCTCGGCCTGCGTTGTGCTTCGAGTGTGCGCGCCGGCTGCCGGATGGGGCAATGGCAGGGATGGTGGCTGGCGATTGGCTGAAACGCTCAGGCTTCGGCCTGGGTTTACGAGGGGTTCAGGATTTGTGGTGGCGGGCGCTTGCTGCTGTTGCGGTTGAGCTTGCTGGGGTGGGCGCGGGCCAAGCCGTGGCCGGGTGCCCGGCGGCGCTCAACTGCGCCGGTCCGCCGCAAGCGGCGGACTTCGTTGCGGTGCTCGGGCCCGTGGCCGCGCATCGCAACTCGCGCCGTTCGCTGTCGCTCACTGTGCTCGAACAGGCGATGCGAGTCAGAGGGACGATGCGCGCTGCGCGCGCGGCCACGCGCCCTGCGCGCCTCACCGGCGCAGATTCACGCCGCCGGGCACCCGGCCACGGCTTGGCGGCACCACCGCGACATGCGGATCGTCGCGTGCCACAGTGTCTCGGGACGAGGACGTCGGGTATCGGGCTGACGCAGGTAAAGGAGGAGCCGGGTCGCGGGAGCGGCCTGGCGGGGGACACGGAGTCAGCCCGGTACCCGGCGGCCTTGGCCGTGCACCGGCCTGGGCAAGCCAAACAGGCTGGGCAGGCGACAACAGAATCAAACCCGCCCCGGCCCATCCCCCGTGGCCGGCGCCCGGTAGCGGAACGTGCCCATGCTCTTGGCGATGACATGGCCGTGGTCGTCGCGGATCTCGGCCTCGCAAAAGCACACCGAGCGGCCACCGCCGGTGGCGCGGCCGGTGGCCTGCAGCCGGCCGCTGGCGGGGTGCATGAAGGCGATGTGCATGTCCACCGTCACCACCTCGCGGCTGTAGTCGATGCGGCTCAGCGCCGCATGGGCCATGGCGCAGTCGAGCAGGGTCATCATCACACCGCCATGGCCGCCGCCATGGTTGTTGCACAGCTCGGGCCGCAGCGTGAGCTCGATCAGCGCCTCGCCATGGTCGGCCCGCACGCGGTGGATGCCCAGGTGCGCAATGAAGGGCACATGGCGCTCGCGCCCGTGCAGTGCAGGCTCGGGTGGCGAGGCCTCGTCCGGGGCCGAGGGCGAGGCTGCTGCGGGTGGCGTGGTGGGGTGTGACGTCATGCTGGGGCCCGAGCATGCCGCAAGCCTGGCCGCACTGGCGATGGCCGGGCCGGCCGCCGCGATTGGCCGGAACGCTCATCTCGGCGGCCGCCGTGGCAGCATGGGCGGGTCTGGCCGCCCTGGCCGTTGTTGCCGCCTTGGCAGGCCGGGGCGCTGCGGCGCAAGGCTTGCGGGGTGGTGGCTTCGGGTGTCATGCCACTGTCATCTGCCGGGCCAAGCATGCAGGCACCGTTGTTTCACCCCTCCCGGCGTTTCGACGCCCGCACCGCACCGGCCCCGCGCCGTCGTCCGCATGACCCTGCCCCCTGACCATGACGCGCTCATCGAGCGCATCCGCCGCGATCTGCTCGATGGCTACGACGAGGAACTCGAGCTCGAGATCGAGGACCGCACCGTCGACGAGGCCCTGGCCGGGCTGGACGCCTCGCCCGACGAGTCGGTGGCGCGCAGCGAGCGCGTGGCCTATTTCAAGGAGCTGTTTCGCCTGCAGCGCGAACTGGTCACGCTGCAGGACTGGGTGGCGCACACGCGCCAGAAGGTGGTGATCCTGTTCGAGGGGCGCGACGCGGCGGGCAAGGGCGGCGCCATCAAGCGCATCACCCAGCGCCTGAACCCGCGCGTATGCCGCGTGGTGGCGCTGCCGGCGCCCAACGACCGCGAGAAGACCCAGTGGTACTTCCAGCGCTATGTGCCGCACCTGCCGGCGGCCGGCGAGATGGTGCTGTTCGACCGCAGCTGGTACAACCGCGCCGGCGTCGAGCGGGTGATGGGCTTTTGCTCGGAAGACGAGGTGGAGGAGTTCTTCCGCTCGGTGCCCGAGTTCGAGCGCATGCTGGTGCGATCGGGCATCACGCTGATCAAGTACTGGTTCTCGATCACCGACGAGGAGCAGCATGTGCGCTTCCTCGGCCGCATCCATGATCCGCTGAAGCAGTGGAAGCTCAGCCCGATGGACCTCGAAAGCCGCCGCCGCTGGGAGGAGTACACCAAGGCCAAGGAGGCCATGCTCGAGCGCACCCACATCCCCGAGGCGCCGTGGTGGGTGGTGCAGGCGGTGGACAAGAAGCGCGCGCGGCTGAACTGCATCCAGCATCTGCTGGCGCAGTTTGACTACCACGAGGTCGAGCGCGCCGAGATCCTGCTGCCGCAGCGCGAGCGCCATGCCGACTACGTGCGCAACCCGGTGCCGCCGGAGATGTTCGTGCCCGAGCGGTACTGAGTTCGGGCACCCGGCGGCGCGGGCACGCCACGCCGCCCGCCCGGTGTGCACGGGCCGGCCCGGGGCGGCCCGGCGGCGCCATCAAGCCGTTGCGGTGAGGCCGCTGGTGGCCTGCGAGGCGGTGTAGGCCGCGTAGTGCTGGGCGATCTTCTCGATCATGGCCTTGGCGTCGAAGCCGGTGGCCGTGCCGCTGGATGGGGTGGCGGTGGCGGTGGTGCTGGACGTGGCCGTGGTGGTGGTGGTGGTGGCCGTGCCGGTCGTCGTGCTGTCGTCCTCGCCCGCTGGCGGCGGGGGCGGCGGGCCACGGTGCGGGCCGCGCGGGCCTTCGGTGGCTTGCGTGCCGTCGGTGGCGCTGCTGCCCTGGCTGCCGCTGGCGCGTTGGGCCTCGTGCGCGGCCATCATCTGCTCGCGCATCGCGGTGATCTCGTCGCTGCTCAGTGCGCCGTCGCCGCTGGTGTCGATGGCCGAGAAGAACTGCTGGGCCGCGTCGCTGGCGCTGTCGAGGCCGAACTCGCTGCCCGAGACGCTGCCGTCGCCGTCGCTGTCGAGCGAGGCGATCGGGTCTTGCGGCGCGCCACCGCCAGCGCCCATCGCGGCGAACTGCATCGTCGACAGGCCGGCCGTGGCGCTGCTGCTGCCGGCGGCATCGGGCGGCGGGCCCGGTGGCGGGCCGCCGCGGCCGCCTTCGCCGCCCTGGCGGGCCACCGCGGCGTAGTCGCTGCTGCTGGCGCTGGTGGCGCTGCTGCCCTGGCTGGCGCCGGCCGAGGCCGCGCGCATGGTCTGCATGGCCCAGGCCTGGCTGGCCTGCATCGAGGAGGAGGAGACATTCATCGTGAACCTTTCGTGGCGTGGATCGCGTCGTGAGCGAGGAGTGCTGCCGGTCGCCCGTCAACGCGCCCTTTGGCGGTCACGGAATGCCGGTGATGTGATCGTCGGCGCCGTCTGTCAATCCGGTGTCGCCTTGGTGTGAGGCGTTTGACACCATCGGCGCGCGCAGCGACCCAGCACGCCGGATGAGCGGCTCGAAGCAGTAGCCGGCGCCACGCACGGTGCGGATCAGGCGCGGCATCTGCGGGTCGTCGCCCAGCGTGCGGCGCAGGCGCGAGACCAGCAGGTCGATGCTGCGCTCGCGCTGCGCCTCGGCGGCGCCGAGCGCCAGGCTCAGCAGATCGGCGCGCTGCAGCGGCCGCCCGGGCTGCTGCATCAGCGCCCGCAGCAGCCTGAACTCGCTGGCCGACAGCGCGATGAACAGCTCGCCGGCCGCGTCGCCATCGGTGCCGTCCGGGGCGTGCACGCCGCGGCGCGCGGCATCCAGGCGCCAGCCGCCGGCGGCGGCCGGGCCTTCGGCGGGCAGGCCGCGCCGATCGTCGCGGTGGCGGCGCAGCAGCGCGGCCACGCGGGCGCGCAGTTCGCGCGGGCCGCAGTCGTCGTCCACCACCGCGTCGGCGCCCAGCTCCAGCGCCACGGCGCGGTCGGTGGCGTCGGCATGCGGCTGCAGCACGATCACCGGCAACCGCGGCGCGGCGTCGCGCAGGCCGCGCAGCCGCTGCCAGGCATCGCCCGCGCTGCCGGCCGCACGCGGCCAGTCGGGCTGGGCCGAGGGCGCGCGCGGGCTCATCATCACCAGCTCGAAGCCACGCGCCGGCGCCTGGGCAATCGCTTCGGCGTGCCGCGCGGCATGCACGCGGTGGCCATGCGGCCGCAGGCACTGGGCCAGCCATTGCTGCACCTGGGCATCGGGGTCGACCACCAGCACGCGCGCCGGCAGGGGCGGCGGGGCAGGCTCGGGCAGGGTTCGGACGGCGGCTGTCATGACCGCTACGGTACGCGGCCAGCCGCCGCGCTCAACAGCCGATCTGTGCAGCCGGCCGCGGCCTATTTACCGGGGCTTCACCGAGCAGCAACACGGGCCCGGCGCCGGGTGCCGGGGCGCCCGCCTGGTACGGCGCAGGCGCGCCGGCCGCTAAGCCGCCAGCCAGCGCGCCAGCCGGCGGCGCAGGGTGTCGAGCTGCAGCGGCTTGGTGAGCACGCCGTCCATGCCGGCGGCGCGGCAGGCGGCATGGTCTTCGGGGCTGGCGTGCGCGGTCAGGGCCACGATGGGCGCGCCGGGCCAGCGGCGGTCGCGCTGCATGGCGCGCAGGCGGCGCGTGGTTTCCAGGCCGTCCATGCCGGGCAGCTGCAGGTCCATCAGCACCAGCGAAGGCGGGCGCTCCAGGCAGGCGGTGAGCGCCGAGGCGCCGTTGCCGGCCAGCGTGGTGTGCAGGCCCAGGGCATGCAGCAGCTCCTGGCCGACCAGCTGGTTGACCTCGTTGTCCTCCACCAGCAGCACCGTGGCATCGGCCTGCAGCGCGGGCGCGGCGTGGTGGGCATCGGTGGTGTCGCCGCCCAGGCCGTCGTCGGCATTGGTGAGGATGTGGCGCAGCTGGCGCGGCGTGAGCGGGGCCACCAGCGGGCGGATCTGCAGCGCGCTGGCGGCGGACTCGAGCGCGGTGTCGCGCCAGTCGGGGCGCACCAGCAGGCGCAGCTGGGCCTGGGGCAGCAGCTCGCGCAGCACGCGCAGGTCGATGCCGGGCTGCAGCGCGGGCTCGGCCAGCAGCACCAGGTCGGGGCCGGGGGCCTCGGCCTGCTGCGCCAGGCGGCTGGCCTCGGCCACGCTGTCGAGCACGCGCGTCTGCCAGCCCAGGCGCTGCAGGCGCTGGGCCAGCCACTGGCCGGCATCCTCGCGGTGGTAGACCAGCCAGGCCAGGCCGGGCGGCGGGGCCGGCGGTTCGGGCGCCTGGGCCGGGGCCTCGGCCTCGTCAAGCAGCAGGCGCAGCGTGAACACCGAGCCGCCGCCGTCAGGGCAGTCGAGCGTGAGCTGGCCTTCCATGGCCTCGGCCAGCAAGGTGGCGATGGCCAGGCCCAGGCCGGCGCCACCATGGCCGCGCGACAGGCTGTCGTCGCCCTGCACGAAGGGCTCGAACACCTGGGCGCGGCGCTCGGGGGCGATGCCCGGGCCGGTGTCGATCACCTGCACCTCGAGCGCCACGCGGCCATCGGCCCCGCGCCGGGTTTCGCCGCGCAGGCTGACCGAGCCCTGCGGCGTGAACTTGACCGCGTTGCCCAGCAGGTTGGTGACGATCTGGCGCAGGCTGCCGGGGTCGCCCTGCAGCCAGTGGCTGTCGCCCACCCAGTCGAACAGCAGCATCAGGTCGCGCTGGCGGGCCAGCGGCATCACCGCGCGCAAGGTGTCGGCCAGGGCCTGGGTGGCGTCGAAGGGCTTGCGTCGCAGGCCGGCGTGGCCGGATTCGATGCGCGAGAGGTCGAGCACGTCGCTGATGGTCTGCAGCAGGGCCTGGCCCGACTGGTGCGCGGCGCTGAGAAAGCGCTGCAGCTCGGGTGTGTCGGCGCTGCGCAGGGCCAGCTCGGTGAGGCCCAGCACGCCGTTGAGCGGGGTGCGGATCTCGTGGCTCATGTGCGCCAGGAAGCGGCTCTTGGCCGCGGCGGCGCGCTCGGCCTCCTGGCGGCGCTCTTCGGCCAGCGCCAGCGCGGCCTCGAGGCGGGCGGTGCGCTCATGCACCAGGGCTTCCAGCGCCTGCTGCTGGGCGGCCAGGCTCAGCTGGGCCAGTTTTTCCTGGTGCACATCGGTCACCGCGCCGCTGATCACCTCGGGCCGGCCATCGGCGTCGGGCCACACCTGGCCGCGGCCGCGTACCCAGCGCCATAGGTTGTGCGCGTCGAGGTAGCGCACCTCGTAGTCGAAGTCGCCACAGCTGGCCACCGCGCTGCGGTAGGCGTCGAGGATGCGGCTGCAGTCGTCGGGGTGCAGGCGCTGGTGGGCCTGTGCCATGCTGGGCATGGGCGCGTCGGGCGCAAAGCCGAACAGGCGCAGAAAGCTGGTCGAGTACCAGACACCGCCGGTGTGCAGGTGGTGTTCCCAGTAGCCGTCGCGCGACGAGGCGAGCGCGCGCTGGCAGCGCAGAAGCGATGGCGTTGGGGCTTCGGCGGTCATCCGTACAGCGACGATGCTTGGCCCGCGGCCGTTGCTCGGCTCGATGCGGATCCACTCCCTACCTGCGCTGACTCTAACATCGGTAACCGGGTGTTTCTGTGTCGTTGCGCATTCGCTTCGTGCACACCCGCAGCCATCAGCGCTTGAAGCGGCCGTCGGCGCCGATGATCGACAGGTCGGCGTAGTCGAGGCCGCTGTGGTCGCTGGGCGAGTAGCTCAGCTCCAGCCCGCCCAGGTTGAGCTTGCTGATGCCGTTGAGCGCCTGCTGCAGGCCGGCGCGGCTGAGGTCGCGCGCCGCGGCGGCGCGGCGCAGGCCTTCCACCAGCACCTTGGCGCTGACCAGGCCTTCCAGCAGCGCGGGCGTCACCTCGGTGGCCAGGCCGGGGTGCTGGGCCAGCAGGTCGTGGGCCTCCTTCACCAGCGGCACCGCCAGTGCGCGCTCGCCGGGCAGCACCTGGCTCACGATCACGCCATGGGCCAGCGGCCCGAGCGACTTGACGAAGCCTGACGAGGCGTTGTTCGACAGCGTGGCCAGCTGGGCCGCGCTGCCGCCGGCGCGCAGCGCCTTCATGCCGTCGACCACCGCCGTGCCCGAGCCGACGAACAGCACCGCCTGCGCGTCGCTGCCCATCAGCTGCTTGACCACCGGCGCAAAGTCGGGCTTGCTGCGGTCGTACTTGAGGTGGGCCACCGGCGGCTTGCCCGGCGCAAAGCCGCGCAGCGCGCCGGCGGCGCCGTCGTCGCCAAAGCTGTCGGCCACCTGCACGATGGCCAGGCGCGAGACGCCGGTCTGCAGCAGGTGGCGCACCAGGCGCTCGGCCTCGCGCTGGTACGAGGCGCGCACATTGAACACCCACGGGTTGACCGGCTGGTGCAGCAGCATGGCGCCGGTGCTGGGCGCCACCAGCGGCAGCCGGGCCTGCTCCAGCAGCGGCAGGATGGCCTGGTTGTGCGGCGTGCCGCGGGTGAGAAACAGCGCGATCACGCCCTGGTCGGCCAGTTGGCGCGCATTGGCGGCGGCCAGCGCGGGCTCGAACTTGTCGTCCATCTGCACCAGCTCGATCTTCTGTCCGCCGATGCCGCCGCGCGCATTGACCTGCTCGAACACCAGGCGTGCGCCGGCGGTGGCCTCCTTGACCGTGGCTGCCACCGCGCCGCTGTGGCCGGCCGTCTGGCCGACCCGCAATTGCGCAGACGCCGGGCCGATCAGCCCCAGCCACGCGGCCAGGCTGCACAGCGTGATCCGTGGCAAAACAGACAGAAATGGCATCGCGCAAGTCCTCCAAGGCCAATGGTGGCGCAAGTGTGTGACGAAGATCACAGCCTTCATCTTAGGGGTATCGCGTACCGGTGCTCGGACGAAATGTGCCGTCAAAGCGGGCTGTCCACGCGCAGGCGGCCGGCCAGCGCCCGGCGGCCGCGCCGGGGCCTTGCCCCGCCGGGCGTGGGGCTTCGGCACGCCACCGCTGGCGCGCGGGGGGTGCTGCCTAGAATGGCCCGCCCCCACCCCCGCGCCACCTGCACCCACACCATGTCCTCCGGCCTGATCCGCATCCGTGGCGCCCGTCAGCACAACCTGAAGAACCTCGACCTGGACATCCGCACCGGCGAGCTGACCGTGGTGACCGGGCCCAGCGGCTCGGGCAAGAGCAGCCTGGTGTTCGACACCCTGTATGCCGAGGGGCAGCGGCGCTACGTGGAGACCTTCAGCGCCTACGCACGGCAGTTTCTCGACCGCATGGACCGGCCGGCGGTCGACAAGGTCGACGGCGTGCCGCCGGCCATCGCCATCGACCAGACCAACCCGGTGCGCACCAGTCGCAGCACGGTCGGCACGATGACCGAGCTGAACGACCACCTGAAGCTGCTGTTCGCCCGCGCCGCCGAGCTGTTTGACCGCCAGACCGCACAGCGTGTGCGCCACGATTCACCCGAAACCATCTACCGCGCGCTGTGCGAGCGCGCCGCGGCCCAGGGTGACCCGCGCGTGGTGATCACCTTTCCGGTGGAGCTGCCGGCCAGCGTGACCCCGGACGAGGTGGCGCAGTGGCTCAGCGCCAGCGGCTTCACACGCGTGCAGGCCGAGCGGGTGGTCAATGAGCGCACGAGCGGCGCCGGGGCGTCCCAAGCCGCGAGCGCCCGCAAAGTCCTGGACGTGGTGGCCGACCGCCTGCGCCTGGCCGGCGCCGAGAAGGTGCGCGTGGTCGAGGCCATCGAGACCGCGCTCAAGCGCGGCAGCGGCCGGGTCAACGTCTATGCCTTGCAGGAAGGGGATGCCGAGCCCGAGCTGTGGCGCTTTTCCACCGGCCTGCACTGCCCCGACAGCGACCTGCGCTATGCCGAGCCGCAGCCGGCGCTGTTCAGCTTCAACTCGGCCTTCGGTGCCTGCGAGGCCTGCCGCGGCTTTGGCCGCGTGATCGGTGTCGACCTGGGCCTGGTGATCCCCGACCACCGCAAGACCCTGCGCAACGGCGCCATCAAGCCGCTGCAGACGCCGGCCTGGGCCGAGTGCCAGGACGACCTGATCAAGTACGCCGGCGAGGCCGGCATCCCGCGCGACACGCCCTGGAGCCAGCTCAGTGCGGCGCAGCACGACTGGGTGATCAACGGCAGCCCGCACTGGACCGGCAACTGGAACAAGCAGTGGTACGGCGTGCACCGCTTCTTCGAGTACCTGGAGAGCAAGGCCTACAAGATGCACATCCGCGTCTTGCTGTCCAAGTACCGCAGCTACACGCCCTGCGGCAGCTGCCACGGCGCGCGGCTCAAGACCGAGGCCCTGCAGTGGCGCATCGGCGGCCAGGCCGATGCCGATGCGGCCATGGACGGCGGGCGCTACCAGCGCTTCATGCCGGCCGGCGTGCAGTGGAGCCGCGCCCAGCTGGATGCCTTGCCCGGCCTGGCCCTGCACGACCTGATGCTGCTGCCGATCGAGCGCCTGCGCCGCTTCTTCGACGGCCTCACGCTGCCCAGCACCATGCTCGACGAGGCGCTGAAGCTGCTGCTCGACGAGGTGCGCACGCGCCTGAAGTACCTGTGCGACGTGGGCCTGGCCTACCTCACGCTCGACCGCCAGAGCCGCACCCTCAGCGGCGGCGAGGTGCAGCGCATCAACCTGACCACCGCGCTGGGCACCAGCCTGGTCAACACCATGTTCGTGCTCGACGAGCCCAGCATCGGCCTGCATCCGCGCGACATGAACCGCATCGTCGAGGCCATGCAGCGCCTGCGCGATGCCGGCAACACCCTGGTGGTGGTGGAGCACGACCCGGCCGTGATGCTGGCCGCCGACCGCCTGATCGACATGGGCCCGGGCCCTGGCGAGCGTGGCGGCCAGATCGTGTACGACGGCACGCCCGAGGCCGCGCGCAGCGCCGACACGCTGACCGGCGCCTACCTGGGCGGGCGCAAGCAGGTGGGCATCGGCCTGCGCCGCTTCGTCAACGAGAGCACGCCCAAGCTGATCCTGGAAGGCGTGCGCGAGCACAACCTGCGCGGCATCGACGTGGCCTTTCCGCTGCAGCGCCTGACCGTGGTGACCGGCGTGTCGGGCTCGGGCAAGAGCACCCTGGTGCAGGACGTGCTGGTGCCGGCCCTGCTGCGCCACTTCGGCAAGGCCACCGAGACGCCCGGCGCCCACGATCGCCTGCTGGGTGCCGACTGGCTGGCCGACACGGTGTTTGTCGACCAGAGCCCGATCGGCAAGACCGCGCGCAGCAACCCGGTGAGCTATGTGGGCGCCTGGGACGAGATCCGCAAGCTGTTTGCGCTGGCGCCGCTGGCGGTGGAGCGCAAGTACACCGCCGGCATGTTCAGCTTCAATGCCGGCGATGGCCGCTGCCCCAGCTGCGGCGGCTCGGGCTTCGAGCATGTGGAGATGCAGTTCCTGTCCGACGTGTACCTGCGCTGCCCCGATTGCGACGGCAAGCGCTTTCGCGCCGAGCTGCTCGAGGTCAAGCTGATCCGCGGCGCCTACAAGCTCAGCGTGGCCGATGTGCTGGAGCTCACCGTGGCCGAGGCCAGCGTGGTGTTCAGCGGCGACCCGGCGGTGGTGGCGCGGCTGGCGCCCATCGTCGATGTGGGCCTCGACTACGTGCGCCTGGGCCAGCCGGTGCCCACGCTCAGCGGCGGCGAGGCCCAGCGCCTGAAGCTGGCCGGCTTTCTGGCCGAGGCCGCCAGCGGACCCCGGCAGCCGGCCTCGAAGAAGGGCACGCTGTTCCTGTTCGACGAGCCCACCACCGGCCTGCACTTCGACGACATCGCCAAGCTGATGCGCAGCCTGCGCAGGCTGCTCGATGCCGGGCATTCGCTGATCGTCATCGAGCACAACCTCGATGTCATCCGCAGCGCCGACTGGCTGATCGACCTCGGCCCCGAGGGCGGCGAGGGCGGTGGCGCGCTGGTGGCCCAGGGCACGCCCGAAGACCTGAAGGCGCATGCCAGCTCGCACACCGGCGCGGCGCTGCGCGACTACGAGCAGGCCATCGGCCAGGGCCCGCTGCAGGCCGAGGAGGGCCGGCCGCTGCAGCTGGTGGCCAAGGCCCGGCGTGATGCGGCGCGTGCGCTGCGCGCAGCCCAGGGTGGCGACAACATCCGCATCGTCAATGCCAAGGAGCACAACCTCAAGAGCCTCAACGTCGACATCCCGCACGGCAAGTTCAGCGTCATCACCGGGGTGTCGGGCTCGGGCAAGAGCACGCTGGCCTTCGACATCCTGTTCAACGAGGGCCAGCGCCGCTACCTCGAAAGCCTCAACGCCTATGCGCGCAGCATCGTGCAGCCGGCCGGCCGGCCCGAGGTGGACGCGGTGTACGGCATTCCGCCCACGGTGGCCATCGAGCAGCGCTTGAGCCGTGGCGGGCGCAAGAGCACGGTGGCCACCACCACCGAGGTGTGGCACTTTCTGCGCCTGCTGTGGGTGAAGCTGGGCATCCAGCGCTGCGTGCACGATGGCGCCGAGGTGCGGCCGCAAAGCGTGGAGAGCATCGCCGCGCAGATCTTGCGCGATTACCGCGGCCAGCACGTGGGCCTGCTGGCGCCGCTGGTGGTCAACCGCAAGGGTGTCTACACCGACCTGGCCAAGTGGGCCAAGGCCCGCGGCCACAGCCATCTGCGCGTGGACGGCGAGTTCATCAAGACCGATCCGTGGCCGCGGCTCGACCGCTTCAAAGAGCACACGCTCGAGCTGCCGGTGGCCGACTTCGTGGTCAACGTGGCCGACGAGGCCGCGCTGCGCGAGGCCCTGGCCAAGGCGCTGGACCATGGCAAGGGCGTGCTGCACCTGCTCAGCCCGCTGGATGGCCTGTCGGCCGCGATGGAGGCCGGCACGCCCACGCTGGGCATCGGCACGCTGAAGGTGTTTTCCACCAAGCGCGCCTGCCCGCAATGCGGCACCAGCTACCCCGAGCTGGACCCGCGCATGTTCAGCTACAACAGCAAGCACGGCTGGTGCACCAGCTGCGTGGGCACCGGGCTGACGCTGACACGCGAGCAGCGCAAGGCGCTCGATGACAGCGTGCGCGACGACAGCGACAAGGGCCGCGAGCAGAGCTTTCCGTCCGAGGAGGCCGAGGTGGAAGGCCTGTCGGGCGAGCCCTGCCCCGATTGCCAGGGCACGCGCCTGAACCCCACCGCGCGCGCCATCGGCTTTGACGGCCAGGCCATCACCACGGTGGCGCAATGGTCGGTGGGCCAGGCGCGGCAGTGGGTGCAAGCGCTGGCGCTGGAAGGCCGCGATGCGGCCATCGCCCGCGACGTGGTCACCGAGATCCGCAACCGCCTGCAGTTTCTCGAGGAAGTGGGCCTGGGCTACCTGACGCTGGACCGCGCGGCGCCCACGCTGAGCGGCGGCGAGGCACAGCGCATCCGCCTGGCCGCGCAGCTGGGCAGCAATCTGCAGGGCGTGTGCTACGTGCTCGACGAGCCCACCAACGGCCTGCACCCGCGCGACAACGGCGTGCTGCTGAAGGCGCTGGGCCGGCTCAGCGAGCAGGGCAACACCCTGGTGGTGGTGGAGCACGACGAAGACACCATCCGCCGCGCCGACCACATCATCGACATCGGCCCCGGCGCCGGCAAGCGCGGCGGCCGGCTGATCGCCCAGGGCAGCGCGGCCGATCTGGCCGCGGTGGCCGAGTCACTCACCGGGCGCTTCCTGGCGCGGCCGCTGATCCATCCGCTGCAGGCCCGGCGTGTGGTGAACCGCGCCACCTTCCAGATGCAGCTGCGCGGCGCGCACCTGCACAACCTGCAGCAGGTCGACATCGAGGTGCCGCTGCAGCGCCTGGTGGCCGTGACCGGCGTCAGCGGCTCGGGCAAGAGCACGCTGGCGCGCGACGTGCTGCTGGCCAATGTGCAGGCCGCCGTGGCCATGAAGGTCAGCAAGGCCGGCCGCGATGCGCTGGCCGCCGGCGAGTTGCCGGCCGGCGGCTGGACGGGCTGCACCGGGCTGGCCGGCTTCGACCTGATCGACCGGGTGCTCGAGGTCGACCAGACGCCGATCGGCAAGACACCGCGCAGCTGCCCGGCCACCTACATCGGTTTCTGGGACGCGATCCGCAAGCTGTTTGCCGAGACGCTGGAATCCAAGGCCCGCGGCTATGCGGCCAGCCGCTTCAGCTTCAACACCGGCGACGGCCGCTGCCCGGGCTGCGAGGGCCAGGGCATGCGCACCATCGAGATGAGTTTTCTGCCCGATGTGAAGGTGCCCTGCGACCAGTGCCACGGCCAGCGCTTTGCCCCCGAGACGCTGGCCGTGAGCTGGCGCGGCAAGAGCATCGGCGATGTGCTGCAGATGAGCGTGGACGAGGCGGTGGAGTTTTTCGCCAGCATGCCCAGCATCGCCCATCCGCTGCAGCTGCTGCAGGACGTGGGCCTGGGCTACCTGACGCTGGGCCAGCCCAGCCCCACGCTGAGCGGTGGCGAGGCCCAGCGCATCAAGCTGGTGACCGAGCTGTCCAAGGTGCGTGACGATGTGACCCGGCGTGGCCAGAAGCCGCCGCACACGCTGTACGTGCTGGACGAACCCACCGTGGGCCTGCACATGGCCGATGTGGAACGCCTGATCCGCGTACTGCATCGCCTGGTGGCCGGTGGCCACAGCGTGGTGGTGATCGAGCACGACCTCGACGTGATTGCCGAGGCCGATTGGGTCATCGACATGGGGCCCGAAGGCGGCACCGCAGGGGGCACGGTGGTGGCCGCGGGTCCGCCGGAGCTGCTGGTGGCGCGTGGCACGCACACGGGGGTGGCTTTGGCGCCGGTGTTGGCGCGGGTGGCTTCTTGACGCGTTTTGCTTGCCTGCTTTGGCGCATGGCCAAGGCCGGCGGGTGACCGGCCGGCTTCGTGTCCCCCGGGCCTTCGGCCCTCCTCCTTTTACCTACGCCGGCCGGCCACCCACCGTCCTCGTCCCGAGGCGCGGTGGCATGCCATCACCCGCAGGCCGTGGCAAGCCATAAACAAGTCAAGAGCCAGAGTCGAACTGCTGCCAGTTCTTGCCCTTGAACTGCGCGTAGTAGGCCTTCACCGTCACCATGTCGGCCTCGATGTCGCCTGAAGGTTGCAGCACCGGGCCCAGGCCGCTGAGCTTGCGCGGGTAGTCCATGTAGGCCATCACGATGGGCACGCCGGCGCCATGGGCGATCCAGTAGAAGCCGGTCTTCCAGTGCCGCGTCTTGCTGCGCGTGCCTTCGGGCGGCACCACCAGGGCCACCGCGCCATCGGCCTCGCGCAGCGCCTGGGCCGAGGCGGCCACCAGGTTGTTGGCCTGGCCACGGTCAACCGCAATGCCGCCCAGCCAGCGCATCAGCCCGCCGAAGGGCCAGCGAAAGATCTGCGCCTTGCCCATCCAGTGGATGTTGATGCGCAGCGCAAAGGCCACCATCAGCGTGTAGGGCAGATCCCAGTTGCTGGTGTGCGGCGCGGCGATCAGCACGCACTTGGGCTGGCCAGGCGGCAGGCTGCCGCTGATCTGCCAGCCGGTGAGCCGCAAGAAGGCCACCGAGGCGGCGCGCAGCAGGGTGTTGACGCCGGGGGTGGTGAAGATGGTGCGGTGCATGGCGCGCTGGGGCATCGGCGCTCAGGCCGATCCCGGCGCGCGAGGCCGGTATTACATCAGTGCCGAGGGGCCCGCCACCCGCATCGCATCACGCGAGGGTGGAATCGATGGCACGGTGCTGGGCTCGGCCTGCATCAGGCCCATCAGCGCCATCGCCCGGTTCTGGATGGCGGCGGCGTCGTCGTGCTCGCCGCAGCGCTCGAGCACGTCGCTGGCGCGCAGCAGCAGCTTCACCTCCCACATCGCGTCGGCGCCGCGGCCGGCCAGCATGGCGGCCTCCAGCGCCAGCTCGCGCGCGCGCTCGCGGTCGGCGCGCGGCTCGGGTGCGGCGGGCAGTTCGTCGTCACCGGCCTCGGCGGCGGCGTCGAGTTGCTGGTCGTGGCGGTCGGCGGCCTGGCAGGCCAGGTCGGCCTGCAGGCAGATCAGGTCGGCGCGTGCGGCCTGGCCGGCATCCGAGGGGATCAGTCCGGCCCAGGCGATGGCGCGCGCCAGAAAGGCGTCGGCGCTGCGCAGGTCGTGCAGGCGCATCAGGCAGCGCGCCACCTCGGCCAGGCAGTGGGCCATGTCGGTGGGCCGGCTGCGCACGGCGGCGGCGTCCACGCCCACCAGGGCCAGGTTCAGCGCGCGCTGGTGGTGCGCCGTGGGGCTGGTCTTCTTGGGGCGCTTGCTGGCGCTGCGGGCGGGGTCGGTCATGTCGGCATCCTTGGCCGCGACAGGCTGCAGGCCTGGCGTCGGCGTAACGGGATGCTACGGTGCCGCCAGGGCCGGCCTTCCCCCCCGGGCACGGGGTGCTTGGCCATGGCGCGGCGCGGGCCGTGACTGCTGCCACGGCCGGCGGCTCAGGCCGGCGTCAGGCGGCGGCGCTGCAGCCGCCGGCGCAGGCGCCAGCCCAGCAGCAGGGCCACGATGCCGGCGTGCACGGCCCATTCGCCGAAATTCTGCTTGGCCGCGCGCATCCAGAAGAAGTGCAGCAGGCCCAGGCCGATGGCCACGAACACCAGCCGGTGCAGCGCCCGCCAGCGCGCCGCGCCGAGCGCGCGGATGGCGCCATTGAACGAGGTGGCGGCCAGCGGCAGCATGGCCAGCAGCGCCGCCGTGCCCACCAGGATGAAGGGCCGCTTGGCCAGGTCGCGCAGCATGTCGTGCAGCACGAAACCCATGTCCAGCCAGGCGTAGCACAGCAGGTGCAGCAGGCCGTAGAAAAACGCGAACAGGCCCAGCAGGCGCCGCCAGCGCGCCAGCGCCGTCCAGCCGGTGGCCTCGCGCAGGGGCGTCACGGCCAGCGCCAGCATCAGGCTGCGCAAGACCCAGTCGCCGGTGCCGCGCAGCAGCGCCTCAGCGGGGTTGGGCCCCAGGCTGTCGTTCAGCGCGCCACCCAGCAGCCAGGCGGCCGGCAGCAGCATCAGCACCCACAGCAGCGGCTTGGCCGCCGGGTGCAGCAGCAGCGTGTTCAAGGCCGGCGCGGGTTCAGAAGAACTTGGCCAGGTCCATGCCGGCGTACAGCTGGCCCACCTGGGCCTCGTAGCCGTTGAACATCAGCGTCGGCCGCTTCTTGGCAAAGATGCCGTCCTCGCCGATGCGGCGCTCGGTGGCCTGGCTCCAGCGCGGGTGGTCGACCTTGGGGTTCACGTTGGAGTAGAAGCCGTACTCCTGCGGCGCGGCGCGGGTCCATGACGAGGTCGGCATCTGCTCGGTGAAGCGGATCTTGACCAGCGACTTGCCGCTCTTGAAGCCGTACTTCCAGGGCACCACCAGGCGCAGCGGCGCGCCGTTCTGCTGCGGCATCACCTCGCCATACATGCCAAAGGCCAGCAGGGTGAGCGGGTGCATGGCCTCGTCCAGGCGCAGGGCCTCGACATACGGCCAGTCGAGCACGCCCGAGCGCAGGCCGGGCATCTGCGCCTTATCGGCCAGGGTGATGAACTCCACGTACTTGGCATTGCCGGTGGGCTCGACCTGGCGGATCAGCTCGGCCAGCGAGTAGCCCACCCAGGGCACCACCATGCTCCAGCCCTCGACGCAGCGCAGGCGGTAGATGCGCTCTTCCATCGCGCTGAGCTTCAGCAGCTCTTCGAGGCTGAAGCTGCGCGGCTTCTTGACCGCGCCTTCGACGGCCACGGTCCAGGGCCGGGTCTTGAGGCTGCCGGCGGTGCGGGCGGGATCGGCCTTGTCGGTGCCGAACTCGTAGAAGTTGTTGTAGGTGGTGGCGTCCTGCCGGCTGGTGGGCTTGTCCATGGTCACCGCGCCGGGCACCGCGCTCTTGGCACCGGGCAGGGCCGCGCCCTTGGTGGCTGGTTGGGCCAGGGCATCACGTGCCGCCCAGCCCGCCATCGAGGTGCCCAGTGCACCAGCGGCCAGGCGCTGCATCCAGGCACGCCGCCCCTCCACCAGCGCGCGCGGCGTGATCTCGGAAGCAACAGGGTGGTCAAAGCCACGGTCGGGGCGCAGAAACGGCATCGCGGGTCTCCAGGGCAAGCCAGGCGGAGTGGGTATGACGGTCAGTCGCCGCCAAGGTTCAAACCTTACTGGACGGGAGGCCTGGGGTACCCGCGAGGCCGAGTGCCCTAACCAGCGGGCCGAGCGCCGGGCCGCCCCAAGCCGGCCCGCACCCGCCCGGCGGGTGGCCTCGCGTACCCGCGAGGCCGGGTGCCCATCCAGCGGGCCGAGCGCCGGGCCGCCGCAAGCCGGCCCGCACCCGCCCGGCGGGTGGCCTCGCGTACCCGCGAGGCCGGGTGCCCTACTCTTCGCTCGGGCGGCCGAACAGCGTGCGGGCCACGGCTTCGTCGATGTCGGCGCCGGAGACCAGGTCGCCACCGCCCGGAAACAGGCTGTCGCGGTAGCTCTTGCGCGACATCAGCTTGGCGCGCGCCTCGGGCGGCAGGTCGGTGATGGCGATGATGTGGCGGCTGATCAGCACGTCGACCACGTCCTCGATGACGCGCACGAAGTCGGCATCGAGGGCGCGGAAGTCGGGCGTGCCGTCGGCCCCGGTCTCGCCGCGGCCCAGGAAGGCCTGAACCTCGGGGTCGCCGGCGGGCAGGAACTCGAGCGCATCGGACTCGGCGTCGCGGCACAGGCGGTCGATGCGGCGGTCGGCGTCGCGGTGAACGTAGGGCATGGGCGATCCGGTGCGGGCAGGCGGGCAGGTGGACGAGGCGGACGGGCGGCCAGCCGGCGAGCCTAGCCCGCCGGGCTCAGCCCGCGCTCACAGCTCGCCGTAGGAATGCAGGCCGGACAGGAACATGTTCACGCCCAGGAACGCGAAGGTGGTGATCACCAGGCCCACCAGCGCCCACCAGGCCGAGACGGTGCCGCGCAGGCCCTTCATCAGGCGCATGTGCAGCCAGGCGGCGTAGTTGAGCCAGACGATCAGCGCCCAGGTCTCCTTCGGGTCCCAGCTCCAGTAGCCGCCCCAGGCCTCGGCCGCCCAGAAGGCGCCCAGGATGGTGGCGATGGTGAAAAACGCGAAGCCGACCGCGATGGCCTTGTACATCATGTCGTCCAGCACCTCGGGTGCCGGCAGCGCCGCGGCAATGCGCCTGCGGGCGGCCAGGATGGCGATGACGATCAGCAGGCTGACGCCGGCATACACCGCCCAGTAGCTGGCCGAGCTGCTGAGCTTGCTGGCGCGAAAGACGATCGGCTCGAAGCACAGCACCAGGCCCAGCGCGCCCAGCGGTGCCAGCTTCCACCAGCGGGTTTCTTCGGCCTGGCGCTGGATCAGGTAGGCAAAGGCCACCATGGCCGCCAGCGCAAAGGTGCCGTAGCCGATGAAGTTGGCCGGCACGTGCAGCTTCATCCACCAACTCTGCAGGGCCGGCACCAGGGGCTGGATCTGCTGCGCCTCGCGCGCCACCGTGTACCAGAGCAGAAAACCCACCGCCGCGCTGACCACCAGCATCACGAAGCCGCCCAGCGCGCGGTTGCGGTAGTGCTGCTCGTAGTACAGGTAGAACAGTGTGGTCAGCCAGCAGAACAGCACGAACACCTCGTACAGGTTGCTGACCGGGATGTGGCCGATGTCGGGGCCGATCTGGTGGCTCTCGAACCAGCGCACCAGGGTGCCCACCAGGGCCATGATCACGCCGGCCCAGGCCAGGCGCGAGCCCAGCTTGAGGCCGGTGTTGTCGCCACCGGCATCCTTGCGCGCCAGCAGGCCGATCCAGTACATCACCGTGCTCATGAAGAACAGCACGCTCATCCACAGGATCGCGCTCTGGCTCGACAGGAAGTACTTCAGCAGGAACACCTGATCGGCCATCGCCAGGTCGGCGCCAAAGGCGTCGCTGTGGCGGCCGTACAGCGCAATCGCGCCCAGCGTGGCGGCACCCACGCCAAGGGCCAGCACGCGCAGCGGGCCCCAGGCCCAGCCCAGCGCCACCAGCGCCGGCACGCTGCCCAGCAGGATGGCCTTTTCGTAGCCGTCCATCGAGGCGTTGTAGCGCTGGAAGGCATAGCCCGCACCCAGCGCCACCAGCAGCGCGAACAGCCAGTCGAAGAGGCTGCGCCGCGTCAGGCGACCGATCAGGCCGGGGCGGCCCATCACCAGCGTGGTGGTGCCGGCAACGGTGGTGGTGCTGTTCATGGCGTGTCCTTCGGAGCGGCGGCGGCGGCGGGCGCGGCATCGTGCAGCAGCGCGGTCTTCAGCATGTCGAACTCGGCGTCGGTGTCCAGCGTGCGGCGGGTGGTGGACAGCGCCGCCTGCAGTTTGGTTCCGCCGGCCGGGCCCTCGGCATGGGGCTTGGCGGGGCTGTCGTTGGGGGTGTCGGCGGCGGCATCGGCCGGGGCCAGCCAGATCCACAGCCGGCGCTCGCGGATGTAGAGCATGGCGAACACGCCCACGATCAGCAGCACGGCGCCCAGGTAGACCAGGGTCTTGCCCGGTGCACGCGCAACCTGGAACACGCTGGCCTGCACCTGCTTGAAGTCGCCCAGCTGCAGCAGCATCGGCGCCGGGTAGAAGGCGGCGTCCGACAGCGACAGCACGGCCTGGGTCATGAAGCGCTGGGTGGCCTCGTCGCTGCCCAGCGGCGGCTGGCCGGCCTGCTCGCGGCTGAGGTTGGCCAGCTCGAGCAGGCAGCCGTTGACGATGCGCAGCAGCACCTCCGAGATGCGCGCCCGCTCGCCCTCGGGCACGCTGGCCTCGACAAACTGGGCCAGCGCCGGCAGGCCGCCGAGGGCGTTGTCCTGCGGCCGGGCGGCGCTGGCGCGCACCGGCTCGGCGCCGGCAAACAGCGCCAGCGCGCGCTGGGCGGTGGTGAACAGCTGCTCGGCCATCTGCGGCTTGTCGGGCGGCGTGGCCTTGGCCACGTAGCGGCGCACCGCCTTGTCACGCAGGGTCTCGTCGCGCAGCGCGCCGGCCATGCGCCACCAGCCATCGATGGCGCCCTGCTCGTCGGCCGGAATGCGCAGGTAGCGGAAGGGCTCGGCTGGCGTCTCGCGCACGCCGGCCAGGAACACGCGCTGGCCGTCCAGCTCGACCGGCAGCATGTAGTTGTTGAACTCGCGCGCCTGGCCGCTGGCGTCGCGCAGCTTGTAGCTCACCGAGGGGCCGATGTTGCGCAACAGCTTGTCGCGGCTGCCCTTGACGCCCGAGCCCAGGTGCTTGTCCAGCGTGTTGGCCAGGTCGACCTTGCGCACATCGGTGGCGCTGCCGGCGGCCTGCGGGGTCTCGGCGTCGCCGAAGTTCTCGACGTTGATCACGCGCAGGCCGGTGAACTCGAGCGTCAGCGCCTCGGCATCGGCCTGGCCGTCGGCGCCGGCCGGGGCCTTGGTGAGCCGCGTGCTGCCGCCCACCGCGCCCTGCACCGTGAAGGGCTCGCCGCGGCCCTTCAGCGGCAGTGCGCGCAGCGTGAGCTGGCTGCCGCCGTCGTCGAAGCTGCTCTGGTACAGCGCCACGCCGCGGTGGAACACCGGCTCGTTGACCTTGACCGTGGCCGCGGTGGTGCTGCCGCTGTCGCGGTCGTGGATCACGATCTCGCTGGCAAACAGCTTGGGCATGCCGGTTTCGTAGTACTCGACGATGAACTTCTTCAGCTCCACGTCAAACGGCAGGTCTTGCAGCACCACGCCGTCGGACATGCTGATCACCGCCGTGCCGGCGCGCCCGCCCTCGGTGACCAGCAGGTTGCCGCGGTAGGTGGGGTTGGCCAGCGGCAGCCGGTGCTCGGGCTTCACGTCGGCGATCAGGCCGCCGCCGGCATAGGCCTTCTTGTCCAGCAGGGCCATCTGCGCGCGCACCACCAGGTCGCCGTCGAGCAGGCCGCCCAGGCAGATCAGCACGATCGACGAGTGCGCCGCCAGGTAGCCGATCTTGTTGGCCATGCCCTTGCGTGCGGCCACCATGGTGCCGTTGGCACGCACCTGGGCGCGGGCCTGCCAGCCGTGCGCCACCAGCAGCTCGTTGACCCGGGTCAGTGCGGCGGCGGGCGCCAGCGCCAGCCGGCCCTCGGCCTTGTGGTGGAAGGAGCGCATGGCCTGCTCGCGCAGGCCTTCCTTGTAGCTCTTGAGGTCGCTGAGGATCTTGGGCGTGTTGCGCGCAATGCACAGGCTGGTGGAGATCACCAGAAAGGCCAGGATCAGCAGAAACCAGCCGGCGCTGTAGACGGCGTAGAGGCCGACCTTGTCGAACACCTCGGCCCAGAACGGGCCGAACTGGTTGACGTAGTTGTTGTACGGCTCGTGCTGCTTGACCACGGTGCCGATCACCGAGGCGATGCAGATCACCGACAGCAGGGTGATCGCAAAGCGCATCGAGGCCAGCAGATCGAGCAGCTCGCGCATGGGGCGCGTTGCGGACCGGGCTGGCTCGCTGAAGGGGCCGTTGGGCTGGGCAGTCGACATGGGCCGCGATTATCCGAGTTCAGGTGCCGCCCAAGTGCGAAGGGCCGGTCAGTGACCGGCCCTTCAGCGCTGGCGGAGCCGCAGGGGGAGGGTGGGGCTCGGCCGGCGCGGCCTTCAGCGCAGGCCGGCGATGTAGTCGGCCACGGCCTTGATCTCTTTGTCGCTCATGCGCGCGGCGATGCTGACCATCTGGGCCGAGTTGCCGCGCGCGCCGGAGCGGAAGGTGCCCAGCTGCGCCTCGGTGTAGTCGCTGTGCTGGCCACCCACGCGCGGGTACTGCGCAGGGATGCCGGCGCCGTTGGGGCTGTGACAGCCCGCGCAGGCCGGCACCTGCTTGGCGGCGATGCCGCCGCGGTAGATCTTTTCGCCCAGGCTCACCAGATCCTTGTTCTTGGCGGCGCCGGCCTTGGGCTGCTTGCTGGCGTAGAAGGCGGCGATGTTGCGCATGTCGTCTTCGCTCAGCGGCGCGGCCATGCCGCTCATCACCGGGTTCTGGCGCTTGCCCGACTTGAACTCGACCAGCTGCTTGACCAGGTACTCGGCGTGCTGGCCCTGCAGGATCGGGTTGGCCGGGCTGCCGCGCGAGCCATCGGCGGTGTGGCAGGCCATGCAGGCGGCGGCCTTCTCCTGGCCCTTGGCCAGATCGGGTTTGGCCGGGCCTTTCACGTCGGCGGCCAGTGTCGGGCCGACAAGAAGGGCGGACAGCGCGAGCGAGGGCACGAGCTTGGGCAGAGCGGCGAGCAGCGACTTCATGTCGAGGAACCTTGACGGTGGGACGGTCGGGGCGCCTGGTCCGTGAAAGGCGGCGCGGGAAACCAAACCTGCGGATTTTACAATGCTCCATGATTCGCAAAGCCGACCACCGTGGCGCAGATGCTGCGCCCGCCGCTTCCCGACCTGAGTCGGCCCCCACTGCAGCGGCTGGCGCACCCGCCAAAAAGGCGGCTGGCGCACCCGCCAAAGAGGCGGCCGGCACACCTGCCAAGAAGGTGGCCGGCACACCCGCCAAGAAGGCGGCAAGTGCACCCGCCAAGAAGGCCGCCGCCAGGCCGGCCAGGAAGGTGCCGGCCCAGCCGGCCGCCAAGGCGGCGCGGGCCTCGTCGCTGAGCCCCGAAGAAGCGGCCTTGAAGACCGCCGAGCAGGCCGCCCGAAAGGCCGAGCGCGAGGCGGCGCTGGTGGCCGAGCGCGAGGCCGTGACCTGGGCGCGCAGCGCGCGCTTTTTCATCACCGCCAGCAAGCTCAACCAGATGCCGCCGGGTGTGCTGCCCGAGGTGGCCTTCGTGGGCCGCAGCAATGCCGGCAAGTCGACCGCCATCAACACCCTGGCCGACCACAAGCGCCTGGCCTTCGCGTCCAAGACCCCGGGCCGCACCCAGCACCTGAACGTGTTCGAGGTCGGCCCGCGCGAGGCTGCCGATGCCCGCTGGGTCGACCTGCCCGGCTACGGCCATGCCGCGGTGTCGCGCAGCGACAAGCAGCGCTGGCAGAAGGTGATGGCCGACTACCTGGTCGAGCGCGAGCCGCTGGCCGGCATCGTGATGATGGTCGACAGCCGCCACGGCTTCACGCCGCTCGACCAGCAGCTGCTCGATTTCGTGGCCGAGCGTGTGGCCGGCGGCGAGGTGCGCCTGCTGGTGCTGCTGACCAAGTCGGACAAGCTCACCCGGGTGGAGGCCGCGCAGTCGCTGGCCGCCGCGCAGGCCGTGCTGGCCGAGCTGGCCACCGACGATGCCGACATCGCCGTGTCGCTGTTCTCGGCGCTCAAGCGCCAGGGCGTGGCCGACGCGGCGCAGGTGCTGCACGGCTGGCGCCTGGGTGCGCTGCAGGGCTGGGAGCCCTCGGCGCTGGGCGATGACTTCGACGTGCAGGAGCTGCCGCCCACGCTGTGAGCGGTGCGGGCGCACGGCGGGCCGGCCGCGCCGGGCGGCCGCCCGGCGCTGGCCGGCTGTCCCCCGCTTGACGCGCCGGCCGCGCGCCGGCCCGCACACTGCGGCGCATGCGCGATGCCATCTCCCAGTTCGACCTGCCGCTGCCGGGCAGCCAGCCTCAGCCGGTCAGCCTGGCCTGCCGCGCCGCCGGCCGGCCCGATGCGGCGCGCCGCGTGCTGCTGCTGCACGGCTTTCCGCAAGCCGCGTTCGCCTGGGACGAGGTGCTGCTGGCGCTGGCCCCCGAGGCCTATGCGCTGGCCCCCAACCAGCGCGGTTACGCCGGCAGCAGCGCGCCGGCCGAGGTGGCCGCCTACCGCGTGCGGCATCTGGTGGCCGATGCGCTGGCGCTGCTGGCACACCTGGGCGTCAGCGCCGAGCGCCCGCTCGACCTGCTGGTGGCGCACGACTGGGGCGGCGGCGTGGCCTGGAACCTGGCCGCCCTGCGGCCCGAGCTGATCCGCCGCCTGGTGATCCTGAACTCGCCGCACCCGGCCACCTTTCGCCGCGAGCTGCTGGCCAGCCCGGCGCAGCGCGCGGCCAGTGCCTACATGCACGATCTGGTGCAGCCCGATGCGGCGGCGCGGCTGGCGGCCGACGGCTTTGCCGCGCTGCTGGCGATGCTCGAGCGTTTTGGCGATGCGCACTGGCTCACGCCGGCCTTGCGGGCGCAGCACCGTGCGGTGTGGTCGCAGGGCCTGGACGGCGCGCTGAACTGGTACCGCGCCTCGCCGCTGCGCCCGCCCACCGGCCCGCATGACCAGGCGCTGGCGCAGCTGCAGCTGCCCGACTCGGTGGTGCGGGTGAGCGTGCCCACCACGCTGCTGTGGGGCGAGGCCGACCACGCCCTGCTGCCCGGCCTGCTGGACGGGCTGCAGCAGTGGGTGCCCGAGCTCACGGTGCACCGCCACCCGCAGGCCAGCCACTGGATCGTGCACGAGCAGCCGGCCTGGGTGATCGCGCACCTGAAGGCCTTGCTGGCTTAGCGCTGCTTCAGGGCCGGCCGAGAAACAGGGCCAGGCCGGTGCTGCCGCGCGGCGCGTGGGTGATGCCCAGGTAGAGCGGGCCGATGCCGGTGTCGGCGCCCAGGTACAGGCTGTAGCCGCTGCGCAGGCCGCTGAGCTTCATCTGGCCGCCGCGCTCCCAGGCATTGCCCAGCTCGGCGGTGGCGCCGATGAAAAAGCCGCGGGTGAGCACCGGCGTCTGGCTCAGCCGGCGGTACCAGCCCAAGCGGCCGAACAGCACATGGTTGCCGATCAGCTGACCGTCGTGGTAGCCCGACAGGCGCTGAAAGCCGCCCAGCGTGTAGCGCTGCAGCAGCGTGCCGCCATCGGCGTCGGCGCTTTGCGCCAGCAGGTGCAGCGTGAAGGTGTTGCGGCCCCAGCTGCGCACCGCGGTGCCCTCGGCCTCGATGCGGGTGAAGCGCCCGCGCAGATCGCCGCCCAGCTGGCCCAGCACCAGCTGCAGCTCGCCGCGGTAGCCGCGCTGCGGAAACACCGCGAAGTCGAGCTGGTCGACCACCGCGCGGGCGCGGATGCCGTCTTCCACCCAGCGCGCGCGCACCTGGCCGCCGACGCCCAGCGCCGCCGCCACCAGCTCGGTGCGGCCCTGCAGCACCTGGCGCGACCAGCCCAGCCGCAGCTCGCCAAACTCGCCCCAGGGCTGGCCGATGTCGAGCCCCAGGCGTGCAGTGTTGAGCAGCACCGTGGCCAGGGCCTGGCCGCTGCTGCTGTCATAGCGCTGCAGCAGGCGGCGCTCGAGCCCGGCGTTGGCGGCGGCAAACCAGTCGTTGGCGGGTGAGTCGTTCCAGGCCAGCGGGTGATACAGCTCGGTGGCGATCTGCGGCACCTCGCCGATCTGCAGGCGGTTGCGCCACTCGGTGCCGGTGCGGGTGAGCCAGTGGCGGTTGTGGCTGAGCTTGAGGTTGAACTTGCTGTGGCCGGCAAAGTCGGTGCCCATGTCCAGCCCCAGTCGCAGGTAGCTGGGGCCCCAGGGCTTGTCTTCCAGATCGAACACCAGCGTGTCGCCGCCCACCACGCCGGGGTCGGCGGGCAGCAGCTGGTAGTCGCTGCGGGTGTAGTCGCCGCCGGCGGCCAGGCGGCGGGTGTCGCGCTCGGCGCGTGCGGCGTCGAAGGCCTGGCCGGCCTGCGATTCAAGCAGCTTCACCAGGCGCTCGGGGTTGCCCACCTGGGTGCCTTCCACCCGCACCTGGGCCAGCCGTGCCGCCGGCGTGGGCGGCACCGGGTGCGACTGCTGCCAGTGCGCGTAGGCGCGGGCGTCGAGGGCCAGCGCCGCCAGGCGGTCACTGAGGCCGCGCGCCGCGGCGTCGCCCAGTGCCACAAAGCGCGGCGCCTGGTCGAAGTCGGCCGAGGTCAGCGTGCCCAGCTGCGGCGTGATCAGCAGGTCGCGCGACGTCAGCGTGGCCAGGCTGCGCTGCACGTTCTGCTCGGTGAGGATGTTGATCATCTGGCCGGTCAGGCCCACCGCCGAGGCCAGCGTCTCGCGGCCGGCCAGCGGCGTGCCGATGTTGACCACGATCACGATGTCGGCGCCCATCGCACGGGCCACGTCCACCGGCACGTTGTTCACCAGGCCGCCATCGCCCAGCACGCGGCTGGCCACCTCGGTGGGCGAGAACACGCCGGGCACGCTCATCGACGAGCGCAGCGCCAGCGCCAGGTCGCCCTGGTCGAGGATGGTGGCGGCGCCGGTCTCCATGTCGGTGGCCACGGCGCGAAACGGGATCGGCAGCGCGTCGAAGTGCCGCACATGGCGCACCGGCAGCGTGAAGCGGCGCAGCAGCGATTCGAGCCCACGGCTGGACACCGCACCGATCGGCGCCCGCAGCTCGCCGTCGCGCCAGCCCAGCTCGATCAGGGGCGAGATCTCGTAGTCTTCTTCCTTGCGGCGCTGCGACAGCTCGCGCCGCTCGATGCGGTTGGCAAACAGGCTGCCCCACGAGACGGCCGACAGCTCGCGCTCGATCTCGGCCGCGCGCATGCCGCTGGCATACAGGCCGCCGACGATGGCGCCCATCGAGGTGCCGGCAATCACGTCCACCGGCACCTGCAGCTGCTCCAGCACCTTCAGCACGCCCACATGGCTGAGGCCGCGTGCGCCCCCGCCCGACAGCACCAGGCCGATGCGTGGGCGCTGCAGTGCGGGTGCGCTGGTGTCGGATGTGGCCGGCGTGGGCGGTGTGGCCGGTGCGGCCGCTGTGGCCGCTGTTGCCGCTGTTGCCGCTGTTGCCGCTGTTGCCGCTGTTGCCGGTGCGGCCGGCGTGCTGCCGGGCACTTGCGCATGGCTGGCCGGCCACTGCAGGGCCATGGCCACGGCCGCGGCGGCCAGGCCGCCCCTGCGTGGCCAGCGCCCCGGCTGGCGCATCAGTGGCGCGCGCCCAGCATGCGGCTGGCTGCCCGGCGCACCAGCGAGCGCATGTGCAGCGGCTGCACCAGGTGCTCGCGCGCCAGCTGGTCCAGCGCCGAGGCGCGCAGCGCCCAGGGGCGGTCGGCGGCCGGCTCGCGCAGCAGCCACAGGCCGGCGCCGTCGTCGCCCCACAGCAGCTGCAGCGTGCGCCAGTCGCCCTGCAGGTACAGCCGCCAGTGGCTGCCCGGCACGGCCTGGTGCAGGTGGCCGCTGGCGCTGTCGGCGGCCAGCGCCGGATCGGCCTCCAGCAGCTCGGCCGGCACGGTGTCGAGCGAGCCCACGTCCAGCGGCATGGTCGAGGTGCTGGGGCCGGCCTCTTCGCGCGTGATGCGCAGCAGGCGCTCGATCAGCGGCGCGGCGGCGGCCAGGGCCTGGTCCAGCGCATGGCGCTGGCTGGCGGCCAGGCGCTCGGTGGCCCAGGCAAAACGCGAGGGGTCGGTCTGCTCCTCGGCGCACAGGTGATCGATCAGGTTGCGGGCCAGGCCCAGCATGCGCGGGCGCTCGGCGGCGGTGGCCACCGCCACCTGGTGCACCGCGGTGTCGATGAAGCGCCACAGCGCATGCTCGTGCAGCACCAGCAGCGAGCGGTCCTGCACCGCCAGGCGGTCGGCCAGCGGATGCAGGCGCAGCAGCAGCGGCGGCAGCTCGGGCGGCATGGCCGGGTCTTGCACCACCGCCTCGAACAGCTGGGTCAGCAGATCGGGTGCGCCACGCTCGCCGCGCGACTCGGGCGCGCCGGGCGGCTCGGCCGGCAGGCGGGGCGGCACGCCGGTGCTGGCCGGCGACAGCGGTGCCTGCAGCGCCGACAGGTCGGCCGGCGGCCGGTAGCGCGGCAGGCGCGCACCCCAGGCCGAGCTGCTGTAGATGATGGTGCGGTGGGCGGCCGGCTCCACGCCCTGCTCCTGCAGCCGCGCCACCGCGCCGGCATAGGCCAGGCGCAGGGCCTCGGCCAGCGGATGCGCGGCCTCGCGCATGAAGGCCGCATGGGCCTGGCGCGACAGCGGCAGCGTGCGCACGCCCTCCCACAGCGCGCGGGTGTAGGGCTCGGGGCCGAAGGGATTGGTGTCGCGGGCCACGTTGTGGTCGCCCACCAGGCCCGAGGTGTAGGTGGTGAGCTCGCGCAGCTCGCCCTCGGCGCGCACGCGGATGGCCTCGACGCAGTGCGCGATCTCGATGTCGACGGCCACGTCGTCGTCGCCGATCAGGGCCAGCTCGCGCGGCGCGCCGGTGGCGCGCGGGCTGCTGGTGGTGGCCGCCGCGGGCGGCTCGGTGCCGCGGCGCAGCGTGCGTGTGGCGGTGTTCACCACATCGCCACGGCTTTGCTGCAGCACGCGGTCGGCCTGCGCGTCGTGGCGGTCGTGGCTGGGCAGGCGCAGGCGCCAGCGGTCGAGCACCGCGTCGATCACGCGGTCGAAGCTCATCGGCGCGCGCAGCAGTTCGTCGTCGATGAAGTCGTTCAGCGTGGGCTGGCGGTGCATGGCAGAGGGATTATCAGCGGGCCGACGCGGCCCGAACGCCGGAAATGCAACGGGCCACCCGAAGGTGGCCCGTTGTGGCAATGCGTGCCGGTGCAGGCCGGCGCCGAAGCGCTGGCCTGCGGGCTGGACTTACATGTCCATGCCGCCCATGCCGCCCATGCCGCCCATGCCGCCGGGCATGCCGCCGCCGGCTGCTTCTTCCTTCGGGGCCTCGGCCACCATGCACTCGGTGGTGAGCATCAGGCTCGACACCGAAGCGGCGTTCTGCAGCGCGGTGCGGGTCACCTTGGTCGGGTCCAGGATGCCCATTTCGATCATGTCGCCATAGGTGTCGTTGGCGGCGTTGAAGCCGTGGTTGCCCGACGAGGCCAGCACGGCGTTGACCACCACGCTCGGCTCGCCACCGGCGTTGGCCACGATCTCGCGCAGCGGCGCTTCGATGGCCTTGAGCACCAGCTTGATGCCGGCGTCCTGGTCAGCGTTGTCACCCTTGATGGTGCCAGCGGCCTGACGGGCACGCAGCAGGGCCACGCCGCCGCCGGCGACGATGCCTTCTTCCACCGCAGCGCGCGTGGCGTGCAGGGCGTCTTCGACGCGGGCCTTCTTTTCCTTCATCTCGACTTCGGTGGCCGCGCCAACCTTGATCACGGCAACACCGCCGGCCAGCTTGGCCACGCGCTCTTGCAGCTTCTCACGGTCGTAGTCGCTGGTGGCTTCTTCGATCTGGATGCGGATCTGCTTGACGCGGGCTTCGATGTCGGCAGCGGCACCGGCGCCATCGATGATGGTGGTGTTTTCCTTGCCCACTTCCACGCGCTTGGCCTGGCCCAGGTCGGCCAGGGTCACCTTCTCGAGGGTCAGGCCCACTTCTTCGGCGATGACCTTGCCGCCCGTCAGGATGGCGATGTCTTCCAGCATGGCCTTGCGGCGGTCGCCGAAGCCAGGCGCCTTGACGGCCACGACCTTCAGGATGCCGCGGATGGTGTTGACCACCAGCGTCGCCAGGGCTTCGCCCTCGACTTCTTCGGCGATGATCAGCAGCGGACGGCCGGCCTTGGCCACCTGCTCCAGCGTGGGCAGCAGGTCACGGATATTGCTGATCTTCTTGTCGAAGAGCAGAACAAACGGGTTGTCCAGCAGGGCGGCCTGCTTCTCGGGGTTGTTGATGAAGTAGGGCGACAGGTAGCCGCGGTCGAACTGCATGCCTTCAACGACATCGAGTTCGCTGTCCAGGCTCTTGCCGTCTTCGACGGTGATGACGCCTTCCTTGCCCACCTTGTCCATCGCGTTGGCGATGATGGTGCCGATGGATTCGTCGCTGTTGGCCGAGATCGAGCCGACTTGCGCGATCTCCTTCGAGGTGGTGGTGGCCTTGCTGGCCTTCTTCAGCTCGGCGACCAGGGCGGTGACCGCCTTGTCGATGCCGCGCTTCAGGTCCATCGGGTTCATGCCGGCGGCCACGTACTTCATGCCTTCGCGCACGATGGCCTGGGCCAGCACGGTGGCGGTGGTGGTGCCGTCACCGGCGTTGTCGCTGGTCTTGGAAGCCACTTCCTTGACCATCTGGGCGCCCATGTTCTGGAGCTTGTCCTTCAGCTCGATTTCCTTGGCCACCGAGACACCGTCCTTGGTGACGGTGGGGGCGCCGAACGAGCGCTCGAGCACCACGTTGCGACCCTTGGGGCCCAGCGTGACCTTGACCGCGTTGGCCAGGATGTTCACGCCTTCCACCATGCGGTGACGGGCGTCGGAACCGAAGATGACGTCTTTGGCTGCCATGTGAATAACTCCGAAATTTCGATGTTGGGTTCTGGCCTTCCTTCACCGCACTGTCGTCGGGAAGGAAAGCGTAGCGAGCAGCGGGCTGGCTAGGCGCACGGAGCGCAGGAACCGGAACGTAGCAGCGCTACGTGAGGATTCCGAGCACCGCGCAACGACGCCAGCGCGCCGCGCAGTGGCTTTACTTGGCGACGACGGCGAAGAGGTCTTCTTCGCGCATCACCAGCAGTTCGTCGCCATCGACCTTGACGGTCTGGCCGCTGTACTTGCCGAACAGCACGCGGTCGCCCACGGCCACGTTCAGGGCCACGAAGTCGCCCTTGTCATTGCGCTTGCCCGGACCGACGGCCAGCACTTCACCCTGGTCGGGCTTCTCGGCGGCGTTGTCGGGGATGACGATGCCCGAAGCGGTCTTGGTCTCTTGTTCCAGGCGCTTGACGATCACTCGATCATGCAACGGACGCAGTTTCATCGTATCTCCTTGGGGATCTCAGATCAGCTTGAACGAACGGGCGCCGCAGCGGGCGGGGCCCATTCAACGGCTAGAGGGGCCGGCCAGGCGAGGCCTGTGTCCGGGTGTTAGCACTCAAACCTTGTGAGTGCTAGCAAAACGATTATAGGGTTCGGTTGCCGGCTTTCAAGAGGGGGGGGCACCGGCCGGCGCCGCGTCAGGGCAGGGCCAGCGTGAGCTTGACGCTGGGCACCCAGGCGGCGTCATCCTCGCCCGAGGCGCGCAGCAGCGGGGCGGCCAGAAACAGGCGCTCGGCCGGCAGGCCGCGGGCCACCAGCGCGTCGCGCACCGCCAGGCCGCGCTGCAGCGCCAGCTCGCGCATCACCTCGGTGCTGACCACCAGGCCGGCCTTCAGCCGTGCCGCCATCTCGGCGGCCGGCAGTTCGCGCAGCAGGCCCACCAGATTGCGTGGCCGGTCGGGCAGGGCGCTGTTGCGGTACAGCTCGCGCAGCAGGCGGGTGCGTTCGTCACCCGGGATCGGTGGCGCCTCGGCGATGGGTGAGGCGGCGGCGGATGCCGATGCAGATGCAGATGCGGCGGCCGCTGCCGGTGCTGCGGTCGCTGCCGTGGCGGGCGCGGCACGCCGCTGGGCGCGCCGGTGTTCGGCCAGCAGGCGGGCTTCCAGCGTGGCCGCCTGCCAGGCCTCGCGCTCGCTCAATGGGTCGGCGGCGCCGGCCACGGTCATCTGCAAGGCCGGCCGGTCGAGCAGGGCCTGCGCCACCTTGTCGAGCACCTGCTGGCCGGCGGGCGTCACGCGGGCCACACCGGGCTCGAACTGCACCTGGCTGATGTCGGGGCCGCCGCCGCCGCTGAGCAGCGAGAACGGGGCCGTCAAGGCCTTGCCCAGCAGGTTGACGATGACCTTGAAGATCAGCCCGCCCACGCTGAACTGCGGGTCGTCGAGGCTGCCCGAGACCGGCAGGTTGATGTCGATCACGCCGTGCCGGTCTTTCAGCAGCGCGATGGCCAGGCGCACCGGCAGCTGGGTGGCGTCGGGCGACTCGACGCGCTCGCCGAAGGTGAGCTGGTTGAGGATGACCTGGTTCTTGGCGTCCAGCCGGCCGTCGGGCTCGATCCGGTAGTGCACGTCCATGCTCAGCTTGCCGCGCTCGATGGCGTAGCCGGCGTACTTGCCGGCGTAGGGCGACAGCGGCGCCAGCTCCAGGTCGCTGGCGCGGGCGCGGATGTCCAGCGCCAGCGGCTGGGCCGTGGGGTTGAGCTGGCCGCTGATCTCGAGTGTGGCGGTGTCGGCGGCACGGCCCGACAGCGTCAGCGTGGCCATCTCGCGCGTGTCGGAGCGCAGCGTGCCGAGCTGGCCGTTCAGCGCCGACAGGCGCGCGCTGTAGTTCGGGCGGATGAAGCGGTCGGTGAAATCGACCCGGCCGTTGACCAGGCGCGTGGCGCCGACTTCGAGCGCGATCGGAAAGGCCGCCGCGGGCGCCGAAGCGGGTGGTGTGGGCGGTGTGGCTGCGGCGTTCGATGCGGCCGATGCGGCGGGCGCCGCGTTGGCTGCCGCAGGTTCAGCCGATGCCGCAGCAGGTGCAGCGGGTGCAGCCGCCGTCGCGCCATCGGGCGCGGCGGCCATGTCGCGCAGGTTGAAGCGGCCGTCCTCGGTGATCACCAGCCGGCTGTAGAAATCGGTCAAGGCGGCCTCGGCCACGGTCAGGCGTGGCCGGGCGCCGGGCGCCAGCGACAGTTGCAGGCCGTTCAGCGCCAGCGACTGCCAGCTGAGCAGTTCGCTGGCCGCGTCCAGGCGGCCGCCGGCCTCGGGCCGGCTGTGCAGGTGCAGATCGTCGAGGCGCAGCTCGCCCCCGGTATCGAGCTGCCAGCCAGCGGGCTGCTGGCGCAGGGCCAGGCGGGCGGTCAGGTCGGCCTCGGCATGCAGCAGGGTCAAGGGCCCCATCGCCTCGGCGGCGTAGCGCTCGGCCAGGTGCAGCGGCAGCTTGCGCGCCTGCAGCCGGCCCTCGACACGCAACGGGTTGAGGCCCAGGCGGCCGGCCCAGCGCAGCTCGCCGCCCAGCGGCGCGGCGCGGCGGCCGGCGGCAATGGGGTCGTCGCTGGCGGTGGGCACGCCCAGGCGGGTGTCGATCTGCAGCGGCATCGTCGCCCGGCCGCTGGCGGGCGGCCATTGCGCCTGGCGCAGCCGCAGGCGCAGCGGGGCCAGTGCCAGGCGCAGCGGCTCGCCGGGCGCATCGCTCACGCCCAGGTCGGTGAACTGCAGGCGGCCACCGTCCACCGCCAGTTCGTCCAGGGCCCACTGCCAGCCGGCGGCCGGCGGGGCGGGGGCAGGTCGGGCGCCAGGGCTTGCCGGGCTGGTGGCCGCCTTGGCTGTGGTCGCCTTGGCAGTGGCCACTTTGGCTGTGGCTGTGGCCGTGGCCGTGGCCGGCACCGGAGGCGGGCGCGCTGGGCCGGCCCGGCCGGCGGGGGCCGCCGCGTCGGCCCGCCACCACTGCTGCAGGTTGAGCTGGCCATCGGCCGCGCGCACCACGCCGAGCTGCGGGCCCGCCAGGCGCACCCGGCCCAGGTGGGCGCGGCGGGCCTGCAGGTCGAACTGCGCGTCGTGCACGGTCAGGGCCTGCCAGCCGGCCAGCGGGCTGGCGCGCTGGCCCGGCCGTGCGGGCTGGCGCAGCGCCAGCTGCTCGAGGCGCAGCTCGGGCACGGCCAGCACCAGGCGCGCGGCCGGCGTGCCGCGGCGCCAGTCGAGCTGGGCGCGCAGGTTCAGGCGGCCATCGAGCCGTGGCCGCAGGTGCGGCGCCAGGTAGGGCGCGGCGGCGGCCAGCTGCAGATCGCTCAGCGTGAGGCTGGCGCTGGCGGCCTGCTGGCCGGCCTGCGCCTCGAGCGCCAGGCGGCCCAGGGCCTGGCCCTGGTGTTGCAGCGTGGCGTCGAGCGTGACCGGCACCGAGGACAGCGCGGGCCAGCGCAGGCCGTCGGCCTGCAGCGCCAGCCCGGCCAGCTGCCAGTGCGGCGTGCCGGGCAGCGTGGCGTCGCGCCAGTCCAGCATGCCGCGCTGCAGTTGCAGGCGTTCGAGCGAGAACTGCCAGTCGCCGGGTGCTGCGGTGGCGGGGGGCGTGGCTGGCTCAGAGGCCGATGCCGCGGCTGGTGCCGCGGCAGCCTGGCCGTGCGGGCCATTGCTGGCGGCCGCGGCCGCCGGGCTGGCCAGGGCCTGCCAGTTCAGCCGACCGTCGGCGTGGCGGCTGAGCGTGAGCTGCGGGTCGTCGATGCGCAGCGTGCCCAGCGCCACGCGGCGCGCCAGCGGCTGCACGTCGCGCAGCTCCAGCGCCAGCTGCGTCCAGCCGGCCAGGGCGGCACCGTCGCGGGCCTGCAGCGCCAGATCGTCCAGGCGCAGCCCGCCGCGCAGCTGCACCCGCGGCGGGCCCTGCGCGGCCTGGCTGAAATCGATGCTCAGCCGGGTGGACAGGCGCCCGCGCGCCACCCGCAGCGCCAGCGCGGGCGGCTGGTAGACCAGCCAGGGTGCCAGGTCGAGGCCGTCGAAGCCGATGTCCAGAGTGGCCTGGCGGGTCTGCGCAAAAGGCAGCGCCTTGCCGCCGCTGTCGATGGTGGTGCCGTCGATGCGCAGGCGCAGCCGTGGCTCGGTGTGCACGGCCACATCGGCCGGCAGGTTCGACAGGAAGGGCAGGCCCAGCGACAGCGCCTCGATGCGGTGGCGGCGGCCGGCGGGCCGGTCGTCGAGCGTGATCTCGCCGTCGTCGAGCTGCAGGTTGTAGATCGCAAAGCGGGCCGGCGCGGCCGCGGGTGGTTGATTGGGCGCCGGCGTGGCCAGGCGCTGCAGCAGGTCGTCGATGTCGCTGCGGCCCGCAGCGGTGCGGGCCAGGCGCAGGCGCAGCGATTGCAGCTGCAGCGATTGCAGCACCGGCGCGCGGTGGCGCAGCGAGCTGGGGGCCACGGTGATCGCCAGGCGCCCCAGTTCAAGCTGCGGCAGCGCCGCGTCGGCCCCGCCGGCGCCCGAACCCGGCGCGTGGCCGATGCGCAGCTGCTCGATGCTCAGCGCCAGTTGCCAGGGCCGAACCTGCACCGCGCCCACGCTGACCGGGCGGCCCAGGGCCGCGCCCAGGCGCAGCGGCAGCTCGTGGCGCAGCAGGGCCGACAGCGCCGGCGGCAGCGCCCAGGTGATCAGCGCGGCCAGCAGCAGCAGCACGCCCGCGGCCAGCACCAGGCGCCGCGGCCAGCGGCGCGGCCGTGGCGGTGGCGGTGGCGCTGGCGCTAGCGATGAGGCGGCGCTGGCCTGGGCGGAACCGGCCGGCGCGGCGGTGGCAGCGGTGGCGTCAGGCCCGGCAGTCATCGTGGCGCGACAGCGGGCGCAGGGGCGATCAACAAGGCCGGCGGGCGATGCGGGGTTGCGGGCTCAGCCGGCCGGCGGCACCGGCGGCGGCGCGTCGGCGTCGGCGTCGGCGTCGGCCTCGGTGTCCGGGGCGGCGCTGGCGGGCACCCGGTAGCGCTCGCTGGCCCAGGCGCCCAGGTCACCCAGGCGGCAGCGCTCGCTGCAGAACGGGCGCCAGCGGTTGCCGGGCGCAAACACCGCCGGCTGGCCGCAGGCCGGGCAGGGCACGTGGCGGATGCCGGCCTGGGTGGCGTCGCGGTTCATGCGCACAGGGTCAGCTCGAGCGGCGCATCGGCGCCGGCCGGGCGCAGCCGGCCGTCGCCGTCCACCCGCATCAGCCGCACCGACACCATCAGGCGGTGGCCGGTGATCTCGGGCACCAGGCCGCTGTCGCCGTCGATGCGCAGGCGCAGCAGCTGGTAGCTGCGGCCCTGCGGCAGGCTTTGCTGGAACTGGCCGGCGGTGCTGGCCACCATATGCGGCACACCGCTTTCGCGCAGCAGCTGCAGCAGCAGCTGCAGGGCGCCGGCCAGCGGCGCCAGCGTGTTCACCCAGCCCAGCAGGTCCTGGCGGCGGCGCCCGGCATCGAGCTGCTGCCAGGCGTAGTAGGCCGGCAGGTCGAACTCGCAGGTGCCGCCGGGAATGCTGATGCGGCTCTTGACGCTGGTCAGCCACTCGTTGCCGGCCAGCGCCTGGCCGGCCTTGCCGGTCTGGGCATTGAGCTGCTCGAAGGCCTGGTCGAGCCGGGCGATCAGCGATTCAAGCGCCTGGCCCTGCACCTGCGGGTTGTCGCGCAGGCTGCCCAGGTGGCTGCGGTGGCGGTCGAGGTCTTTCAGCAGATCGGACTTGAGGTCCGAGCGCGAGGCCACCTCGACGATCTCGAACAAGGACACCAGCGCGAAATGGTGGTCCACCGGCGCGTCGCGAACGATCAGCTGGCCCAGGCGGTCGAACAGGTGTTCGAGGCGCAGCATGGTGCGCATGCTCTCGTTGAACGGGTACTCGTACAGGACCAAGGCCGGGTTCCTCATGTGCCCCGGGTGCCGGGGCCATCTGCCCGGGATTGTTCCACAGCGTGGTGCCATGGCGCCGCACGGTTTGCGCCGGCCCGGCCGTGTCTTGCCGGTGTTAGGTGGCCGTTGGCGGGCTGTGCGCGGCCCCGGCCGGCGGCAGCCAGCGCTGCCACAGCGCATCCACCTCGGCCTGCAGCGCGGCCAGCGAGAGGCCGTCGTTCAGGATCACGGCGTCGGCGATGGCGCGGCGGGCCTCGCGCGTGGCCTGCAGCGCGATGACGTGCCGCACCTGGGCCGCGGGCCAGCCCGAGCGCTGCATCACCCGCTGCACCTGGGTGTCGGCACTGCAGTCGACCACCAGGATGCGGTCGCAGCGGCTGCG